>CAXNKX010000001.1:0-534601 GCA_964203335.1 Candidatus Nanopelagicus sp.
GAAGTAGTTTCAGTTACTAATAAAATTTAACCAAGTGTAAAGTGGTCTTATGAGCAGAGTAGATGGCAGATCAAATGATCAATTACGCGCAATTAAATTCACTCGCAACTGGCTAAATAATGCTGAAGGATCAGTACTAGTTGAATTTGGTAATACCAGAGTGCTTTGTGTGGCCTCCTTTACACCAGGAGTTCCAAGATGGTTAGTTGGTAAGGGAGAAGGATGGGTAACAAGTGAGTACGCAATGTTGCCAAGAGCTACACATACTCGATCAGATCGCGAAAGTGTAAAGGGAAAATTAGGTGGGCGAACTCAGGAGATTTCAAGATTAGTTGGTAGATCACTTCGAGGCATAGTTGATATGAAAGCACTAAGTGAGAACACAATTGTTCTAGATTGTGATGTTTTACAAGCAGATGGTGGCACACGAACAGCTGCAATTACCGGTGCTTATGTTGCACTAGCTGATGCGATCTCATGGGCAAAAAGTAAAGGACATATTTCAGAAAGTGCTAAACCTTTAACGAGTTCAGTAGCTGCAGTATCAGTTGGAATTATTAATGGTGAACCTATTCTTGATCTTTGTTATGAAGAGGATGTTAACGCTCAAACAGATATGAATATTGTTTGCACAGGAGATAGTAATTTTATTGAGGTACAAGGAACGGCTGAGGGCAAACCTTTTGATCGCGCCCTACTTAATCAGCTATTAGATTTAGGTGCTGCTGGGTGTAAGCAACTTACAAAACTACAAGTTGATGCACTGGCTAAGTAATTACTTTTATTTATAACTACATATCATGCGTAAATTAGTTCTTGCTACAAAAAACATTGGCAAAGTAGCTGAGTTTGAAAGATTGCTTTCAGAATTTGCACCCGATATTAAAGTTTTAGGGTTAGCTGATTTTCCAGATATGCCCGAGGTGATAGAGAGCGGGAGTACATTGCATGAAAACGCAAGACTTAAGGCCAAAGCAATTTGTGATTTTAGTAAATTACCAGCCCTTGCTGATGACAGTGGCTTATTTATTGACGCGCTAGGAGGGCAGCCAGGTATTTATTCGGCCCGATGGGCGGGGTATGAAGGTATGGATACAAAAATGAAAGATCTAGCAAATATAAATAAAGTATTAGAGGAATTAAAAGATGTGCCTAAGGGAGCACGAGGCGCTCAATTTAAAGCGGTTGTAGCGTTTTGTTGCAAAAATTTAGATTCATCATATTTAGAAAAAGATGAGTTAGGGGTTTTATCTGGTGAAATCCTTACCCAACCAATTGGTAGCTCAGGCTTTGGCTATGACCCAATATTCTTACCAGATCAATTTGATCAATCACTCGCACAACTACCTCCGAGGGTGAAGGATGAGGTTAGCCACCGCGGGATTGCTTTACGGGCAATTGCGCCATTTTTGCGTGATCACCTCTGATTAGTTCAACTAAAACTAAGTGTGGGTGTTGTATCCTTAACTCATCCTCCCCTGGAGTATTTTTAAACTAACTAGATAATCAGAGCAACGATTTTAAGGAGTTATAAGTGGCCGCAAAGAAAAAAGCAGCAAAGCGATCAACTGCTAAGCGCAGTACCGCAAAACGTTCTGTTAAGAAGAGTGCAAAGCGCAGCACAGCTAAGCGTTCTGTTAAGAAGAGTGCAAAGCGTTCAAAGAAAGCATCAGTTCGCTACTCAATACCTGCAGTACCAGTAAGTGGTTCTTCAAGATCTTCAGTTTCTACAATTTCAACAACACCAAGACCTACATCAAGTGCTGGCTACTCTTCAAAATCTAGTAGCAAGAGCAGTGACAGCGGTTCATCTAAAGGAATTGTTGCCGCAGTTGTAGCCGGAATTTTAGTTTTAGCAGTTGTGGTTATTTCACAGAACTCATCTGATGAGGCAACAACTGTTACGCCAACACCTGCTGCTTCTGAAAGTGAAGCACCTACTACTGCACCTAGTACAGAGCCAACTGGTGCACCACTTGCAAACCATGAACCACCAGTAGGAATTGTTTCTTTGTATAACGCAGAAGGTGCAACTGTTAATTGGAAAGCCCCTGCTGCTTCTGAAGGAATTACTGGCTATAACGTTTCACTTCGCGCAAATGGTGCAGGTGAGTGGAAGCTAGTTGCAACAGTTCCAGCAACACAATTTAAGCAACAAATCACCAAGAGTGGTGATGAGGGTTGGGCACAAGTTCAGGTCTCAACTGTTTACTCAGACGGTGTAGTAGCCGATGGAAAAATCCATGGACTACCAGGTAGCTGGTCATAAAAGCTATTAAGTAATTTAATCAGCCCCCAAGAAATTGGGGGCTGATTTATTTACAATTTTTTCTTACTGTTTAACCAAAACACTTAAAACTAAATCAACGTAAACATCTGACCCTGTAGGGCTTAGGTGCACACCATCTGGTGCAAATAATTCAGGTCTATCTTTAGAAATTCGATCCCAGTCAACTAACTTAACATTTGCATATTTGGATGCAACCTTAGAAATAATTGCATTATTTGCATCTCGCCATGGCCTAGGAACTGCAGTGTTAACAACAATTATTTGAGGTTGATTTTTAATCACTTCAAATATCTCTACCACTGTCTGTTCAGATAATGCATTGTTATTGCCTAGATTAAAGATGACTGGAGAGGATGGAACAGAGCTTTGATCTACTCGCATTACAGCTAGTAATTCTGGGGCTTGCCGTCCGACTCTAGCGTTAACTAAAGAGATATGTTCCTTGTTCTCTAATTTGCTACGTATTCCTAAAATTACGCTGTCCCCAGTTACCCATAACCCAGTAGTGCTACCAAGATCAACGGGTGAATCCTCTTGTTCAGTTAATTCCTCATTAATTACTTGAGAGATTTGATTAGATCTATTAATCGCACTTACTGAAATTGATGATGTAACTGCTAATACTGCAATTATTGAGACAAGCACTGTTACTTGCTGGCGAACTCTTTCTTTTGATGAACGATACTTCATTCCTCTAAACCAGGTTTGCACTTGGCCTTGTCGGAAAGGTATTTCAACCCAACGTAGTGAGATATCAGCTAAGGCTAAAACCAATAAAACGCGCGCTAAGTAGAGCGCCCAAGTTTCACCAGATAAATCAACAGAGGGTCTTGTTACCTGAAAAATTACCCAATGCCAGATATAGATGCCATAACTTCGCTGACCTACCCAACGAAAGGGAGGGGTACTAATTATTGGAGCAAATCTAGATGCAGGGTGGACTAGTGAAATAATGACTAAGCAACCAAATATTGCAGCTAATGGGAAAGCGACTTGATAAAGACCGGCATTTGATTCATCAATAAATAAAAATGTTGAGATTAATCCAAGCAAACCAACGACGCCAATTCCATCAATTACATCTTGCGCCCGCCTGGTGATGTTCGCAGAAAGATTTTGAGGTATCCAAGAAACTGCTAAAGCAGAGCCAAGAAATAAACCAAGAGAGTGAGTATCAGTTCCAAAGTAAATATGACTAACTTTTGCAGAGTTAGATTGATCCAACTGAAGGGAGACTAAAAACAACGCAGTACCTGAAATAATTGCGATAATTAGCGCAATGCGAGCGATATTTTTTTTACCAAAATACTTTAAAACTGTTAACAAAATAATCGGCCAAATTAGATAAAACTGAAGTTCAACCGCAAGTGACCAGGTGTGCTGCAGAAGTGGCGGCCTACCAATAGTTTCAAAGTAATCTTGATTGCGAGCAACTAATGCCCAATTAATTGTGCCAGATAGGGCATAAGGCAGATCAGATAAAAATCTTTTTATAGCCTCCGGTGCCCAAACTCCGATGAAAATTATTGTTGAGATAACCATGAACAAAAAACCAGGGTAAATCCTGCGAATACGCGCGGCATAGAAAGCACGTAAATCTAGTGCGCTGGATTGATTAATCGAGTCAAGAATTAATCTGGTAATTACATAACCAGAGATTACGAAAAATAAGTCAACACCTAAGAAGCCTCCTGGAATCCAGGAGATACCTAAGTGGTAGAGCACAACTGCAGTTACAGCAATTGCTCGCAAACCATCAATAGATGAAATATGACGAGTGCTTTTTTTGATATCAGTATGTTTTGTGCTCATAATATATTTCAGTTAGTCAGAAAGTTTTATCTTTACTAACTCAAACTTAGGTAAGTTACTTCTTCTTTTTCTTACTTGCGGGCTTCTTACTTGTAGTTTTTTTGCTATTAGCAGCTTTCTGCTTTCTAGCTGCCGCAGCAGCGGCTTTCTTACCAGCACCGACTACAAAAGTTTTTGCCACAGGCTTATTCTCAGAATCTAAGTTGGCATTAATATCCATTTGAAGTTGAGATAGTCGATCAAATGCATGCTTTAGCTTCTGCCTTGATTCTTGAATAGCATTTTCAGCAGCGTTAAGGGATGAATTTTGAGCACGGTGCAAGCGCTCAGCTTCAGATATGGCAGAAGATAACCATGAGCGGTAATCAAGAATGCTTCTACCTGCATTTTCAACTAATTTTTGGGCATCGCGTTTAGCAGCAGATGTTATTTGGGCAGCATTTCTTGCTGATTCATTAAGTATTGAGTCTGCTTCACCTTCTGCTGTTGAGATTAAATCTGCAGCATCATCTTCAGCCGCTGAAATATATTTACGCCCGCGTGACTCAGCTGATGAGAGAATACTTTTTGCCTTATTTTCGGCTGCATCTAATTTTTCTTTTGTGTTTCTAGTTGTTTCAGTGACAAGACGCTGCGCAGCTGCGTTAGCTTTTGCTTCGCGTGCTTGAGCAGACTTAATCATTGCCATGGCAGTCTCAGTTGCCAATATTTCAAACTCTTCGCGACTTAAGCCGGTGATGTCGCGGCGAGATCTAAGGTCGTTTAGTTGACTCTCTAATTGACGAATTCTCTCTAATGCATTTTGTGTTGGTGCAGGTTTACTTTCATCTTCACCTTTAAAACCCACCCAAGATAAAAAATTTTTCTCTGCCATACCCGTAGCCTTCCGTAGGTTTAAAGTAAAAACAACTGGTGCGGGAGGTGGGACTTGAACCCACACGCCGAAGCACAGGTTCCTAAGACCTGCGTGTCTGCCATTTCACCACTCCCGCATTTACTGACTTAAGTGAGGGGCAAAGATTACGGTGTATATGCCCGCCTCACCAAAACTAACGACCTTTAGCAAGGAGTAACGGGTAACCTTGCTCAAATG
Source organism: Candidatus Nanopelagicus sp. (assembly GCA_964203335.1). Taxonomy (GTDB): domain Bacteria; phylum Actinomycetota; class Actinomycetes; order Nanopelagicales; family Nanopelagicaceae; genus Nanopelagicus. Next base: position 5,196 of record CAXNKX010000001.1, read on the forward strand.
AGTGCAGATTCAGTGCAAAGTAAGGTCGCTGCGGTGATCCTAAAGGCGCTGGAAATAGCCAAAAATGAAGGCCAGCTTCCTTGTGATGTGCCATCACAATTAACTTTAGATCGCCCAAAAAATCGCGACCATGGTGATTATGCAACTTCAATTGCACTAGCTCTTTCTAAATCAGCAAATTTGCAACCAGGGGTGATAGCTAAGGTGATTGTTAAAACTTTAACGGATAACAAACTATTAACACCTGCAGGTATTAGCAAGGTTGATATTGCAGGCCCTGGATTTATTAACATCACTTTAGAAAGTGCTAGCCAAGGTGTAGTTGTTACTGAAATTCTTACTGGCGGTAAAAAATTCGGAACTTCAAATTTGCTAGCTGGTAAGAAAATAAATCTAGAGTTTGTTAGTGCAAATCCAACCGGGCCGCTTCATTTAGGTCATACCAGGTGGGCAGCGGTCGGAGATTCATTAGGCAGAGTCTTAGCAGCAGCTGGGGCGCAGGTAAGTCGTGAATTTTATGTTAATGATCGTGGAAATCAGATGGATTTGTTTGGCGCATCTATTCGGGCGGCCGCACTAGGTAAGGCTCGCCCTGAAGATGGCTATCACGGTGAATATATTGAAGATTTAGCAAAAGAAATTGTAAAAAGTAATCCACAAATTACCCAGTTAGCAGAGAGTGAATCAATATCAGCATTCACACAAGCCGGCTATAAATTACAGTTAGATCAACAACGCAAAGTATTAGATAACTTTGGTACACACTTTGATACTTGGTTTTCTGAGAGCAGTCTTTATAAGGATAATTTTTTTAATCATTCACTAGATAAATTAAAAAAAGAAGGTCATGTTTTTGAGCAAGAGGGTGCTATCTGGCTTCGCACCACAGATTTTGGTGACGATAAAGATCGAGTAATGATTAAATCTGATGGAACCTTTGCTTACTTTGCATCCGACTCCGCATATTATGTTAGTAAGAGAGAGCGCGGATTTAATTTGTGTATTTATATGCTAGGTGCTGATCATCATGGTTATGTTGGCAGAATAAAAGCACTTGCAGCTTGCGCAGGTGATGATCCTGAAAAAGATGTTGAGGTTTTAATTGGGCAGATGGTAAAGATTATTGAAGACGGTGCTGAATTAAAGCTTTCAAAAAGAGCAGGAACGATAATTACTCTAGAAGAGTTGGTAGAAAAAGTTGGTACAGATGCTGCCCGCTATACATTGATTAGATTTCCAACCGATACACCAATGGTTATGGATGTCGATTTACTTCGGAAAAATACAAACGATAACCCTGTTTATTATGTTCAATATGCTCATGCACGAATATGTGCGGTGCTTAGAAATGCTAAAGAACTTGGTATCAATTATGGTCTTAAGTTTTATTCACCTGAACTTTTAACTCATGAGCGAGAGCGAGAACTTGTTGGCTTACTTGCTCAATATCCTAAAGTTTTATCCTCTGCAGCCCAGTTGCGCCAACCGCATAGAGTTGCAAGATATATTGAAGAGCTAGCCTCTCAGTACCACCGTTTTTATAATGATTGTCGAGTTTTGCCACTAGGTGATGAAAAAGTGAGCGATTTAAACTCCGCTAGAGCGACTTTATCTCAAGCAACTGCGCAGGTAATCAGCAATGGTTTAGATTTACTCGGTGTTAATGCCCCGGAGAAGATGTAATGAGTAATCAATCTAAATACCCAACCTCTTTATTTTCTAGCAACTTAACCTTTGCGGGTGAGGGAGAAAATGGTGGAGTTCTAGCAATAGCAGGTTGCTCTGGAGAGAAATTAGTTAAAGAGTTTGGTTCACCATTATTCGTTATAGATCAAGCGGATTTTTTCCTTAGAGCAAAAAGTTGGCGTCAAGTTCTAGATACTTCATTTGGCGGTGGACAGCTTTATTACGCCGCAAAATCATTTATTTGTGTTGAGATTGCAAAATGGCTTAAGGAGTTAAAACTTGGACTAGATGTTTGTAGCGCAGGAGAATTAGCAGTGGCATTAGCCGCTGATTTCCCAGCAAGTGATATTGAATTTCATGGAAATAATAAATCTGAAGGCGAGATAACAACTGCCATAAAAGCAGGCGTTGGCACAATAGTGATCGACTCATTTGATGAGCTAACTAGAGTTGCGGAAATTGCTAAATCTTTTAATAAAACTCAAAAAGTTTATCTTCGACTTACTCCTGGTGTTGATGCTCACACCCACGAATTTATTTCAACTGCGCATGAAGATGTGAAGTTTGGCTTCTCAATTGCATCAGGTGCGGCAAATGAAGCGATTGAAAAATGTATGGAGCAAAGTTCTTTAAATCTAGCGGGAATTCATTGCCATATTGGTTCACAGATATTTGAGGTAGAAGGCTTTAAAATTGCAGCGCAGCGGCTAGTTGCTGTGCTGACAACCTTTCGCGATAAGTATTCTAAAGAGTTAGCAGAGTTAAATATCGGCGGCGGCTATGGAATTGCCTACACAAAAGATGAAAGCGGGATCTCACCAGATGTAGTAATACCTGCAATTGCTTCCGTAATTAAAGATGAGTGCGCTAAGGCAAAGTTAGCCGTGCCAAGAATTTCAATTGAGCCAGGGCGAGCGATTGTTGGCCCTACCACCACCACACTTTATTTAGTTGGCACAACAAAATCGGTAAAACTAGATAATGGATCAGAGCGCCGTTACATCTCAGTTGATGGTGGAATGAGTGAGAATATTCGCCCAGCTTTATACGGCGCTGTTTACTCAGCGTTTTTAGCAAACCGAACCTCAACTGCAAAATTAATCTCAAGTAGAGTTGTTGGTAAGCACTGTGAGACTGGTGATATTTTAATTTCTGAAATTAATTTACCTTCAGATATTAAAGCTGGTGATTTACTCGCAATACCTGCAACCGGTGCATATGGCCGCAGCATGGCTAGTAACTACAACCACATTTCAAGGCCTGCAGTTATTACAGTCATAAATGGCAGCGCCCGCGTAATTTTGCGCAGGGAAAATGAGCAAGATCTGCTTAATTTAGATGTAGATCAGCCGCCACGGCAGATCTCATAAGTTTGAGATACTTCTCCAATGAAGACTCTTAAAGTAGGCATGCTAGGTGCTGGGGTGGTTGGCTCCCAGATCGCTCGGCTACTAATTGCTAATAAATCAGATTTAGCATCTAGAGCAGGAGCTAATTTAGAGTTGGTATCAATTGCAGTTAAAGACAGTAAATTAAAGCGCGATGGAATACCTGCTGCACTACTAACAACTGATGCAAAATATATTGTTAATGACCCACAAATTGATTTAGTAATTGAGGTTATTGGTGGAATAGATCCGGCAAAAGAATTGATTTTAACTGCAATAAAAAATGGTAAATCAGTTGTAACTGCAAATAAGGCATTACTTGCTAAACATGGCGCAGAACTTTATGCCGCCGCTGATAAAGCGAATGTTGATTTGTATTATGAAGCTGCGGTAGCAGGTGCAATTCCAATTTTAAGACCCCTGCGTGAGTCATTAGTTGGCGATCATGTTATTCGAGTTATGGGAATTGTTAACGGTACAACAAATTATATTTTGACAAAGATGGATGAGAATGGCGCAGCATTTGCTGATGCATTAAAAGAGGCGCAAGCATTAGGTTTTGCAGAATCAGATCCAACAGCTGATATTGAAGGTTTTGATGCTGCAGCAAAGGCTGCGATCTTAGCTGGCTTAGCATTTCATTCACGAGTTACTGATAATGATGTTTACCGTGAGGGAATTAGCAAGATAACTGCAGCAGATGTAAAAGTAGCAAAAGCTATGGAGATGGTAATTAAATTACTGGCAATTGCTGAGTTAACTCCAGAAGGTGCAGTTTCAGTTCGAGTTCATCCGGCATTAATCTCACGCTCTCATCCACTGGCTTCAGTTCGTGAATCATTTAATGCAGTTTTTGTGGAGGCCCAATCTGCTGGGCAGATGATGTTTTATGGAAAAGGAGCCGGCGGTGAACCAACTGCCAGTGCAATATTAGGAGATTTAGTTGCAGTTGCCCGTCATAGAGTCACTGGTGGAATTGGGCCAAAAGAAAGTGATTACGCAGATCTTAAGATTGCTCAAATTGGTCAGACAAAAACACGTTATTTAATCAGGTTAAATGTGGCGGATAAGCCAGGAGTTTTAGAGTCTGTTGCCCATGTATTTGCCTCACATCAGGTTTCAATTCAAACAGTTAGACAAACTGGCGCAGGAGATAAGGCTGAATTAATTGTTATGACTCATAGTTCAAATGAATCATCATTATCTGCCACAGTTAAGGATCTAAAAAACCTGCCTGTAGTAACAGATGTGGCAAGTGTGCTTAGAGTTGAAGGTGTTAACTAATGGGAATATTTGGAAGAAAAGGTGCACACCAATGGCGTGGAGTAATTGCTGAGTACCGAAGCTGGTTACCAGTAACAGATCAAACTCCAGTTATTTCACTTCGCGAAGGTGGCACACCACTTGTTTATGCCGAAGTTTTATCAAAAATGTTAGGTAATGAAATTTGGTTAAAGGTTGAAGGTACTAATCCAACAGGTTCATTTAAAGATCGCGGTATGACTATGGCAATTTCAAAAGCAGCTGAAGATGGCGCTAAGGCAGTAATTTGCGCATCAACTGGAAATACCAGTGCATCTGCTGCTGCATATGCAACTAAAGCTGGAATGCAACCAGTTGTATTAGTTCCTGAAGGAAAGATTGCAATGGGCAAACTAGCTCAAGCAATTGCTCATGGATCAACACTTTTACAAGTTAAAGGAAACTTTGATGATTGTTTAACTCTTGCGAAGCAGTTATCTGAAAATTATCCAGTAGCACTTGTTAACTCAGTTAATCCATACCGGATTGAAGGACAGAAAACTGCTGCATTTGAGGTCGTAGATATTATTAGGATTTGCTCCTGATATTCACGTAATGCCAGTTGGAAATGCTGGCAATATCACTGCATATTGGAAAGGTTATCAAGAGTATAAAAAAGCTTTGATCTCACGCTCCCTACCAATGATGTGGGGTTTTCAAGCAGCTGGGGCTGCGCCAATTGTTAAGAATAAAATTATTAAAAACCCAGAGACAATTGCTACTGCAATTCGTATTGGCAACCCAGCATCTTGGGATCAAGCAGTTGCTGCTCAAGTTGGTTCAAAAGGTTTAATCGACTCAGTAACCGATAAAGAAATATTAAGTGCTTATCGCTTAGTGGCAGCAAAAGAAGGAGTATTTGTTGAGCCATCAAGTGCGGCGGGTATTGCTGGATTAATTAAGAAGAAAGAGCAAAAGAAGCTTCCTAAAGGTAAAACGATTGTCGTAACAGTAACTGGAAATGGTTTAAAGGATGTCCAGTGGATATTAAATAGTGGTGGTAAACCAACTGTTATTCCAGTTGATATGAAGAAAGCCGCGAAAGTAATTGGACTTAAGTAATGGCATCTAAACGAACATCAAGTGGCTTAACTTTTAAAGCCACCATGGCCCAAGTTAGCGTGCCAGCAAGTAGTGCAAATGTGGGTCCAGGTTTTGATTGCTTTGGAATTGCACTAGAGCTACGAGATCGCTACGCCGCCCAAGTACTAGATGATCCAACATTTGATGTTGATGTAACTGGTGAGGGCGCAGATGAAGTTAAGAAAGATGCGAAGAATTTAGTAATTAAAGCGATGATGCACGGCTTTGAACATATGGGAGGCAAACCAAAGGGAATAGCACTTCGTGCTTTAAATGTTATTCCGCATGGTCGCGGACTTGGTTCTTCTGCTAGCGCAATTGTTGGTGGATTAACTCTTGCAAGATCCTTAGTTTTAACTGGTGAGCAATATATGAGTGATGAAGACTTAATCACGTTAGCAACAGAACTTGAAGGACATCCAGATAATGTGGCCGCAGCTTTTTATGGCGGGGCAACTATTGCTTGGCTCGAGAACTCTATTAATGCAGCCGGTGTTACAAAAAGCATTGGTAAAGCAGTTAGTTTAAAGGTAGATGATCGAATTAAGGCTCTGTTGTTAGTACCAGATAATCAATTAGCAACTGCTAAAGCTCGAAAATTATTACCGGAGACAATCTCACATCAAGATGCGGTTTTAAACTCATCTCGCGCTGCACTTTTAGTTCACGCCCTTGCTCAGCGCCCAGACTTATTATTTAATGCAACTGAGGATTTACTGCATCAAAGTTATCGGGCAAGTGCTATGCCAAAGACAATTGCATTAATGCAGAAATTACGCGGTGCTGGTTTAGCTGCAGTTGTGTCAGGTGCTGGTCCATCGGTAATGGTGTTATATGCAAATAGTGAGGATGAGATTGATCAGATTCCATCCCTAGCCCCTGGCTTTACCGCAATGAAGTTAGCCATAGCCAAAACTGGCGCCCAGTAGCCTATTTTCCATACCTATCTAGATTGTGGTAGATTTACCCCTGTCGGAAAGTGCGACAGATAAAACAGTAAAAAATCCCAAAAATTAAACTAATTTTTTATGGGGCTCCCGTATACGGGTAATAAAAATCAAAGAAAGAATGGCAATATATAAATGGCAGAAAAGAAAACCACCAATCGCGCAGATGCGGTTGAGTTAGTGGATATGGCGTTAGGTGACCTGAAGAAAGTAGCTGGTCAATTAGGTATTGAAGATGCATCCACTCTTAAGAAAGCAGAGTTAGTCCAATCTATCGCTGACCTGCAGGCCGCAAATCGTGAAGCCGCTAAAAATGAACGAGAGGCTCGTCGTATGGAACGACAGAACAATCGAAACAGTAGAAATAACAGTGCTGAGGCCGATAGCAATGACTCTGGCCCAGATAACTCATCAAATAATTCCAGCAACAGCTATGGCGATGCTGAGCGCAGCGATAACAACCGCCGCTTTGGTAATCGCGATAACAACCGCAGAGATCGCGGGCGAGATCGTGGCCGAGATCGAAATCGTGACCGTGGTCAACGTGAAGAGCGCGAGATTGTAATTGGACCAGATGATGTATTACTTCCAGTAGGTGGCTTACTTGATATTTTAGACAGCTTTGCATTTATTAGAACTGGTGGATATTTACCATCTCCTAATGATGTTTATGTTTCTTTGCAACAGGTTAGAAAATATGGCCTGCGTAAAGGTGATGTTATAACTGGATCTGTTCGTGAACCAAAAGAAGGTGAGCGACGTGAGAAATTTAGTGCATTAGTTAAAGTTGAAACAGTAAATGGTAATGAACCAGATACCACTAAAGAGCGCGTTGAATTCTCAAAATTAGTCCCGCTATATCCGCAAGACAGATTACGGCTTGAAACAGAGCCAAACGTTCTAACAACAAGAATCATTGATTTAATTTCACCAATTGGTAAAGGACAACGTGGATTAATTGTTTCACCACCAAAGGCTGGAAAGACTATGGTTTTGCAAGCAATTGCTAACGCGATTACAACTAATAATCCAGAGTGTCACTTAATGGTTGTCTTAGTTGATGAGCGACCTGAGGAAGTAACAGATATGCAAAGATCGGTAAAGGGTGAGGTAATTGCTTCAACTTTTGATCGACCAGCTGATGATCACACTACAGTTGCAGAACTTGCTATTGAGCGAGCAAAGAGATTAGTAGAGCTAGGTCATGACGTCGTTGTATTACTTGATTCAATTACTCGGTTAGGGCGTGCATATAACATCGCAGCTCCTGCCTCTGGTCGAATTCTTTCTGGCGGTGTTGATTCAGCAGCGCTATATCCACCAAAGAAGTTTTTTGGAGCTGCCCGTAATATTGAAAATGGCGGATCATTAACTATTTTGGCAACAGCATTAATTGATACTGGTTCAAAGATGGATGAAGTTATCTTTGAAGAGTTTAAAGGAACTGGAAATATGGAGCTTATTCTTAATCGTAAGTTTGCAGATAAGCGCATTTTCCCAGCCGTTGATGTTGTTGCATCTGGTACTCGCAAGGAAGAAATTCTGATGGGAACTGAAGAATTAAGCATTGTTTGGCGCCTGCGTCGTGTTCTACACGCACTAGAGCCACAACAAGCACTAGAACTATTACTTGAGAAGATGAAGGGAACTAAATCAAATGTTGAGTTCCTATTACAAATTCAAAAGACCACAACTGGTGGCGATAGCCCAACAGCAAATAGCTCTAGTAATAGAGAGAATGCTGACGCATAAATAGGCGTAAATTTTGCCCACCTCTAGATAAGAGTTATTCTTACACCCCTCTAGTACTTCACTAGTCCTACTGGTTCACAAGTTTTAACCAAAACTTGATCCAGTAATAATCAAGGAGAAATATGAAGAAAGAGATTCATCCACAGTACGGTGAAACCAAAGTAACTTGTGGTTGCGGTGAAGTTTTTACTACCCGCAGTACCAAAGAAAATGGTTCAATTTATGTTGAAGTTTGTTCAGCATGTCACCCTTTCTATACCGGCAAGCAGAGAATTCTTGATACCGGTGGCCGTGTAGCTAAGTTCCAAGAGCGATTTGGAAAGGCTGACAAGAGCGGCACTAAGTAGTTTTCTTTTAGAGAGCGCACCTAAACATCGAAAGATGTGGTGCGCTCTCTTTTTTAATTTCTAATAGATCGTCACTTGCGAAAGGAGGAAGAGATGGAAAGGTTCGCTAAAGGTAAATGAATTATTAGCTGAGTATGAATCACTTGAAGCGCAGATGGCTGATCCATCTATTCACTCAGATCAAAACAAAGCACGGTCCCTCGGTAAAAGATATGCCCAACTCGGTCCAGTTATTGCTGGATACCGTGCCTACAAAGCAGCTGAAGAAGATTTTATTGCTGGCAAAGAGCTTGCTGAAGCAGATCCAGCATTTGCCTCTGAAATAGCAGCATTAGAAAGTACCAAAGATACAGCTGCTGCAACTTTAGAAGAGTTATTACTACCTCGAGATCCAAATGATGATCGTGATGTAATTATGGAAATTAAAGCAGGTGCTGGTGGTGATGAATCAGCAATTTTTGCTGGTGATCTATTTAGAATGTATTCACGTTTTGCTGAAAAACAAGGTTGGAAAGTTGAAGTAATCGATACCACTCCAAGTGATATGGGTGGCTATAAAGATATGTCTATTGGTATTAAATCAAAAGGCACACCAAAACCTGGGCAAACTCCATATGCAAAACTTAAGTTTGAAGGTGGCGTGCACCGCGTGCAAAGAGTTCCAGAGACTGAATCACAAGGAAGAATCCACACATCAGCAGCTGGTGTTTTAATTTTGCCAGAGGCTGAGGAGATTGACGTTGATATAAATATGAATGATCTTCGCATCGATGTTTATCGCTCATCAGGTCCTGGTGGACAAAGCGTTAACACAACAGACTCAGCAGTTCGAATTACCCACGTACCAACTGGAATTGTGGTTTCTTGTCAGAATGAAAAGAGTCAGCTGCAAAATAAAGAATCAGCCCTGCGTATTTTGCGCGCTCGCATGCTAGCTGCTGCTCAAGAAGAGGCAGATCGTATTGCATCAGTTGAGCGAAAGAGCCAGGTAAGAACAGTAGATCGAAGTGAGCGAATTAGAACTTATAATTTTCCAGAAAATCGCCTAAGTGATCATCGAGTTAATTACAAAGCAAATAATTTAGATTCAGTAATGGATGGTGATCTAGAAGCGGTGATCCAATCATTAATTGATGCAGATCGAACCGCAAAATTAGCAGCAGGTAACTCTTGAAAGAACTGCTAAGAGCAGCGTTTTCGCAATTTGAAAAAAATCAAATTGCAGCAGTTGATGCTGAATTATTGTTAGCTCATCTACTTGGAATCTCACGAAAACAAATTCATGCTCAAGATCTAGAATTAGCAGATGGGGATAGAGAAAAATTAGCATCTGAATTCTCTGATCTAATTAATCAGCGATTATTAGGACGCCCAGTTCAATATATAACTGGAAGCGCGGCATTTAGGTATTTAGATTTAGAAGTTGGTGAGGGAGTATTAATTCCTAGGCCAGAGAGTGAATTAATTGTTGATCGAGTTATTGGTTATTTAAATTCAGCAGATGATAAAGATTTAGCAAAAAGTGTGATTGACCTAGGTGCAGGAAGTGGGGCATTAAGTATTGCTATTTCTACAGAGGCGGCGCTTAAAGGATTAAAAGTGAGCATGGTGGCAGTTGAGAAATCTGCAGAGGCGGCTGCCTGGCTTAATAAAAATATTGCTAAATATGATCTACCGATAAGAGTTGTAATTGAAGATGTAGCAAGTGCGCTGCCGGATGTTAAAGCAGATCTTGTAGTTGCAAATCCGCCATATATACCCAATGATGAAAAGCTTCCAAAAGAGGTAGCAAATTATGAACCAGAGATTGCCCTGCGTGGTGGGCCAGTTGATGGAATGCAGATTCCTAAGCTATTTATAGATTCAGCGGCTAGGTTGTTAAAATCAGGTGGATTTTTTATTATGGAACATCATGAAATGCAATCTGATTTAGTAAAGAATGCGATGGTTGAAAGTTTTAACTCAATTCAAACCCACTCTGACTTAACTGGTAGAGATAGATTCACAAGTGCACGGCGAAAGTAGGAGTCATGGCTGAGCGCGTGGTTTTAAATAATCTCAAGGATTCTGAGTTTAATGAAGCTGTAGAGACGGCAGTCAGGTATTTAAAATCTGGTGAAGTAATAATTGCTGCTGCTGAGCATGGATATGTCTATTTAGCTGATGCCTTTGATAAAGATGCAGTTAAAGCAATTCATATATTACGTGGTGACCGAACTAATGTTGTGGCTCAGGTATTTATTGGCGATATTAAAGTGCTTACAGGTATTAGTGCAAGGTTAACGCAAGAACAAGAGAATTTACTTAACACATTTTGGCCAGGTCTTTTATCAGTAACAATGAAATCGCAACTAGCTTTAAGTTGGGATTTAGGTGATGAGCGCAGATTAGGAAAGGTAAATGTCAGGCTTCCTAATCGTAAGTTTTTAAATACAATACTTTTAAAAACTGGGCCACTTGCTGCTGCATCTGTGGCATTAACTGGTGAGAGTGCAATATTAGATTTAACAAAGGTATCAATTTATGAAAGTGATATTGGAGTTATTTTTGACGAGGGTAAATTAGAATCTGGCCAATTATCAACTTGGATAGATATATCTGAGAATGAGATCACAGTTATACGAGTAGGGGATATCTCACTTGAGAAATTACGCTCGATAGTTCCTACCATTTCCACTCCTAACCTTTAGGATTAGCGCATGTCCCGCTTTGAGAAGTACTACGGCCCAGATTTTAATGCCCTTGAAAAGGAAGATCCTGAGATTGCATCGGTTGTAATTTCAGAATTAGTTCGCCAGCGTCAAGATTTACAATTGATTGCAAGTGAAAACTTCACATCACCATCAGTACTTGCTGCAATGGGATCAACTCTTTCAAATAAATATGCTGAAGGCTATCCAGGTAAGAGGTATTACGGAGGTTGTGAAGAGGTAGATAAAGTTGAAGTAATTGGAATTGCTCGTGCTAAAGAATTATTTGGCGCTGAGCATGCAAATTTACAACCGCACTCAGGAGCTAGTGCAAATGTTGCGGTATACCAAGCTTTTACAAAACCTGGAGATACAGTGCTAGCAATGTCTTTACCCCATGGCGGACACTTAACTCATGGATCAAAGGTTAATTTTTCTGGTAAATGGTTTAACGTAGTTTCGTACGGGGTTCGTCAAGATAATGAATTAATTGATTATGACCAACTACGAGATCTAGCAATTGAACATAAGCCTAAGATGATTTGTTCAGGCGCAACGGCTTATCCAAGTTTGATTGATTTTGAAAAGGTTCGCCAAATATGTGATGAGGTGGGATCGATTATGTGGGTCGATGCTGCTCACTTCATTGGTTTAGTAGCGGGTAAGGCAATTCCATCACCAGTGCCATATGCAGATGTTGTTTCATTTACCACTCATAAAGTGTTACGTGGGCCAAGAGGAGGCATGATTTTATGTAAAGAAAAACATGCTGCAGCAATTGATAAAGCAATATTTCCTGGCATGCAAGGTGGACCCATAATGAGTGCGGTAGCCGGTAAAGCAATTGCTTTAAAAGAGTGTGCAACAGTTGAGTATCAAAATTATGCCAAGAAAGTAATCGAAAATTGCAAAGCACTTGCAAAAGATTTAGAAGCAGAGGGCATGCGAGCTGTTTCAGGTGGTACACAAACCCATCTAGCTTTAATTGATATTCGCTCAACTGGTGTTAACGGTAAAGTTGCTGATGAAAGATGCGGTTTATCTGGCCTATCATTAAATAAAAACTCAATTCCATATGACCCAGAGTCACCAGCTGTCACAAGTGGTATTCGAGTTGGTACACCTTCAACTACTACTCAGGGAATGGGCGTACCTGAAATGAAACAAATTGCTGGATTTATTGCTCGCGCGATCAAAGACGGAGCGGATGAAAGCAAAGCAAAAGCGATTAGATCACAAGTTCATGAATTAACTAAACAATTTCCAGTTTATCCAGAGCCTAAAAACTAAAAAGTAATGCGCGAGTACTTAGTAACAGTTTTACTTGCCGCAATAATTACCTATTTAATTACCCCATTAGTTAGAGATTTAGCAATTAAATTTGGCGCTGTTACAGCAATTCGTGCCAGAGATGTTCATGTTGCGCCAACTCCAAGATGGGGCGGCCTTGCAATGTGGCTAGCCATGGCGCTCACCCTAGTAATTGCTAATTACCTACCGCTTGTACATAAATCATTTGGGCAAGATGCAACTGGAATCTTTTTAAGCGGTAGCTTTATTTTGTTTCTAGGACTCCTTGACGATCGCTTTGATCTAGATCCGATTACAAAATTTGCTGGCCAGGCACTAGCAGCTGGCATATTACTTATATACGGAGTACAGATTCTTTGGCTTCCTATAAATGGAATTACAACCTTGCCAACTAATATTGGTCAGTTACTAACCGTGCTCTTTGTAATGGTAGTAATTAACGCGATTAACTTTATAGATGGTTTAGATGGTTTAGCTACTGGAATAGTAATGATCTGCGCAGCATCTTTCTTTGCCTTCTCCTATTTATTAGCAGTCATAAATGGATTAAATCGCGCCGGAGCCCCATCACTAATTACTGCAGTTGTAATTGGTTTATGTCTTGGATTTTTACCTCACAACTTTCATCCGGCACAGATCTTCATGGGAGATTCTGGGGCTATGTTTTTAGGTTTACTAATTAGTGCATCTGCAATCACTTTAACTGGTCAGGTAGATGCTTCAGCGATTACAGAGGAAAATGGTGGAACTGCATTACTGCCTTTGCTTCTACCCTTTACCGTTTTAGCTATTCCACTAATTGATTTTGTGATGGCTATTATAAGAAGAGTAAAAGCAGGCCGTTCACCATTTACCGCAGATCGTGAGCATCTTCACCATCGAATTATGCGTATGGGAGTGAGTCAACAGCGCACCACAGTCATTTTGTATCTATGGACGGCGATGTTTGCAATACCGACTGTTACTGCAGCTTTTGTGCCAATTCCGATTGCTCTAACCTGCGGTGTATTAATATTTTTAATTTCAGATATTTGTAATTAAAAGTAATAAAAAGTTGATAACAAATGTCTAACACACAAAGTAGTGATGTTGATCTTTGGAAAGGTGCTATTTTTCCTGCGCTAATAGTGGCGACACTTACCTGTATTGGTGTGGCCGTAATTAACGGAAAGTCTGGATTACTTGCTGGACTACTTGCATCATTTACAGTAATTATTTTCTTTAGTATTCATTTACTGGTTGCAAGAATTTCTCGTAATTTAGATCCAATGCTTACAATGGCGCTTGCAATGTTTTCCTACTTTGCAAAGGTGATATTTATGGGTGTTTTTTTACTTTTAGTTACAAAATTTACCGATAGGAGCACAGTAGATAGAGCAAGTTTTGCGATCTGCGCAATACTGATTACGATGGCATGGTTATTTGGTGAGATTCGCAGCTTTATGAAGTTGCGTTTTCAAATGCCATTACCGAAAAAAGAGGGGGATGAGTAATGAGTCGTAAAAATTCAAATGATGATAATTTAAGTAACTCCCAAAATGAAGAGAATGCACTTTGGTCAATTGTTGGCTACCTACTATCTGGTCTTTTAATCTGGGGTGGGATCGGCTTCGGACTTGATAAATGGCTGGGAACTACCTACTTACTACTAGTCGGACTTCTACTAGGGGCTGGTTCCTCAATATATTTAGTATGGCTTCGATTTGGGCGCGACTAAAATCACTAAAATCATGCCTAATCGGTATGGGCACAGTTTTAAACCCCCGAAGGATTTCGCGCTATTTGGTAATACCTAATAGGGTTTCGCCCGTAGCCAAACTCCCCTTTGGGCTTACAGATTTTCAGTTCGAAATTTGAAGTAACGATCATTTGGAGAGTTAAGTGGCAATGTTGCTAGCAGAAGATGGTGGTTTTAAGCCACCTTCTACCGCTGACTTTGAATTACCGCCAGTATTCGGTGATAACCCATACACAACAAAACCAATCTTTTTAGTCTTCCTATCAGTAATTTTAATCTCAATATTTTTCATAGCTGCCTCACGCAAAGCATCTGTAGTACCAAGCAAATTACAGTTTGCCGGGGAATCAATTTATAGCTTTGTAAGAAATGACCTGGCTAGAGATGTTATTGGCCACGAATTTATGCGCTTTGTTCCATATTTATTTACACTTTTCACATTCATTTTAACCAATAATCTTTTTGGAATTGTGCCGGGGCTGCAATTCCCACCGATGTCTAGAGTTAGCTTTCCATATGTATTAGCGATGTTTACTTTTGTAATTTTCCATTACGTAGCAATTAAACATAAAGGATTAATTGCCTATCTTAAAGAGATTATGTTTATGCCAGGAGTTCCTAAGCCTGTTTATATTCTACTTACTCCAATTGAAGTTGCCACCTACTTCTTAGTTCGCCCACTTACTCTTTCACTTCGTTTGTTCGCAAATATGTTTGCTGGTCACCTACTCCTATTAGTTTTCATTTTAGGTGGTGAACACCTATTACAAGGTGTAATTGGGCTCAAACTAGTCTCTCCATTTGCTTTTGCCTTTGGAATTGGACTTACTTTTTTTGAGTTTATGGTCCAATGCCTGCAAGCGTATATCTTTACCCTGTTGACCGCCCTCTATATAGCGGGTGCGTTAGCGGATGAGCACTAAAAGAAAAACAACAACCCAATAAAAAGAAAGAAGGAAAAGAAATGACAGGCACACTCAACCTGGTCGGTTATGGCCTATCTGCAATCGGACCTGCTATCGCAACTGGCATGATCTTCGCTGCTTACATCAGCGGCGTCGCACGCCAACCAGAGGCACGTTCTGTACTGCAGCCGATCGCATTCCTAGGCTTCGCACTTGCAGAAGCTCTAGCACTATTCGGTCTCGTACTAGCTTTCGTTCTCTAATTAAAGCAAGCAATAGATATGTCTAGCGCTAATTTAATTAATTGGGCAGCCGGTGAAGGTGCTAACCCATTAGTTCCGCACACTGCGGAGTTAATAGTTGGCTTCATCGCATTTTCACTGCTCTTTTTAGTACTACGTTCAAAAGTTGTGCCGCTATTTGAAAAGGCATTTGCTGAACGCACTGAAGCAATTCAAGGCGGTATGGAAAAAGCAGAGCGTGCACAAGTAGAAGCAGAGCGTGCACTTGCGCAATACACAGCGCAATTAAATGAAGCACGTGGTGAAGCACAAAAGATTCGCGAAGATGCCAGAGTGCAAGGGGCAGCAATTATTGAAGATTTGCGAAGTAAAGCAGCGGAGGAAGCGGCAAGAATTACCGCCGCAGCTACCGCAGCAATTCAATCAGAGCGCCAGCAAGCAATGACCGCACTTCGTAATGAAGTTGGAGCACTCGCTACTGAGTTAGCCGGAAAGATTGTTGGCGAAGCATTAGATGACCAGGTTCGTCAATCTCGAATTGTTGACCGCTTTATCTCAGATCTGGAGAAGAGTAAGTAATCATGAAAATATTAGGGGGCGCCAGCAGAACAGCTGTGATAACGCTGCGCAAATCTTTAGCTGATACTTTAAATAAGCAATCAGCTGCTGAGAGTGCAACCCTTGCTTCAGATTTATTTACAATTTTAACGGTTCTAAGTTCATCAATTGGTATGCGCAGAGCACTTACAGATAATGCAAGAGATGCTGGCGCTAAAGCTGAGTTAATTTCTAATCTATTTGGCAAAAATATTTCATCCCCAGCTCAAGTATTACTTGCAACAGCTTCAGGGCTACGTTTTTCAAGCCCAGGTGAGTTAGCTGATGCAATTGAGCATTTAGCAGTTGAGGCAGAGAGTGCTGCTGCTGAAAAGAATAATGAATTAGAAAATCTTGAGAAGGAATTATTTGATTTTGCCAGGGCTGCTAGTAGCAAATCCTGATTTTAGGCAAGCACTTAATACCTCTGCAGACACTGATGCTAACAAGGTTGCATTACTTGAGTCAGTTGTTAAAGGTAAGTATGTGAGCTCAACTGTTAACTTACTTCGTAGAGTTATAACTTTGCGCCGTGGCCGCAGTATTGATGCCACATTAGCTACTTATTCACATTATGTTTCAATTCGTAAAGACCGTTTAGTAGCTCATGTTAAAAGCGCCGTTAAATTAACTGATACGCAACAGAGCAAGTTAGTTTCCGCACTATCAAAGCAAATGGGTAAAGATGTGCATGTAAACATTGAGATCGACCCAAAAATTTTAGGCGGTATCTCTATCCGATACGCCGATGATGTTATCGATGGCACCATTAGTTAATCGTTTAGCAGAAGCGGGCAGAGCGCTCGTAAGTTAGCTTTAACAGGTATGAAAGTATCTGTTATTTAAAGAGAGAAGAGAGAAAAGATGGCCGAAGTTAGTATCCGCCCCGAAGATATTCGGGATGCATTGGCAAAACATGTCGCTGCATATAAACCAGGCGCTGCAGTTAAAGATGAAATCGGTAGCGTAACTGAGGCAGGTGATGGCATCGCTCGTGTTGAAGGTCTGCCATCGACAATGACCAATGAGTTATTAAAGTTTGAAAATGGCACACTAGGACTAGCGCTGAACTTAGATGTTCGCGAAATCGGTGTGGTTATTTTGGGTGAGTTCACCGGAATTGAAGAAGGAACAACTGTTCGCCGGACTGGAGAAATTCTCTCTGTTCCAGTTGGTGATGGTTTTCTTGGACGTGTAGTTGACGCACTTGGTCGGCCAATTGATGGCAAGGGTGAGATTAAAGCTGAAACAACTCGAGCCCTTGAAATTCAAGCACCATCTGTAGTGCAAAGACAACCAGTTAAAGAGCCAATGCAAACTGGTATCAAAGCGATTGACTCAATGACTGCAATCGGCCGCGGTCAGCGTCAGTTAATTATTGGTGATCGCCAAACTGGTAAGACTGCAATTGCAGTTGACACAATCATTAACCAATTGGAGAACTGGAAGAGTGGGGATCCAAAGAAACAAGTTAAATGTATTTATGTTGCAATTGGGCAAAAAGGTTCAACTATTGCATCCGTTAAGGGCGCTTTAGAAGAAGCAGGCGCAATGGCTTACACAACTATTGTGGCAGCACCTGCCTCTGATCCTGCCGGATTTAAATACTTAGCTCCATACACCGGCTCATCAATTGGTCAGCACTGGATGTATAAGGGACAACATGTATTAATTGTTTTTGATGATCTATCAAAGCAAGCTGAGGCTTATCGTTCCGTATCGCTATTGCTAAGGCGCCCACCGGGTCGCGAGGCTTATCCTGGAGATGTTTTCTATTTACACTCTCGCTTACTTGAGAGATGCGCCAAGTTATCTGATGAATTAGGCGGCGGTTCTATGACAGGACTTGCCAATTATTGAAACAAAAGGTAATGACGTATCAGCATTTATTCCAACAAATGTTATCTCGATTACCGATGGTCAGTGCTTCCTTGAGACTGATTTATTTAACGCCGGCGTTCGCCCCGCGATTAACGTTGGTATCTCAGTATCTCGAGTTGGTGGATCTGCTCAGACAAAGGCGATTAAGAAAATTGCTGGTCGTCTGCGTCTTGATCTTGCGCAATATCGTGAGCTTGAAGCATTCGCAGCATTTGGTTCAGATCTTGATGCTGCCTCTAAAGCACAACTAGAGCGCGGTGCTCAGAATGGTTGAATTACTTAAGCAAGGTCAGTACTCACCGTTCTCAGTAGAGCGACAGGTTGCATCTATTTGGGCCGGAACAACTGGCAAGATGGATTCAATTCCTGTGCCAGATGTTCGCCGCTTTGAAGCTGAGTTCCTAGATTTTATTGCTCGTGAGCGCAAGGAAATCTTTGATGTAATTTCAACAACTCGTGAGTTAACTGATGACACAGTTAAATCTCTAGAGGATGCGATTACAACATTTAAAACTCAATTTAAATCATCAGTTGCACCAGCTGTTAATGAGAAAAAAGCTGATGCACTAGACTGGTGAGGATAATGAGCAAATCACTCGTCAAGTTCCTGCTAAGAAGTAAGTAAAGAGAAAGAAGAGATATAAATGGGCGCCCAACTTCGTATTTATCGACGCAGAATGCGTTCGGTAAAGGCGACTAAGAAGATAACCAAAGCGATGGAGCTAATCTCAGCCTCTCGCATTGTTAAGGCGCAACAAAAAGTTGCTGCCTCATCTCCTTATGCCAACGAGTTAACCAGGGCAGTCTCAGCAGTTGCCTCTTTATCTTCTACTAATCACCCATTAACTACGGCGTCACTAAATCCAAAGCGGGCTGCCGTACTAATCATTACTGCAGATAGAGGTATGGCAGGGGCTTACTCAAATGCTGCAATTAAAGAGGGTGATCAGCTAATTACCCTTCTGCAATCACGTGGCCTTGAGGTAAATGCATACTTGGTCGGAAGAAAAGGAATTAACTTCTATAAGTTTAGAAATCGAAAGATTACCGCTTCATGGAGTGGCTTCTCAGATAATCCAACTTATGCTCATGCTCGAGAGGTTTCTGATTCGTTAATTACCGCATTTATTGCAGATGCTCAAACAGATCTAAATGGCGTTGATGAACTACATATTATTTATACTGAATTTAAATCGATGATTACCCAAACTCCAGATGCAAAGCGTATGTTGCCACTTGAAGTTGTGGAATCAACTGGGCCGGCGGTTGTTTTGCCGATGTATGAATTCGAACCTAATGCGGGCGAGGTGCTTAATGCATTACTACCTCGCTATATTCAGGCTCGAGTATTTAACGCGATGCTTCAATCTGCAGCCAGTGAGCATGCAGCAAGGCGTCGTGCTATGAAATCAGCAACTGACAACGCTGATGAATTAATTAAGTCGTTAACGCGACTTGCGAATGCGGCTCGTCAAGCCGAAATTACCCAAGAGATCAGTGAAATCGTAGGCGGCGCAGATGCGCTCGCTTCAGCTAGCACAGGGAGTGAATAATGTCAGTTAAAACAGCAACCGGAAGAGTTGCCCGTGTAATTGGACCGGTAGTGGATATTGAGTTTCCAGCCGATTCAATGCCAGCCATATTTAATGCGTTAAATATTGATGTCACATTGGGGGGTGAGACCAAGAAGTTAACACTTGAGGTCGCCCAACATATTGGTGACAATCTAGTGCGCGCGATCTCCATGCAACCAACTGACGGCATGGTGCGCGGTTCAACTGTTACCGATACTGGAAGTGCGATCTCAGTTCCAGTCGGAGATGTAACAAAGGGACATGTATTTAATACTCTGGGTGAATCATTAGATGTGCCAACCTCTTCATTAGATATTAAAGAGAGATGGCCAATTCACCGAACCGCTCCAGCCTTTGATCAACTTGAATCAAAGACTGAGATGTTTGAAACTGGAATTAAAGTTATCGATCTTCTTACCCCTTATGTAAAGGGTGGAAAGATTGGATTATTTGGTGGCGCAGGTGTTGGTAAGACTGTGTTGATCCAAGAGATGATTTATCGAGTAGCAGAAAACTTTGGTGGTGTATCAGTATTCGCAGGTGTTGGTGAGCGTACTCGTGAGGGTAATGACTTATTCCTTGAAATGACTGAAACTGGTGTTATTAACAAGACCGCATTGGTCTTCGGACAAATGGATGAGCCACCTGGCACACGTTTGCGGGTAGCGCTATCTGCTCTGACTATGGCGGAGTATTTCCGTGATGTGCAGAAGCAAGATGTGCTTTTATTCATCGATAATATTTTCCGATTTACTCAAGCAGGTTCTGAGGTTTCAACACTTCTTGGTCGTATGCCATCTGCGGTGGGATACCAACCAACACTTGCTGATGAAATGGGACAGCTTACAGGAGCGAATTACTTCAACTCGTGGTCACTCAATTACATCTATGCAGGCAATTTATGTTCCTGCAGATGACATTACCGACCCAGCTCCACACACAACCTTCGCTCACTTAGATGCGACAACTGTGTTATCTCGCCCGATCTCTGAGCTTGGTATTTATCCAGCGGTAGATCCACTTGATTCAACATCTCGTATTCTTAGATCCTCGCTATATTGGTGAGCATCACTTCCGAGTTGCTAACCGAATTAAGCAGATCTTGCAGCGTTACAAAGATTTGCAAGACATTATTGCAATCTTAGGTATTGATGAATTATCTGAAGAAGATCGTATTTTGGTAGGAAGAGCTCGTCGTATTCAACGATTCCTTTCTCAAAATACTTTCGTGGCAAAGGTCTTCACTGGCCTTGAAGGTTCATTCGTTCCACTAACTGAAACTATTTCAGCCTTTGAAGCCCTAGCTGATGGAAAGTATGACCATGTTCCAGAGCAAGCATTCTTTATGTGTGGTGGCTTAGATGATGTTGAACGAAAAGCAGCAGAGTTAGCGAAGTCATAATAAATGTCTGAATCATTGTTAAAAGTTGAGGTAGTTACACCAGAGAAGCGGGTGTGGAGTGGGGAAGCCAAAATGGTTTCTGCTCGCACACTCGAAGGTGATCTTGGTGTACTACCTGATCACGCTCCGCTGCTTGGAGTTTTAGCAGATGGCACAGTTTCGATAAAAGCATCTGATGGTTCAACAAATGATTTTGTAATTAATGGTGGATTTATTTCAGTTTCTAAAAATCGAGTATCAATTCTTGGTGAGAGTGCTAATTAAACTCTAGTTACATCAGCTCCGAGAGATTGAAGTTGCATAGGAAAATCTGGATAGCCACGATCAATATGGTAGGCATCTTCAATAATTGTTATTCCATCACTAACTAATGCTGCTAATACCAAGCCTGCGCCAGCTCTAATATCTGTGGCAGCAACTGGTGCTGCTGATAACTCAGTGATTCCAGTAATCGCAGCATGATGACCATCTACTTGAATATTTGCACCTAATCTAAGTAATTCATTAACAAACATAAATCTGCCCTCAAAGACATTTTCAGTTACAAGAGATGTGCCCTCAGCAATTGCATTTAGCGCAATTACCATTGGTTGTAAATCAGTTGGAAAGCCTGGATAGGGAAGTGTTGCAACATCAACTGCAATTGGGCGCTTATCCATCTTTACTCTAAATCCATTATTAGTTGTTGTTACTACAGCCCCTGCTTCAACTAATTTATCAAGTGGCACCTCAAGATGATCTACTCGCCCATTTTCAATAGTGATATCACCTTTTGTCATAGCAGCAGCAAAAGCCCAAGTGCCAGAAACAATTCGATCAGCGAGTGTGGCATGTGTTGCTGGTTTTAATTCTTTAACACCATCAATAGTGATGGTATGTGTGCCAAGTCCAGTAATTTTTGCTCCCATTGAAATTAAAAACTCACCAAGATCTACAACATCTGGTTCACGAGCTGCATTATCAATAGTTGTAGTACCAGTTGCTAAGGTAGCTGCAGTCATAATATTTTCAGTAGCACCAACACTTGGAAACTCTAAAGTGATAGCCGCACCCTTAATTCCGTTAGGTGCGCTGGCAATAACAAAACCATGTTCGGAGTGAATTTCTGCTCCCATATCTTTTAAACCATTAATATGAAAATCAAGTCCTCTAGATCCAATTGCATCTCCACCAGGAAGTGCTACTTCAGCAACTAACTCTCTAGCAATTAGCGGCCCTAATACATTTATTGATGCGCGCATCTTTCGCACTAAGTCATAATCTGCTCTATGGCCTAATTTTTTTGGTACCGCAATAATTACTTCATGTAATTCATTATTTACTTTAACGCTACATCCCAACCTAGTTAATAACTCCGCCATATAATCAACATCTGCGATAGCAGGTAGATTTGTAATCTTTGATTCACCAGGGTGCGAGCAATGTTGCCGCCATTAATTTAAGCGCTGAGTTTTTGGCTCCAGAAACTCGGACCGTGCCAGATAATCTGGCTCCTCCAACTACCCGTAGTCGTTCCATAATTCCCCATTGTAATTGCTTAAGGTAGGGTGAGTTCATGGTTAATTTAACCCGTATCTACACAAAAACCGGTGATGATGGAACTACCTCACTAGGGGATATGAGCCGAACCTCAAAAAATGATCCACGCCTTGAGGCATATGCCACTGTTGATGAAGCTAACTCTTCAATTGGAGTTGTATTAGCACTCGGTGGGATTAAAGATGATGAAATTACAAAACTTCTAGTCAGAATTCAAAATGATTTATTTGATGTTGGCGCAGATCTTTGTACGCCAATAGTTGATAACCCAACCACAGAGCCATTAAGAGTTTTAGAATCACAAATTGATTATCTAGAGAAGCAAATTGATAAATATAATGAGTCATTACAGCCACTTCGTACATTTGTACTTCCATCTGGAACCCCCGCATCAGCTTTAATGCATGTCGCAAGAACTGTAGTTAGGCGTGCTGAGCGAAATACTTGGCATGCGATTCATTCATTTGGCGGTGGCGTAAACCCAGTTACAGCAAAATATTTAAATCGTTTATCTGATCTTTTATTTGTTTTAGCCCGAACTGCAAATAAAGAGATCGGTGATCAACTCTGGGTTCCTGGGGCTAATCGCTAACTATTTATAGTTGCTTTTGCAATCTTTAAGTCTTTTTCAAATACTAAAATTCTAGGACCATCCTTGGTTTGCGACAGTGTTGCTTTTATGCCAACAGCAATTAGTTTTTGTCGCATCATTTCACCTTCAATATGATTTTTAGGGCTATGGGCAACTTTTAGCAGGCCATATTGATCCTCTGATCCAATTACTTTATCCTTTTCAATCAAAGATTTGTTATGAGAAAAAGCCCACCGAAGAATTAGTGCTAACACGGCTACAACTAGGAAGCCAGATAAAGAGATTAAATATAAACCGTTATTAATGCCCCCTAGCAATTTATCCCCTATCTTTATTTAATAGGAGTATAAATATTAGTTGGGATAGTTTCATTAGTAGCAGACTTATGGCAGGTTGCCGAAATCTTTCCAACTGAAATACCAGTTCTAGCAACAGGTAATAATTCTTGATTTGTTACTGGATCTATAGCTGTTGGTAAATACAAAGGCTCATCACTTATTAGTAATATGTTTGCATATGTTTTAGGACTTAGTGAGTTATAGGTAGTCCGAAGGTTTCCAAGTATTAATTTCTTAGCTGGGTCTGCAGGGTCAATCATTGATACTGTGGATCTAATTTCCCACCACCGGCATTGAATATCTGCAGCTACAACGACTGCCCCACAAGCATTTGTCTCGCATTTTTTTACATCAGCAGCTAATTTCAGTTTTGCTGAAAGTAAGCCAAGTAATTCTTTACCGGTAGGAATTTTTGCGTAGATACCGGCATTAGTGGTAAATCCAACTGGTGGCCAAACAGGTGAAGGTGATGGGATTGGAGTTGCAGTCTTTTTTACTTTCTTCTTTTTCTTCTTCACAGGTTTCTTCGTAGGCTTCTTGGTAGGTTTCTTAGTTGCAGTCGTTTTTGAACTCACACTTGGTTTAGAACTTGCTGGCTTAGCTGATACAGCTGGTTTTGGAGTTGCTTTCTGACTTACCTTTGCAGTTGGTTTTGGCGTAGGTGTTACCGCAGAGGAGCTAGTTGTAAATAATGTAGTAGCTAGTAAAACAGATATAAATATTCTTATTTTCATTGCCTACTCCACTTAAATGTTTTAATTGAAAGAATTAAACCTAAAACTAACCAAATAACAAGTATTAAAGCAGTTTTACCCAGTTCCCAATCACCTGCTACCTCTTGCGTAGCGAAATCTTCTGGTAAAAATACAGAGCGCATACCTTGTGTTAACCACTTAAGAGGAAACAGGGCAGCAAATTGTTGCATCCAAACTGGAAGGGAGGTGAAAACGAAAAATACGCCGCTAAAGAATTGCAGAATAATTACTATCGGTGAGACAACAGCGGATGCTCCGCGCCCACTTTTTGGCACAACCGAGAATGCAATTCCAAGAACGGTAGAGCAAGCACTTCCTAGGATTACTAGCCAAGTGAAATTCCACCAAAGCATTGGATCAGTTGGCAGATTAAGATCAAAAACTACTGAGCCAAAAAATAGTAACAATATGGTTTGCACAATCATTAAAATCGTTACAAGAAGCGCCTTACCGATAAAGTATGAAGAAACTGACATCGGTGTTCCGCGCAAGCGTTTTAATGTTCCATCATCTCGCTCCATTGGAATTGTGATCGCAAGCTGTTGAAAACCAGTATTTACTAAACCGGACGCGATCATGCCTGCCACAAAGTATTGGCTGAAGGTAACTCCGGGTGCGATGGTGTCTTTAAATACGGTACCAAAAATGAATAGCAAAATTACTGGAAAAAATAAGGTAAAGACCACAGATTCGCGCTGGCGCATAAACTGCTTAACCTCAAGGAAACTTCGAAGCACACCAATACGTATCGTCTCTTTTAAGGTATTCATTTTAATTCACCAATCATTCGAAGATATATCTCCTCAAGATTTGGGCGTAGTACTTGAAGCTCTGGAATCTGATTATTAAACCGCTGACTTAGCTTTAAAACCTCTTCCGTTGGATTCTTCGTTAACAATTCTTGGGTAACACCATTTTCTAGCCAAGTTACTTTAGCCGGTGCGTTATTACGCCCACCTAAAGTATCTGGGGTAGCAATCTCAATGATGACCCCTTCATTGATAACACCAACTCGATCAGCTAAAGCTTGAGCTTCATCTAAGTAATGTGTTGTTAAAAGAATTGTGGTTCCTTCAGATTTTAGGGTTCTAATTAACTCCCAAAAAGATCTACGGGCCTCTGGATCAAAACCGGTTGTTGGTTCATCTAAAAACAATAGTTCAGGGGAGCCAATAATGCCCAGCGCCACATCTAATCTTCGCCTCTGCCCACCTGATAACTCACGAACTTTTGCATTCACTTTTTCTTCTAGCCCAACCTCTTCAATTACCTGTTTAACATCTCTTGGGTTTTCATAGTAATTAGCAAAGTGAGAAATAGTTTCGAGAACACTTAAATCAGCTGCATCATTAGTTGATTGCAAAACAATCCCAATTTGATTACGCCATTTTTGAGCAAGGCTTCCTTTTGTTGCTGGATCAAAACCTAAAACTCTTAACCTGGCCAGAGTTAGCCACTCGGTATCCCTCTAGAATTTCAACAGTAGTAGTTTTACCAGCACCATTTGGACCAAGGAGTGCAAATATTTCACCACGCTCAACAGTTAAATCAATTCCAGCAACTGCTACCTTGCTGCCATATTTCTTGGTTAAACCACGGACTTCGATCGCAGCAGCTGTGTTCATGGCGACATCTTGCCGTAATTGGTAATAAATACTTAAATCACTTGGGAGAATAAACCTGTGAGTCCGCGTAAAAGTAAGCCAAAGGGTAAGGGTAAACCTTTAATTCCTATCGATGAGCGCGATATCACAACATCTAGTGAGGTGATAGAAGAGCACGATGATGGAATATTTGTTGTTAGAAAAATTAGTGGTTCAACTTCAAATAAACCATATCGCTGCCCCGGATGTGATCAGATGATTCCAATGGCAACTCCTCACACCGTTGCCTGGCTTGAACATGATGCTGAACTGCGCAGGCATTGGCATAACATATGTTGGAGTAAACGTAATATGAGAAAGCCAAAAATTGAGCGAACTAGAAATGCCCCTAGATATTAGATTACTTAAAGTTAACAACCTTATTTTTAATCGTACCGATTCCTTCAATAGTAGTAATAATTACTTCACCACCCTTTAGAAACCTCTCTGGTTTAAATCCCATACCAACACCTTCTGGAGTTCCAGTATTGACCACATCACCAGCCTTAAGCTCCATAAATTGTGAGATATACCAAATACAATGATTAATCCCGAAAATTAAATCATTAGTTCGTGAGTTTTGTCTTACCTCACCATCAACTGTGCAAGTTATTGAGAGATTACTTGGTGATAGATTATTTTTTGCAAACTCATCTGCGCTTACAATCCATGGACCCATCGGGTTAAAGGTTGGAAATGATTTCCCCTTCATCCATTGCCCACTTCGCTCAACTTGCCAGTGACGTTCTGAGACATCTTGGGAGATTGTGTAACCAAGGATGTGCTCACCCGCCTGCTCCTCTGATTTTAAGTAGAGAGCATTTTTTCCAATTACTACGCACAGCTCGGATTCATAATCAGTTTTCACTGAGTTTGGTGGAATAACAATCTCATCATTTGGCCCGATAACACTGTCGGGGGCTTTCATAAAGACAATTGGTTCACTTACTGGATCTATAAAGGATTCAAAGGCATGCTTTGAATAATTCATGCCAACGCATACGACTTTTGTTGGTCTGGCAACTGGTGAACCGATTCGGTAATCAGCAATTCTCACCTTGTTTTTACTGCTTAAATCTGCTTTTTTTATTTTAGCAATAGCGCCATTTTCTAACTCAGGACGGTTAAAGTCAGTAATTAAGTCATCAACAAAGACCGCTTCTGTGTCTGAGATAAGTACAGCAGGCTTCTCTTTATTGATCTCACCTAGCCGCGCGATTCTCATTTTTCCACTTTTCTATTGAGAAAAACTATACTCATGTGATTAATATGAAGACTTTAACATAGAAATATATTGATTATTTCTGTTTTGCTATGAGTATGGCTACTGGGCACACGCAGAGGGTGTTAAAAACTATCAACACTATTAGATGAGGTGTTTACCTGATGTACATCATAGGTTTGCTTTAGTGGCATACTAATGTCTATGACAAAGGCAGTGAAAGCGCAGGCACTGGAGGAGCTACGTAAGCGAAAAAGTTCTAAGTGGCGACAATATCCAAGTGATGTATTACCTCTACCAGTTGCCGAAATGGATTTTCCAACGGCGCCAGCTGTGAAGGCTGCCTTACAAGACATGCTCGATAGATCAGATACTGGTTACTTAGGAGCATTTCCAGAGTTATTTGATGCATTTGCTAAGTTTTCTAAAAGCCGATGGAGATGGCAACCTGATGTAACGCAGATAAGAATGGCAACAGATGTTGGTGTTGGAATTGTGGAAGTAATGCGAACTCTTATTAAGGCCGGGGATAAGGTGATGCTTAACTCACCTGTATATGAAAACATTTGGAAATGGATAGCAGAGGTAAATGCCACCCTAGTTGATGTCCCACTAACTGAGAATGATTTAAATTATAAATTAGATTTAGATGCAATTGAGCGTGAGTATGCAAAAGGTGTGAAGCTACATATTTTATGTAGCCCACATAATCCAGTTGGAATTATCTATACTCGATCAGAGTTAGAGACGATTGCAACACTAGCCAAAAAGTATGGCGTTATTGTTATAAGTGATGAGATTCATGGCCCATTAGCCTTTAACAAAAAAGAGTTCTTGCCCTTCTTATCAGTAAGTGATGATGCCAAAGAGGTTGGAATAATCGTTACTAGCGCAAGTAAGTGCTTTTAATTTTGCCGGATTAAAGTGCGCGTTAATCATTACTGAATCAGTTAAATTAAAAGAGAAAATAAATGCCATGCCACCTGCGGTCACCTGGCGGGCATCTTTATTTGGAGCAGTTGCCTCAACCGCTGCCTATAGTGATTCTGAGGAGTGGCTAGATGGAGTGCTAATTACTCTTGAATGAAAATAGGAATATTACTTAAAAAACTAATAGATACCAAAACACCTACTATTAAATATCGCATCCCTGATTTTGGCTACCTGGCTTGGTTTGATGTCAGCGCTTTAGGACTAGGTAGTGATCCGGCTGCTCAGATTTTAGAGCGAAGTAAGTTAGCCCTTAACGCTGGAGTTTTATATGGACCTAAGCATTCAAACTTTGTCAGGTTTAACTTTGGAACTAGTGAGGAAATAATTAATCAGGCATTTGATCGCCTTATTAAAGTTTTATAAGTCTACTTTCTTCTTCCATATAGCTTTTTAATTAACAAAGTAAGTATTTTCTCAGAAAATTTAGTTCGCTTAAAGGTGGTAAATCTGAGTGGAATCTTAAATCGAGTTTTAACTACAGATCTTGCGTAGGTGTATTCAAGTAAGCCTTCACCCCCATGGATACGTCCATAACCAGAGTCTTTAACCCCACCAAAAGGAACTGAAGCAATTGCTGCAAATAAAAACACTGAGTTAATTGAAACCATTCCGCAGGCAAGCTTTGATGCAATCTTCTCACCCTCACGCTTTGAAAAGACAGCTGCTGCTAAGCCGTAACTACTGGCAGTTAGATAACTTGATCGCTTCATCGGTATTTGAAACTTTATTTATAGCAAGAGTTGGCCCAAAGGTTTCATCAGTCATAGCTAATGAATCCTCAGGCACATCAACCATGATTACTGGCTCAACAAAGGCGCCTTTAACAGAGTCTGATCCACCTAATAAAAACTTAGCACCCTTTGCTTTTGCATCATCTAGGTGAGATTGAATTACCTTAAGTTGTGATGGCATTGTGGCAGGGCCATAACTTTGTCCTAGGCTTAATCTTTTTTGCTAAATCAACAATATGTTTCAATGAACTCTTCAGCTACTGATTCAACAACATAAACTCGCTCTGCCCCAATACAAGATTGACCAGCATTTGCCATCGCAGACCAAAGTGCGTATTCAGCAGCCAGTTTTATATCAGCATCATGGGCAACAATTACTGGATCTTTACCGCCGCACTCAAGAACTACTGGAATCATTTGCTCAGCACAGGATGCTGCTACCTTTTTTAGCAGTTCTAGTTGATCCGGTAAAGGAGAGCTTTATTAACTTTAGATTGAGTAAGTGCTTTTCCTGTATCTGGTAATCCAGTTACGGTTGTAAAGATATTTTCAAAGGGTGCGATTTGCGCAAATGAATCAGCTAGCCACTTACCAACACCGGGTGTGAACTCAGATGGTTTAAAAACTACTGAGTTCCCAGCTGCTAATGCATAAGCAATAGAGCCCATTGGGGTAAAGATTGGGTAATTCCACGGACCAATCACGCCAACGACGCCAAGAGGTGATCGTTGCACCTGAGCTTTCATATTAAACATTAATAAGCCAGATGGGCGATCTTGCTTTCGCATAATTTCTTGGGCATGTTTTGCAGCCCAAGCAATATGATCAACAGCAATTGAAACTTCAAGGGATGCATCCCCAATTGGCTTACCGCACTCAGTTGCAATTAAATTAGCAATCTCTTTTTGATTATTTGTTATATATGAAGCCCACTTAAGTAAGGTGCGCTTGCGGGCCGCGAAGCCAAACTCTTGCCACCTAATACTTGCAAGGCGTGCTGCATCAACGGCTGCAAAAACTTCAGCTTGGGAAAAGTTCTTATACGTAGCAATTACCTCACCAGTTGCTGGATCAAACTTTTCAAAGGTGGCATCTGTGCTCATAGGGTAAGAGTAAACTCTTTTCATGCCAGAGTTAATCCGCCCTTCAACGGTGCTGCCAGCTAATCGCAGCCTAATAACCATAAGAACTAGCGATGGGCTTAATCTGATTGGTGAGGTTGCCACCCCAATTGGTGAGATAACTGGCTCACTTCTAATGCTTCACCCTAATCCTTCAGGTGGGGGCATGATGGATTCACATATCTATAAAAAGGCAGCAAATAGATTGCCCGCTCATGGCAGGTATTCAAATAATTAGATTTAACACAAGGGGTGCGTCAAGTGAGGCAGGCACAAGTGATGGTGAGTATGACGCAGGTAAGAGTGAAAAACTTGATGTATTAGCTGCAATTAACTACTGCTTTGATGAGTTAAATGTAAAAGACTCTGTATCTAATTGGTTGGTCCTTTGGCACAGAGCTTGCACTTCAATATGGCAGGGATAAAAGAATCAAAGAGTTAATTCTTTTAAGCCCTCCGATGTTATCAACAACGCAGGATGATTTAGATTTCTGGGCAAAAGATGGCCGCCCAATTACCGCTTTAATCCCAGAGTTAGATGAGTATTTAACACCGGAGGCTGCCAAGAAAAGATTTGCCAGTGTTTCAAATCTTAAGCAGATTGATGTTAAAGATGCTAAACATCTTTGGGTGGGTGAGCCAATGGTGCATTTAGTATTAAGTGAGATTGTAAAGATTATTGCGCCAAGCAGATTACCGCTTCCGACCCAGATTTAAGACTGATCAGCTCTTGGAAAAACTACCTCATCAATTATAAGAAGTACTGCAGCTGCAATTGGTACTGCAAGTAAGCCGCCAATTAAGCCAAGTAAGGATGTGCCAAGTAAGGCTGCAATAATTGTGACAAGTCCTGGAATTGCAAGGGATTTTCTCATTATCTTTGGCGTAATTACGTAATTTTCAATCTGAACATAAATTATATAAGCCAAAAGCGCGATGATCGCTGTTGAAAAAGAGTCAGTTAAGCTAACTAGAGTC
This sequence comes from Candidatus Nanopelagicus sp., assembly GCA_964203335.1. Lineage (GTDB taxonomy): Bacteria > Actinomycetota > Actinomycetes > Nanopelagicales > Nanopelagicaceae > Nanopelagicus. Next base: position 35,953 of record CAXNKX010000001.1, read on the forward strand.
ACAATACTCATGCCAATAAAGTGGCCAACCAATGGAATAAAGCCGCAAATCAAAACTACCATCGCTAGCGGTGCTGGGTATGGCATGCCAATAATAAGTCCCATTACCAAAATAAATATGGCAGCTAAGGCGGCAATAATAGATTGGCCTCCCACAAAGGAGCCCACTCTTGAAACTATTGCGTTAGTTAATTTTGAAACCCGATCACGCCTTGATGCTGGTACAAACCGTAAGCCGATATTTATTACTTGAGGTAGTGATGCTAGAAAATATAAGGTCAAAACTAATATTGTGAAGGCTGAGAACAAGCCAGAGACAACCGCTTTACCCACACCAATTACGCCGCCGAAAGCTGTGATAGCAAACTGACCATCTTTTATTACCGACTCAAGTCTGATTTCAAGTGAGTCAATTACTCCGTACCTGTTATTTAAATCATTGATAAAGGCGTTGTTATTTAAATCTTTAATCAGTTCAGGAGCACTTTCTAGTAATTGATTACCCTGATCTATTAATGGCGGCGCTGCTACCGCAATAAAAATACCAACAAAAAGTAGTACTGAGGCCATTACCGCCCCAACCGCCGCACCTCGCTTTAAGCCACGGTTTTGAAAGAACATAACTGAGGGATTTAAGCCAGCTGCTAAGAAAATTGAGATAATAATTAAGATAAATACCGCACTAGCTGATGCCAAAGCCCGCATAGTAGTTATTGCAATTAGTACGCCAACTGCGGCCATAAAACCAAAGTAAAAAGGATTAGCGGTGTTAACTGGTCGTCCGGCGACGCCAAAATCTTCCTGCAGCTTATCTGCTGATCGACGGCGAAGTAATGGTGTTAATTTCTTACTAATTCTTGGTTTACTAAATCTGGCCATTTAGTAATTTTATCCTTATTTCTTCCACCTCCACCTAATCTGATTAGTGCGTGTAGGTGAAATAAGAGAGAATAAGCCTATGAGTGGGCTAAGAATCAAAGGATTAGGTGAGGAAATAGCCACCTTAGCTAATCTGCCTTGGGATCAATCACTTGAGAGTTGGCCGGAGGATGAGGTGCTCACCGGCATGCGCGGTATCTCTCGCCACGTTGTTAGGTTAATAAGACCTAATCCAAATAAAAGCAATAGTGAGATCTTTGCAATTAAAGAGACAGTGCCTGCGTTTGCAAATCGTGAGTACACATTACTGAGAGATTTAAATCAAAGAACAGCGCCATGCGTGGAACCAGTTGCAGTAATTGAGGGCAGAGTTGATGGGCAAGGCAATGAATTACCAGCGGCTTTGGTTACAAAGTACTTACCGTACTCACTTCCTTACCGAGTGATACTAAGTGGTGAGGTAACGCCAACTGAGATTTTAAATATGGCAAATGCTTTGGCATTACTTTTAGTAAGACTTCACCTACTTGGTTTTTGGTGGGGGGATTGCTCACTATCTAATACTCTGTTTAGAAGAGATGCTAATGATTACGCTGCCTATCTAGTTGATGCTGAAACTGGTGAGTTTCAAAAAACTTTAAGTGATGGCCAGCGTGAGCATGATCTAGAGCTTGCTCATTTTAATGTGGCGGCTGAGCTTGAGGATTTAGCAACAGCAGGTGTTTTATCTGAGGATATAAATCCAATTAGAGCCTCCGATGGTGTTATTAGAAGGTATAAAAGATTGTGGAAGATACTTAAAGAGCCACAAATTCTAGATGCCACACGATCGGCAAGCGGTTGAGCGAGCAATGCGTGCTTTGCAAGATTTAGGTTTTGCAGTTGAAGAGGTTGAGGTAACAACAACGGGTGATAAAGGAAGTATTAAATTTCAACCAAAATTAGTTGCAGCGCGTTATCACGCTAACCGACTTGAGGAGTTAATGGGGCTTAAAACTGAGGAGCTGCAAGCAAAGCGATTACTTGCTTCTTATGATCGATATAAAGCGCGAGAGTTTCCACCCTCAACACCACATTCAGTTGTAGTTAAACAGTGGCTATCTGATGTATTTAAGCGGGTAGTAAATCAAGTACCAGAGAATCTGCGGGGCAGAGTTGCCCCTGCGCAGTTATTTCATGAGGTATTAGAAAATCGTTGGTATCTGGGTGAGAAATTAGGCAGAGATGTTGGGCTAGATTTTGCTACTACAAGATTATATTGAGAAGGTTTTACCTTACCGAATGGATTCAGGAGTAGTGATCTCTAGATGAGTTTCAATAAACCAATAGCAGGTGGGGCTAATTTTGGTAACGCCTTTGATTTATCATCACTTAAAAAACCTACTGCAGATCAATTACCCACTGTTGGTATCCCAGTTACGCAAGAAAACCTAGTTTCAGATTTTGTATCTAAATCAAAAGAAAAAGTTGTTGTACTCCTTGCTTGGTCTACACGAAGTAGCCAATCTAAGGAAATATTAGAGACTTTAGGAAAGCTAGAGGCTGCAGATAAAGGAGCTTGGCTCCTTGGCACCGTAGATGTTGATAGCCAGCCACAAGTTGCTCAGGCATTACAAATAAAATCAGTTCCAGTTGCAATTGCAATAGTTGCTGAGCAATTACTTCCACTATTTGAATCAGTACCACCAGCAGATCAGGTGCGGTTAGTAATTAATAAATTACTAGAGCTCGCCTCTCAAAAAGGTGTTGGAAGTGCACCGGAAGGCCCGACTGAAATTCCAATGGAGGCTGAGGAGGAGGCAGCATATGCTGCAATGGAGAAAGGTGATTACAAAGCGGCAAAGCTTTCTTATGAAGCTTGGCTTAAAACGAAAACCAAATGAGGCAGGTTGCAATAGTTGGTTTAGCTCAAGTTAACTTAATGATTCGAATTGATGGCCTTGATCCAGTATTAACCCTTAAAAATGCAAAAGCTGATGATCTAACTAGTCAATTAATGTGCGCTGATATTCAAATTGCCTCAGGGGATTTAAGCGGTGCATTTGATAGATTACTGGCAGTGATTAAATCAAATACAGGTGATCAACGAGATAAAGCAAAGGCTCATCTAATTTCCCTCTTTAATTTAGTAGATCCAACTGATCCAAGGTTGGTTAAAGCCCGTAGTGAGTTAGCAAGTGTGTTGTTTTGAATAATTTCACTAAAAACATCTTAACTAAAAGTGAGATGAGATCACTCTTTGCAATCTTCTTTTTATTTGGCCTTTCAATAATGTCGCTTGCTCCTCGCACGCCAGATCTGAAGGCAAATCTTGGTGTAAATAATGGAACCTTTGGCACTTTATTAAGTATGTCCTCAATTGGCTCATTAATAATGCTTTTAATTGGCGGGCAAATTGTTCATAGAATCGGCGCCAAGTTAGCACTGCGCCTAGGCTCCACAGTAATCGCAGCTTCATTTATTATTTTAAGTAGTACTAGTTCCCCGATCATTTTCCTACTAGCAAATATCATAGGTGGTGGTGGTATATCTATTTATCACATCGCATCCACTGGTCACACTCTGCATCGCCAAGATGAAATTGGCCGGGTAATTCTGCCTAAACTTCACGGAGCTTGGGGAGCTGGCGCACTTTCAACTGCTGGGATTGCATTTGTAATTGCAGACAACTTCTCTGTCTCTAGGCACATAAGTATTTTGATGATGGTGATCTGGCTTATGACCCAATTCTTTATTTCAAAGCTCTCTCCCACATTCCCAGTTAGAGCAGATGGTGATGATGATTATCAATTGACCTCAATAAAGCAGTTTAAGTTTAAAATCAGCTGGTTTTTAAGTATTGGTTTTTTTTGCGCCTCCCTTATGGAGTTTATAATTGCTGATTGGGCAACATTATTTGGCAAAGAGGAATTAAATATGCCAGCCTCAATTGCAGCATTAAGTTATTTAATTTTCATTCTTGGGCTAACTATTGGTAGGTTTTTAATTGGTTATGCACTTAAGTTTGAAAGTGAGAGTTTTTGGCTAAAAACTGGTGGCTTGGTGGGCGGAGGCAGTTTAATTATCACTCTCTTTACCTCAACTTACCTAGTTGATTCCAATAAAAACCTTGCAGTGATAATTGCATTTACCGGTTTCTTTTTAGCCGGCCTGGGCTCATCGGCAATGTCGCCATTATTCTTCTCAATTGCTGGGCGCTTATCTAATGGTAATAACGCAGTTGCAGTTGCTCAATTAAGTTTTATAAATACCCTGATAATTTTTATTGTAAAAACAGTCCTAGCCTGGGTAGTTCAACTAACCTCCATCACCGTAGCCCTAGGCATAACCGCCGTTGCCATGATGAGTTTGATTTACTTTGGAAAGATTGGTTCAAAAGTTCGAGCGTAGGTCGGTTGTAGTGAACTTAAACTCCGGGCCCAGTGATTAAGGAAACGATGGTCTTGGCGAAAATACATGTAAAATTATGGGCCACCCTCGCATAACTGGTGCCTAGAGCTCTTAATAGTTGAAAGTTAAGTTCATTGAGTTTAAAACTTAATCTGATCTCACGAAAAGTTCTTTAAAATTTCAAACAAAACTAATGAAACACCAATTACTTATTGGCTTTCACAGCATCACCTATTAATGTGTCAGAGTGAAAGTAAATCAGCAGATCTTAAAAGCTCTTGAATCTGAGTCAATTGAGATATTACGGGAGACTGCCGCCTCATTTCGTACCCCAGTAATGATGTACTCAATTGGTAAAGACTCCTCAGTTTTACTTCACCTGGCTAAAAAAGCATTTTATCCAGCACCAATTCCATTTCCATTACTTCATATAGATACCACTTGGAAGTTTAAAGAGATGATCACATTCCGTGATCAAGCAGTGGCAAAAGCTGGAGCAAAGTTAATCGTTCATACCAATAAAGATGGTGTTGCTGCTGGTATAAATCCATTTAATGCCAGTATCTCTGAGTACACAAGAGTTATGAAAACTGTTGCTCTTCGTCAAGCATTAGATAAGTATGAATTTGATGCAGCAATTGGTGGGTCAAGAAGAGATGAGGAAAAAAGCCGGGCTAAGGAGCGAATTTTTAGTGTTAGAGAGGCGGGCCATAAGTGGGATCCAAGAAATCAACGACCAGAGCTTTGGCGTACCTACAACACAAAATTAGCACCAGGTCAGAGCATGCGAGTATTTCCACTCTCAGATTGGACTGAGATAGATATTTGGCGCTACATCATGACTGAAAATATTGAAGTTAATCCACTTTACTTTGCAAAGGCTCGTCCCATGGTTAAACGTGGGGATCAATTAATTATGGTTGATGATGAGAGATACCCACTATCTCCTGGTGAAAAGGTGCAGATGTTGGAGGTTAGATTTAGAACACTGGGCTGCTATCCATTAACAGCTGCAGTTATATCTGATGCTAAGGATTTAACCTCAATTGTGGATGAGGTATTTTCAGTTAAGTTAAGTGAGCGGGCAACTAGATTAATTGATGGCGCCAATGAAGATTCCATGGAGAAGAAGAAAACTGAGGGTTACTTCTAATGGAACGATCAATAATCCGACTTTTAACCTGTGGCAGTGTCGATGATGGTAAAAGCACCTTAATTGGCAGATTACTTGTGGAGACAGACAGCATTCCCCATGACACTATTGAATCGACAAAAAAAATACGAAGAAGTGGCTCCACGATTGCAGCCGGTGAGATTGATTTTAGTTTATTAACCGATGGGCTTGAGGCAGAGCGTGAGCAGGGAATTACTATTGATGTGGCCTATCGATCAATGTCACTACTAGATGGCAAGAGATTAATAATTTCAGATGCGCCAGGACATGAGCAGTACACCAGAAATATGGCAGTTGCCGCCTCAAGGGCTGATATTGGATTAGTTTTAATTGATGCCACTAAAGGAGTTAGAACACAAACCCTACGTCACTTAACTATCTGCTCACTTATGGGAGTAAGTCGAGTAATTGTTGCCATCAACAAATTAGATGCAGTAGATTTTCAACAAGTAATTTATGATGAAATAAAAGAAAGTGTGGAAAAGGTGATCGCTAGGTTGCAATTACTTGATGTAGTTTTTATCCCATTAAGTGCGCTCGCCGGTGATAATGTGGTTGGAAAATCTAAAAATATGAGTTGGTATCAGGGCGATACCTTATTGGAGGCAATACAAGGTTGGCAGCCTAGTAAAACAGCAGAATTAAGTAGCCGAATGCGAATTCAATTTGTATCTAGAGCTGAAAATTTCAGAGGATTATCTGGCACAGTTCATCACGGCAGCTTTAATTTAGGAGATGAAATAAGGGTATTTCCAAGTAATAAGACAAGTAAGATTTCAAAGATAATTTCCGATCAAAAAGAGGTTAAATCCGCTGCTGAGTTTGATGCAGTTACCTTACTTTTAGAGTCTGAAGTAGATGCAACTAGAGGGGACTTAATTGCTAAAGTAAATGAACAATTACACCCATCAGATAGATTTAATGCAGATATTGTCTGGTTACATGAGGATGAATTAATTCACTCTAGGTCATACCTATTAATAGCTGGCTCAACCCAAACACCAGCAACAATTACCAGGATTAAACATAAGATTGATGTGAATACTGGTAGTGAAATCTCGGCTACAGATCTAGGGATAAATGAGATTGGTTCAGTTGAGATTGCAACTGATATGCCACTAACCCTTCTTGCCTACTCAGAATCTAGAGAGTTTGGAAACTTTATTTTGGTAGACCGGCTCACTTTTAACACAGTAGGTGCTGGAATGATTAGACACTCATTAAGAAGGGGTGAAAATCTCACACATCAAAAGTATGAAGTAAATAAGGGTGCAAGAGCTGCGCAGAAAAATCAGCAAGCAAAAGTTATTTGGTTAACTGGTCTTTCCGGTTCCGGAAAATCCACTATTGCAAATGGAGTAGAAAAGCGGCTGTATGCCACAGGCATGCATCCATATGTCTTAGATGGTGATAATTTAAGAATGGGCTTAAATGCTGATTTGGGCTTTACGCCAGCGGATCGAGCAGAAAATGTTAGACGTGTTTCAGAGGTAGCAAAGGTATTAGTCGATGCTGGATTAATAGTTTTAGTTGCAATAATTTCACCATTTGAAGCTGATCGCAGGCGGGCTAAATCTTTATTTGAAGATGGTGAGTTCATCGAGGTCTTTGTAGACACCCCAGTTGAGATCTGTGCAGCGCGGGATCCAAAAGGACTTTATAAAAAAGCTACTGAAGGTAATATTCCAAACTTCACTGGTGTTGGTCAGGATTATCAACGACCATCAAATCCAGATCTTTTGTTAAAAGGTGATGATGATTTAGATGAGAACATAGCGAAAATTTTAAAGGCGATTATATGAATTGGATCTATTTTGCAATTGCCGGTTCACTTGCGCAGTTAATTGATGGGGCTCTTGGTATGGGCTTTGGTTTAACGAGCTCAACTTTATTATTAACTTTAGGGGCATCTGCTGCAGTTGCATCTGCTGCTGTTCATGCGGCCGAGATCGGCACCACTTTAGTATCTGGAGCATCTCATTGGCATGCAGAAAATATTGATAAAAAGGTTTTAGTAAGGCTTGCTATTCCAGGGGGCATTGGCGCTTTTCTTGGCGCTACCTTTTTATCCTCTATAGATTTATCTTCCTCCAAGATTTTCATCTCAACTCTTCTGCTCTTTATGGGATTTCTACTCTTATACCGAAACCTATTTCAAACCACAGCACCTGCGCCAAGTGAGGCGGCGAATAATCCAAGGTATTTAAGATTTTTAGGTTTTACTGGCGGCTTTGTAGATGCCGCAGGTGGCGGGGGTTGGGGACCAGTTGTTACGCCAACCTTAATGACAACTTCAAATATGGAGCCTAGAAAAATTATTGGCACAGTCAGTGCATCTGAGTTTATTGTTGCTCTTTCTGCCAGTGCTGGCTTTTTAATAAATATAAATAAAATTGATATTAATTGGTCAATTGTTGGTGGACTGGCCCTAGGTGGTGCACTGATGGCACCAATTGCTGCAAAACTTGTGGCAAAACTACCGCGCAAGCAACTTGCGATCCTAGTTGGAATTGCAATTATTGTGATTAATGGGTTTAGAATTATTCAGGGTTAATAATATTTAGCTATTTCAATACCCTTAGCCTTTAAATTTTTCAAAATACTCTCATACTTTTTATTATATAAATCAGGATCCTTAACCTGCTGCTGCCACTCACCTTTGGTCATATATTCAGGTAGCATCTGTTTTTCAAAGTACTCACGGGTTAGGTCATGATCGTCAATCTCAAGAAAGCTTAATAGCCTTAGATACTCTTCTTTTCGATTATTAACAATTAGATCTTCAAGTCGCATTTGCATTTGATCTTTAGCTCTGACCTTAAGTAAAGCATTATGAGCTTTTTCAATTCGATTAGCCCACCATATGAGTGCTTGCTGGGGATCATCTGGACCCCACTTCTCCTTAGATACTGAAAGGGCTACATCCCTGCCATCGCGAATCATATTTATGAATTTAGCATTAGGGAATAATTTATAAATGTAGTTAGCTTGCATCATATTAACAGGAGTGGAGTCTGCAAAATACTTCACATTTTTATCTTTGATTTGAGTAGCAGATAATTCATAAAAAAATGCTCGACTAGCTCGCATTTGATCCACAGCAAAGTATTTTTCAAAGTTAGTAATAGCAGTATCTAACTCTTCTTTAGTGATGCCTTGTACTAGACCTCTTGGTTTACCCTTTTTGCCTATTTCACTCCACCACTTAGAGTTTAAATAGACCATAAATAAATCCTTTTTACGCTTGCCAATCTTGTTTAAAACCTTTGCTGCTAAATTATTACGTTTACTTTTTAAATCCTCTTCAATTGATAGTGGCCTGCCAAAATTAAGGTCAACTAATCCATACCTTGAGGTTAAATACTTTATTTCTCGGGGAAGACTTGCATGAACATTGGGATGATCCTTAAGTAAATTTAAAATAATGGTGGTGCCGCTACGACCAGATCCACCAGTAAACAAGGGTGCAAAGCCATATTCCATTTTCTGACTGTAGCCCTATCGAATCAGTCATACGTTGTTATTGGTTGTAAAAAAGTGAAAACTCGGTGTATTCACAGAATTAATCAGGTTGGTAATTACTTTAAAATCCATCATTAGATTAAAAATGTGGGTTGTGAGGGACTCGAACCCCCGACCCGGTGATTAAGAGTCACCTGCTCTACCAACTGAGCTAACAACCCGGCGTTTTATTACTGCCCGACCCTATCAGCCAGGGTGAGTTACCTATAACCAGTGGGCTTTTTTAAATTTATAAACCAAAAATGTTGTTAAAGATGCCATTACCGCCAAGATTGCAAAGTAGCCATACCTTGATCCGATCTCTGGCATATTCTCAAAATTCATGCCATAAATTCCAGCGATCATCGTTGGCCCAGCCGCTAATGCCACCCAAGCAGAGATTCTTCGAACATCCTCATTTTGTCTAACCTGAACATGAGCAAGATCTGCTTGCAAGACCGTGGTTAACAAAGTATCCATACCAGATGCATGTTCACAGGCATGTTGCAGATGATCAATAGTGTCACGGAAAAATGGTCGAATTGAATCTGGCAGGGTTGTAAAGGACTCACTTGCAATTTTTTGTAGCGGTTGCAGCAGTGGTTCAATCGCATGGCGATACTCAATTACTTCACGCTTTAAGAAGTAGATCTGTTGGCTAAAGGTTTTTCGCTTTCCACTAAATACTTGAGTCTCAATATTAATCACATCATTTTCTAACTCAGTTGCGATATTGGTATAGCCATCGATTACTCGATCAATTACTGCGTGTAATACCGCAAAGGGGCCGATTTTTAATTGTTCGGGGTGTTGTTCAATATCATGCCGCACGGTGGTAAGTGGTGAGCCTTCACCATGTCTGACTATTACGATGAAGTGTTTATCGACAAAACACATCAACTCCCCAGTGGTGATCTCTGATTTTGCTTCGTTGTAAAAAACAGTTTTGATAACAAAGAAAGTTAACCCTTCGTAATCTTCAATCTTTGGTCTTTGCTTAGCACTTACCGCATCCTCAACTGCAAGTGGGTGAAAGTTAAGCTCACCGACAATATGATCAAACTCCTGCTTGGTTGGCTCAGCAAGGCCAACCCAAACAAAGCCATTTTTGGCTCTAGCTAGATCAACCTGATCTGAGATATCAGTTGGGCCATCTACTCGTCTTCCATCAACATATAAGGCGGTATCAACTATCACAAGCGCAAGTATTAACTATTAAATGTGGGCGGATGAGCATTTCACACCTTTTTCTTCTTTAATTAACGCACCGTTCAACCAAAGCGGAAAGTTTTAAGTAGATTTTAGGCATGAGTGATCACTCCGCCTTTGCGCAGGTTAATCAAAGAGTTGCTCAAGCCGGCCATATTTTAAATATTGATCAGGGCGTAATTAATGCGATCAGCTCATGCGAACGTGAGGTAGTAATTTCAATTCCGCTTCACCGCCAATCTGGTATTGATGTTTTAACCGGTTACCGAGTGCAACACTCAAGTGCCAGAGGCCCAAGAAAAGGTGGCATCAGATTTCACCAAGATGTTGATTTAGATGAGGTGCGAGCCCTGGCATCCCTTATGACTTGGAAGACTGCGCTAATTGATGTGCCATTTGGTGGTGCAAAAGGTGGCGTAACAGTTGATGCCTCAAAGTTATTACCACTTGAAAAAGAGGAGGTAATTAGAAGGTGGACTAGAACATTAATAAATGTCCTAGGACCTAATCGAGATATTCCAGCACCTGATATGGGGACAGATGCGCAAACTATGGCTTGGTTAATGGATGAGTTTCACCGGCTTGAGGGATTTCAACCAGCTTGTGTTACTGGCAAACCAGTTGGTTTATTTGGCGCAGCAGGTAGAGAGGAGGCAACTGGTCGAGGGGTGGCACAGATTGCAGCAGCTACCTTGAAGGAGAATGATAAAAAAATTAAAGGTGCCACAGTTGCCATTCAAGGCTTTGGCAATGTTGGCCGCTACACCGCGTTAGTCTGCCAAGAGTTAGGGATGGAGGTAATTGCCCTCTCTGATGTGACTGGCGGTATTTATGATAAAAAGGGAATTGATATCAAATCAATCTTTGATGTGAAAAATTTAGGTGAGGTAAAAAGTGATAACCGCATTGGCGCATCTGATGTACTTGAGGTGGAGTGTGATCTATTAATTCCCGCAGCATTGGGCGGCGTAATCACGGAAATTAATGCCAGCAAGATAAAGGCTGATTTTATTATTGAAGGTGCTAATCAGCCGATTACCACTGGCGCGGATGAGATTTTAAAATCAATGGGCATTTTGATAGTGCCAGATATCTTGGCCAATAGTGGTGGAGTTATGGGTTCATACTTTGAATGGACACAAAATATCCAGCAATTCTCCTGGCCAATTGAGAAGTTTCGCAAAGAGCTAGATGAGCGAATGGAGCTTGCCTTCACAAATGTTCACAAGGTATCTAAGAAGTACAAGGTGGATCTACGAACTGCTGCTTTTATTGTCGCAGTTGGCCGAGTTTCATCGGCCTTTAGTGTTCGAGGCTCACTAGTTTAAGAGTTATACCTCTTATAAGAGGCGTTGATCTCATCCTCTGCCGCTTTATGATCCACCCAATCACCACCATGAACCGCCTTATTTGGCTCTAGTGATTTATAGACCTGAAAGAAGTGTTTTATTTCTTCAAGCTCAAAACTTGGCAGATCTGAGATGTTTGTTAGGTAATCCTTTCTAACATCACCTGCTGCAACGCAAAGTAATTTATCATCGCCTCCTGCTTCATCACTCATTCGAAGCATGCCAATAACGCGACATGAGACCACACAGCCTGGAAATGTTGCTTCATCTAGCATTACTAGAGCATCTAATGGATCACCATCGAGTGATAATGTGTTTTCAACAAAGCCGTAATCATATGGATAACGAGTTGATGTGAAGAGCATTCGATCTAATCTAATCTGACCTGTTTCATGGTCAATTTCGTATTTATTTCTAGATCCAGCTGGAATCTCAATTACCACATCAAAGATCATCGGTTTCATTCATTACTCCTTGATGTTATTAGTATGTAACTCTTTGCCAAATTAGTGGGGTGAGCGACGGGGCTCGAACCCGCGACATCCCGGACCACAACCGGGTGCTCTACCAGCTGAGCTACGCCCACCATGTTTGTGCTGGGGTAATGATACGGCAAATATCTAGCTACTTATTTATACCTATTAATTATTGCCTGGTTTAGGGAAGAAAGATTGCGCTGCGGTAGTAATCAAGCTCTGCAATTGAGTCTCTGATATCACCGAGTGCTCGATGATTGCCATCTTTTGCCGGGGCTGAGAAATAGGTTTTAGGGTGCCACCTTCTTGCTAACTCTTTAATGGTTGAGACATCAATAGTTCGATAATGCAGATACTTATTTAATAGGGGTAGATCTCTGGCGATAAAGGCTCGATCAACATAGACCGAGTTTCCAGCCAGCGGTGATTTACCTTCAACAGGTGCGTATTTTTTTAGGTAGGTGATGATTGCCTCATCTGCTTTTTCAAGGGATGTGCCATTTGGGATCTCTTTAATAAGTCCAGAGTTAGTATGCATATTCTTAACAACCTCAGCCATTGAATCTAGCTTGTTTTGTTCACACTTAATGACTAGATCAACACCAGTGCCTAGGACATTAAGTTGGGCATCTGTTACTAAAACTGCTATCTCAACTAGGGCATCATTTTGGATATCTAGCCCAGTCATCTCACAATCGACCCAGATTATGTTTGGAAGATCAGCGCTCATATGGCCTAAGCCTATTGGGTCACCCGCCCGCGTGATTTCACCTTTCGTTCACCTTGTTTTAACCCTTTGTCCTCATTAATAAACTCACAGCACAGCATTATTCCCCTATGACAACTACGCTGCCGCAGGCAAAGAGTGTGCCAACACCGAGAGAAATAACCACAGAGCCAAGATTTACAGACAAAGTATTCAGGGGTGTAGTTACATCTGGTGGCTTATTTTCATTAGTTCTTTTGGGTTTAATTGGATTTTTTTTAGTTTATAACGGCTTTGAAGCAATTAGATCAGCCGGTCTTGGATTTTTAACTGGCTTTGATTGGGTCGATGCCATACCAGAGGAAGGTCAACCTGCATCTTATGGTGTTGGCGCAATGCTTTACGGAACAATCGTTACCGGAATTTTAGCGATGATTATGGGTGTGCCGATTGCAGTTGGTACTGCTTTATTCTTATCATATTACGCACCCGAGTGGTTAAAGAAACCAATGGTGGTAGTAGTAGATGTAATGGCAGCGGTTCCATCAATTGTTTATGGATTATGGGGTTACTATGTTTTAATGCCGCACGCTGAGTACTGGGCTAAATTAATTCATAAGTACTTTAGCTTTATTCCATTCTTTGATATGCCAGCACCAGTATTTACTAGATCACCTTTTATTGCAGGCTTAGTTTTAGCAATCATGATTACACCAATTGTGACTGCGGTAGCACGGGAAATATTTGCACAAACTCCGCTAGAGCGAATCCAGGCAGCTTATGCACTAGGTGCTACTAAGTGGTCAATGATTAAAGCGGTGGTAATTCCTTATGGTCGCGGTGGTGTGATTGGTGGCGCCATGCTTGGTTTAGGCCGCGCCCTTGGTGAAACTGTTGCTGTTTATACAGTACTTAACTTGGTTTATGACATCAGAATTGAAGTTCTACTAAGTGCTGGTGGCTCAGTGGCATCGATGATTGTTAATAAATTCGGGGAAGCTGATCGAGTTGAATTACAAGCATTAATGGCAGCAGGCTTTGTGTTATTCCTAGTTACCTTAGCGGTTAATTTCTATGGCCAACTTTATTATTAATAAGACGGCGAGAGAGTAAAAATGAGCCAGAGTGTATTAATGGTTAAGCCAGAGCATCCTTGGAAGCTAACTCCAAAAGACTTAATTACCGATCTACTTGGGGCGTTATTTACAGTTGTCTGCTACCCTTGGCAATTGTTGGCTTTTCACCATTAAAGGGGAAATTAGGATTTGCCTTAACATTAATTTTTATGTCAATTATTACTGCCACAGCGGTTAGCTGGATCAGAAAAGACCGTAAAGCTGCGGTAAATTCCTCCACCACAGTATTGGTTTATATTGCAGCATCATTTGTCATTATCGCTTTAGCTTCAGTTTTATATGAAATTATCAGATTAGGTGCTACGCAATTATCACCAAGGTGCAATGTTCACACAAGATATGTCACAAACTGCCTCAGAGTCACCGAACTAACTGAGGGTGGATTAATACATGCCGTAATTGGAACTGCCTACATCGTTACCTTTGCAACTTTACTTTCTACACCAATTGGTATTTTAACCGCCCTTTATATTGTTGAAGTTAAAGGTCGATTTGCTGGGCTAGTTAGATTTTTCGTGCAAGCAATGAGTGGTGTGCCATCAATTGTTGCTGGATTATTTATTTTTGCGGTCTGGATGGTGCAGTTAGGAAATGCTTATAGCGCCATAGCAGGTGCGTTTGCATTAACAATTTTAATGATTCCAACTGTTGCTAGAACCTCTGAGGAGGTATTAAAACTTATTCCAAGTGATCTTCGTGAAGCTGGTTTGGCTTTAGGTGCTACCCAGTGGCGCACAGTTGCAATGGTGGTCATACCAGCAGCAAAGAGTGGCTTAATTACGGCGGTAATTCTAGGAATCGCTCGAGTAGTTGGTGAAACTGCGCCCTTACTTTTAACAATTGGTGGCGCTGATGCAATTAATTTAAATCCTACGCAAGGAAATATGTCCGCTTTTCCTTACTATGTTTGGAAAAATCTACTTATCGGAAGTGAAAATGCAATTAGTAGAGCTTGGCAGGGCGTTATTTGTATTAATGGTTATCGTCTTCATATTTTTTGCTCTCGCTAGATATTTCGGAGCAGCTAAGGGAAGTAGGAGAAAATGAGTAATGAGAATTCACCAGAATCACCCAAGGATGGAAAGGAAAATATGAGTCAGTTAACAGGAAAGCCGGAGGGTGGGCAGAAGAGTGGCGCAGCGCAAGATCGTAAAGCTGTGACTCATTCACTTGCAGATGTGGCCGCAGCTAGAACTGCCAAGGTGGGTAAACCGATCGCTGGTTTAACTGGTCTTACTGCAAAAGGAATTCATGCCTGGTTTGGCGAAAAACATGTACTAGACGATATCTCAATGGATTTTTTCTCCGGCACAGTAACAGCGTTAATTGGCCCATCAGGTTGCGGTAAATCTACATTTATTCGAATCCTTAACCGGATGCATGAATTTATTCCAACTGCAGCGCTTAGCTGGTCAGGTAATTTTAGATGGTAAAGATGTTTATGACCCAGGAGTTGATGTTACAAAGATTAGATTAAAGGTTGGAATGGTATTTCAGAAACCAAATCCATTCCCATCAATGACAATTAAAGAGAATGTTTTATCTGGATTAAAACTTGCTCAGATTAAAATTGAAAATGCAGATGATTTACTTGAGAGTTGCTTAAGAAGAGCAGGTCTTTGGGATGAGGTTAAGGATCGATTAGATGAGTATGGCGGAGCGTTATCTGGTGGGCAGCAACAGCGCCTATGTATTGCCAGATCACTTGCGGTAAATCCACAAGTTCTTTTAATGGATGAGCCTTGCTCAGCTCTTGATCCAGGATCAACACTTCGAATTGAGGAAACCATCAGAGAGTTAGCTTCTAGCATCAGTATTGTGATTGTTACTCATAATATGCAGCAAGCAGCGCGCGTATCTGATTACACAGGCTTCTTTTTATCAGATGGTGGCCCAGGTCGATTAATTGAAAGCTCATCTACCTCTGAGATTTTCACTAATCCAAAAGAGACGCGAACAGAGGATTACGTCTCTGGAAGATTTGGTTAATTTCGTTACCAATTGTTAACTTAACTTACATCATTTGTTTGCCCAAAATGAGTCTCAAATTCTCCTGGCCTCAGTAGTTTTCATATACCGATTACTCCAAGGAGGAATAATGAAGTTAAAAAGAAGGATGGCAGTTACCGTAATTGCCACAGCCGCATTAGTATTATCATCATCACCAGCCTTTGCTGGTCAGATTAATGGTAGTGGTGCAACATTTGCTCAACCACTAATTGATGTTTGTAAAGTAGAGTTCACAAAAGACACTGGACACACCGTAAATTACACCGGAGGTGGTTCAGGAAAAGGTCGTACTGATTTCACAAAAAACCTAGTTGATTATGCAGGTTCAGATGCTGTTTACACTTCAGATTTCCCTGCTCACCTAGAGTATGCACCAGTTTATGCAGCTCCAATTGCAATTTTTTATAATCTTCCAACAGTTAAAGAGTCAATCTATCTAAGCGAAGCAACACTTGCTCAGATTTTCTCTGGTTATCATTACTAACTGGAATGACAAATTAATTGCTGCAGACAACGAAAGAACTGTTAAGACAGTTAAATTTAAGACCAAGAAACAAGTAACTAAAGTTGGCGGCAAGAATGTAACAAAGACGCGTGCCAGTATTAGATAAAAAAGGTAAGCCAGTCATTGCCAGTACATCTGAGAAGGTAGTAAATATTGATCTACCAAACCAGCCAATTACTGTTTACTATCGCACTGATTCTTCAGGAACATCTGAACAATTTTGGTAACTTTCTACAAGGTGCTAACTCTGGAGCAAATTCAAGACTATGGCCAAAGAAAGGCAGTGGTACTTTTGCTAACTCCACACCAAATAACATCTCAACTTTCTTTAACTTCCAAGGTGCATCAGGTTCAGCTTTAGTTGCAGCCGGTGTTAAGGGTAAAGTTGGCGGTATTGGTTACGGTGAGGTTAGCTGGGCAACTGATAATAAATTAGCTGTTGCAAATATTAGAAACGCTGCCGGTGAGTTTATTGCTCCTGATGCTGCTGGCTACCTCAGCATTTTTAGGTGGCGGAACTATTGAAGCTAATGGCAGCCTTACACCTGATTACAAGAAGCCAATATCAGGTGCATATCCATTAGCTACTGCTTCTTATGGCTTGGTTTATCCAGAAGCTGCTAAGAAAAATGCAGAGCAACAAAAAATTGTTGCCGCTTGGCACACATACATACTTGAGCAATGTCCAAAGAAGTTCCCAGAAAAGGGTTATGCCCAAATAACTGGACCTTTATATGACAAAGCAAAGGCACAGATTGCAAAGATCAAGTAAATAAGTAAAAAAGAAATCCCCCGCACACTCCTAGAGTGCGGGGGATTTTTCATGCTTAATTCTGTGTTGTTTTTGGATACAACTGTTTAGTTAGAGTAGGATAAAGAGGTAACTGTGACGAAAAACAGATTGCTAGATAAAGATCTGCGTTATGGGTGTGGACTCCGGAGGACCCGGGCCACTGATAATTATGCAAAGGGGTGGAATCCGGTTCACACCGGAGTCAGCCCATGCCAGCCATTAATCCAATTGTTCTTAATTCATTATCAGAGCTTCAGCCAGCACTTTATTGGCTGGACGCAGATCCATTAGAGCCAAGCTCTCACTCATCACTTACTAGTGAAATTAAAACTGATCTTTGCATTGTTGGCGCCGGTTACACCGGGCTTTGGACCGCACTTCTTGCTAAAGAGCGTGATCCCAATCGTGAGGTAGTAATTATTGAACAGCGTGAGACTGGCAATGGAGCCTCAGGGCGTAATGGTGGCTTTTGTAATGGCTCTCTCACCCACGGATTTGTTAATGGTTACACCCGCTTTCCCGATGAGATGGTAACAATTGAAAAATTAGGAAGAGAAAACCTTGATGCTATTGAGGCAACAATTAAAAAATACAATATTGATTGCGATTTTGAAAGAAATGGTGAGCTGCGAGTTGCGGTAGCGCCATGGCAGATGGCTGGTTTAAAGGAGGAGGCGATTGCCAGAAATAAGACCGGTGATCAAGTTGAGGTATTAAGTAAAGAGGAGATTAGGGCGCTGGTTAAATCACCAATTTATGAAGGAGCACTCTTTGATCATGATGGCACAGCTTTAGTTGATCCTGCCAGATTAGTTTGGGGATTAGAGAAGGTTTGTCTATCACTTGGAGTTAAAATCTATGAAAACTCTAAAGTTGAAGAGTTAATCCAGGATGGTGATCATGTTGTGGTTAAAAGTGCTTATGGATCAATAAGGGCTAATAAAGTGGCCCTTGCTACAAATATATACACACCTCTTGTTAAGAGTGTTAAAAAGTATGTAATTGCAGTTTATGACTTTCAATTAGTAACGCAGCCATTAACCGCTGAGCAGTTAGAAAGTATTGGTTGGAAAGGTAGAGAGGGATTATCCGATGCTGGGTATCAATTCCACTACTACCGCTTAACTAAAGAGAATGAGATCTTATGGGGTGGTTATGATGCAATTTATAATTACGCTGGCAAGGTGCGTACAGAGTATGAAACTCGGCCTTTAACCTATGCAAAGCTTGCAACAAACTTCTTTAAAACCTTTCCGCAATTAGCTGGAATTAAATTCACCCATGGTTGGGGCGGGGCAATTGATACCTGCTCAAGGTTTTCACCATTTTGGGGAACAGATTTTGATGGCAAGGTTGCCTACGTTCTTGGTTACACAGGACTCGGTGTTGCAACTACAAGATTTGGCGCTTCCACCATGCTTGATTTATTAGATGGTATTGAAAGTGAAGCAACGGGATTGGCAATGGTTAAACACAAACCAATTCCATTTCCTCCGGAGCCATTTAGATTTTTATTTATCAGACTGACTCAGTGGTCAATTACCAGGGCTGATAAAAATCAAGGAAAACGTAATTTATGGCTTAAGTTATTAGACCGGCTTGGTTTGGGATTTGATTCTTAAGTAGTGCGCGCCTGGCAGGAATCGAACCTGTGACCTAATGCTTAAAGTTTTTGCGACTTACCGCTTTAGAGCCAGGCTAATCCCTCGCAGTGCTTCCTACTTCTTTGAGTTTGTAGCACAATTTGACTCTGATGATTATTGCCAGCATTTTAAAGAACTTTTAAAGTAATGCTTAACTCAATTTTTATCGTCGGTACGGGGCGTTCTGGTACTCATTTTACCTGTAGATCAATTAGTGGGTTTGAAAATATATTTGATCCATTAAATGGTACAGAAAATGTTCCAGTATTAAAGCAAATTGCCACATCGGCTATTCATCATCGAAGCTACCCTGAGGCAGCAAAATCATATTACTCTGATATTAAATCAAACCTAACAGATAGATCTATCTTTATTGATCAGCACCATCCAAATATATTTTATTGCCCTGAGCTAATTAAAATATTTTCTAATCCAATCTTTTTGTTTCCGCATAGATCAATCGTTCAAGTTGTAGCATCTATGCTTAATCATCAGGGCGTTCTAAATTGGTATAAATATACAAGAGATTGCATGCAAGCAAATTCTAAAACCGACTCAATACCGTTTCCAAACCAGTTCTTGGGACTAGCAGAATTTTCCCAATTAGATAATTTAGAACTTCATCAAATCTGTGCTTTAAGAGTTATTAGTCACGAGAAAATGGCTAATAGAATGCAAGAATCGGGTGCGGATTTAAGATTTATTAACTACGAAAATCTTGTAAAGGATCAATTTTCTGAGTATTCGAGAGTTTTTTCACAATCAGAATTAGATGCCTTAGGTGAGTTTTCAATCGTAGAAGAAAGTTCGATTGAGTCCCTTGGTAAATACAAAGAAGTTTTAACTAATAAACAAATTTCGGAAGTCTTTGATCTAGTAAAACTTAATAGACTTAACAGGCAATGTTGATTGACTCCAAGCCTCAGAGTAATCATCAAATTTACCTACTATTTTTTGATTAGAAAGATCTGCGCATTTAGCTTTATGCATACGAAGAATTACAGTTTCCCATTGCTGAGTGAGGTAACCTTCCATTTGGAAGGACCTACTGATAAAAACTTAGTGAGTTACTTACGAAAATAATCACCAGTCTCTCTGGTAATTACGTTCAAAGCGCGCCTGGCAGGAATCGAACCTGCGACCTAATGCTTAGAAGGCATTCGCTCTATCCGACTGAGCTACAGGCGCAATTACGTGTAGTGCAGGGATAAGTCTACCGATCACAACAGGTAAGGTTTGCCTCTATGGCTGAGTTTATTTACACGATGAAAAAGGCGCGCAAGGCGCATGGCGACAAAGTAATTCTTGATGATGTCACCTTGATGTTCTTGCCCGGCGCTAAAATTGGTGTGCTTGGGCCTAACGGTGCTGGTAAGTCAACGGTGCTACAGATCATGGCCGGTATTCAACAACCATCAAATGGTGAGGCTTATTTATCACCTGGTTATAGCGTTGGAATTTTATTACAAGAGCCACCACTTAATGAAGATAAAAATGTTTTAGAAAATGTGCAAGAGGGTGTAGCTGAAACAATTGGTTTACTAAATAGATTTAATGCCATAAGTGAAGAGATGGCAAACCCAGAAGCTGATTACGACAAATTACTAGCTGAGATGGGAACACTTCAAGAACAACTAGATCATCGAAATGCTTGGGATTTAGATTCACAACTTGAGCAAGCGATGGACGCACTGCGTTGCCCACCGCCGGATGCTGATGTGAAGGTGTTATCAGGTGGTGAGCGCCGCCGCGTTGCACTTTGTAAATTGTTATTACAAAAACCAGATTTACTATTACTTGATGAGCCAACAAATCATCTAGATGCTGAATCTGTTTTATGGCTTGAGCAACATTTAAGCAAGTATGAAGGAACAGTTGTTGCCATCACTCATGATAGATATTTTCTAGACAATGTTGCGCAGTGGATTTTAGAGTTAGATCGCGGTCGTGCTTATCCTTATGAAGGAAACTACACAACCTATCTAGAGACTAAAGAAGCCCGTATGAAGGTTGAAGGACAAAAAGATGTTAAGCGCGCTAAGCGATTAAAAGAGGAGCTTGAGTGGGTTCGAATGAATGCAAAGGGACGCCAAGTTAAATCTAAAGCACGTCTTGCTCGTTATGAAGAGATGGCAGCTGAGGCTGATAAAACTCGTAAGTTAGATTTTGAAGAGATTCAAATTCCACCAGGACCAAGACTTGGCGATATTGTCGTTGAGAGTAAACATCTAGTTAAAGGCTTTGATGATCGAATACTTATTGATGATCTTTCTTTCACACTGCCTCGTAATGGAATTGTTGGAATAATTGGGCCAAATGGTGCTGGTAAGACAACATTATTTAAAACAATTTTAGGAATGGAAAAAGCTGATTCAGGTGAAGTAAAGGTTGGTGAATCAGTAAAGATTTCCTATGTAGATCAATCTCGCGGTGGCATAGATCCAAAGAAATCACTTTGGGAGGTTGTCTCAGATGGTCTTGATTTTATAAAGGTTGGAAATGTTGAGATGCCAAGTCGGGCATATGTTTCAGCATTCGGCTTTAAAGGTCCTGATCAACAAAAAATGGCTGGAGTCTTATCAGGTGGTGAGCGAAATAGATTAAATCTTGCGCTGACTCTTAAGCAAGGCGGAAATTTATTACTATCTAGATGAGCCAACAAATGATCTAGATGTTGAAACACTTGGTTCACTTGAAAACGCTTTACTTGAGTTCCCAGGTTGCGCAGTTGTTATCTCCCATGATCGTTGGTTCCTAGATCGTGTAGCAACTCACATACTTGCCTATGAAGGTGATTCAAAGTGGTTTTGGTTTGAAGGAAACTTTGAAAGCTATGAAGAGAATAAAATTTCTAGGTTAGGCATCGATGCCGCTCGCCCACACCGTGCTACTTACCGTAAATTAACTAGGTAATTAAGAGGGATATATGAAGTACACACATAAAGCATTTGTTCGCTGGGATGATTTAGATGCATTCGGCCATGTTAATAATGCAAAGTATTTAACCTATGCCCAAGAGGCGCGCTTTGACTGGGGTTGGTTCTCATTTGCTGAAAAAAAAGAAGAGCCAATTTTAATGGAGATGGTAGTTGCAAGAGCTGAGGTTGATTACCTAGCTCCAATTACTGAAGGTGGTTGTTTTTATGATGTCACCCTTTGGGTTGATTCAATTGGTACCTCATCATTTGTTAATGGTTATGAGCTATCAAAAGATGGAACTGGTTTACGCCAAGATGAAAACAGTGCAGGTAACTATTGATTTAAAGAGCAGAAAATCTCGCCCTATTAATGATGCTGAGCGGGAATTTTTAGGCAGATATCTACAACCGTAAGCTCGGTAAGAGTTCTTATGAGTGAGCAAACTTTTTATCAGCGCGCAGGGGGTGAAAAAACCTTTAACGATTTAGTTTCACACTTCTACGCTTTAGTTGCAGTAAATCCTATTTTGCGCCCGATGTACCCAGATAATGATCTACATGGGGCAGCGCAAAGACTTCAGATGTTTTTATCTCAGTATTGGGGCGGTCCTACTACCTACAGTGATGAGAGAGGACATCCCAGATTACGGATGAGGCATGCACCTTTTCATATTTCAAAGGTAGAACATGATGCTTGGCTGCTATGCATGAAGGATGCAGTTGATGGCCTAGAAATTGCAGATGATTTAAGAGATGAGCTTTGGCAGTACTTAGAGGCAGCAGCTGCTGCGATGATTAACGCTGATTAACCTTTGGAGCCATTCTTAGGTTGAGATTTATTACCAACCTTTAATATCTCACCATTTCGAAGATACCAAACTGTGCCCTTACTATCTCTGACGGTAGTAATACGAAGCCCAACTGTTTCAACTACTCCTTGAACCTCTAATACATCCACCTTATCGCCAACACCATATTGATCTTCAACTAACATAAATATTCCAGATAAAATATCTCGCACTAAAGTTTGTGCGCCAAGACCTAATGCCACACCAATTACACCCGCAGAAGCAATTAGCGGCCCAAGGTTTAAACCAAATTCGGCTAAAATCATAAAGATTGCAACTAACCAGATAGCACCATTTAATGTGGATTTTAAAACGGTGCTAGTTGTCTTTGCTCGCTCTTTTTGGCGAGCGCCACTTCGCTTTGGCCCCGGAATTAAATCCGCAGTTGCAATCCGGTTCATAAATCTAGAGATCCAGCGTTGACCAAGTAATGAGATAGTCGTTGCTAAAGCGATAATGATGGTGATATTCAGTGGGGCGCCTGTGAACCAATCCAGGGCTGATTGCATATTTTGGGATATTTTCATGATGAGAAGAAAACTTTAACCCAAATGTAATTGGGAATCTGCCTTAAAAGGATGTTTTTTCAGCCAATCTCGGGCAAGATATACCCATCAGCACGAGCCACGCGCTGCCCCTAAAGGAGAAAGCTTTCAGTGTCACAAACTTTGGTACTGAACGCCACCTATGAGCCACTAGGTGTCGTATCAGAGAGACGAGCATTGATCCTCGTCTTAAATGAGCGCGCAACAAGCGTGGAAGATTCATCACGCATACTTACCTACGCCCGCGGCTCAATCACATTACCTGCGGTAATTAAATTAAATAAATTTGTAAAGATTCCATACCGTCATGCGGTTCCATCTATCTAGGAGGGCAATCTTTGCTCGAGATAATAATCGCTGCGTTTATTGCGGAGTAACTGCAACCTCAATTGATCATGTGATTCCAAGATCTCGTGGTGGTGGGCATAATTGGGAAAATGTTGTCTCAGCTTGTCATAAGTGCAATCACGCTAAAGCTGATCGAACCTTAAAAGATTTAGGATGGCGACTTCGCCATACCCCACAGTGAGCCAGTCGGTGCGGCTTGGCGAATTTTAGGAACTGGTAAACCTGATCGAATTTGGATTCCATATCTGAAGCCATTTGGTGTTGAGGCGATGGGAGCGGCTAGCGCATGATCGAAGATGGCTCATTTGCTGGTGAAGGTTTAACAATTTTGCAAACTCTTACCTACTTTGTAATCGCCCCAACTGCTTTATTTATCATCATTTCTTTTTTCGCATACATCACTGCAAAGGAAACTAGAAAGAAAAGTAAGAAAGCACCGGTAGATCTAACTCATATCCAGTAGGTAAGTAAAAAGCTTACTTATCTAACTCCTGAACTTTTAGGGCTCTGCTCAGTGCATCCCTGTTTTCAGAAACTAACCTGCGAAGACCGGCTTGGCCATCTTTTCCAGTTGTATTTAGCCAATCAATTGTTTTATCTAAAGTAACTTGATTAGTTAAATACATTGGATACATGCCAGATACAAATGAGCTTGCTACCTCATATGACTTCTTGCCCCAAAACTGAAGCAGCAGATCAAAGTATGGATCAACATAGGCTGCAAGTAATGGGCGGTGCAGCGCTCGCATAAAGCCAGCAAGCTTTGCCTCACGCAGTGAGGTACTTATATCTTCAGTAGTAATTGAATTCCAAGTCTCAGCCTTTGCATGCGGCTGTTGGCCGAGCAGCTAACGCACTGGCATGGGAGAGCTGACCATTTAAAGTGTTATCTTTTTGTAGTTGCAAAGCTAACTCTTCTTTATCCATTAACCCACGCTCTGCTAACGCAATTACAAAGATCCATCTAAGATCTGCATCAACTTTAAGGCCAACAAGGTTGCCATCTAATAATTCTTTTATTAAATCATTATGTTCGGCACTGGAAGCAAAGCTGGTGAAGTTTCTAGCAAATTGCAGCTGAAGATCACTTCCAGCCGCCGCCTGCCTGCAACATTTTTTCATAAGCATTACCAACTCTAAGCCGGGCTGAGTCTCGCTTAGTAGGGGCGCTATATAACTCAACTGCGGTTGCTAGTTGATTACCGATGGTTGTGACAGTTGCAATATCATCTTCACTATTTAGTCCTGTTAGCGCTATTTCAATAAAATCAGTGGCACTTATTTCAGCATCTCGCAACATATCCCAGGCTGCAGACCAGCAAAGCGCTCTTGTTAGTGAGTCAGTAATCTTTCCTAAGGTGAGCCTTTAAGGTTGTGATAGATCTTTGATCAAATCTAATCTTTGCATATGAAAGATCTCGATCATTAATAAGAAGTAGATCTGCAACCTTCTCACCAGCTAACTGCAGCTAACAACAGTTTTATCACCCGATACATCTAGCTCAACTGATTTACGAAGAGTGATACTTTCACCGGTTAGATCATATAAACCAAGGGCTAATCGGTGGGGGCGAAGCTGTGTTGATCCAACTGGCATCGTGGGTGCCTCTTGAATTACTGATATTGATTTGTAGCTGTCATTTTCTATTTCAAGTAAGGGCCTAAGTGTGTTAACACCTGCTGTTTGTAGCCAGTTTGAGACCCAAGTAGTTAAATCCTTACCACTTGCCTGGGTTAGCTCAATTAATAAATCATCTAATGTGGTGTTTTTAAAAGCATGTTTTGTGAAGTATTTTTGTAGCCCGGTAATGAAATTATCTCGGCCAACATGAACAACTAATTGTTGAAGTACTGAAGCACCTTTGGCATAGGAAATTCCATCAAAGTTTCCAGCCACAGTGTCGATATCAACCATATCGGTAACAATTGGGTGAGTAGATGAGAGTTGATCTTGCCGGTAGGCCCAATTTTTTCGCTCTTGATTAAAGCCAGTCCAAGAGTTTTTAAATCTAGTTGCCTCAACCATTGCTAGGTATGAAGACCATTCAGCAAATGATTCATTAAGCCAAAGATCATCCCACCACTTCATAGTCACCATATTTCCAAACCACATATGGGCCATCTCATGCAAAATTGTGTTTGCCCTTGCGTTATACATCCGCTCAGTAACCTTTGATCTGAAAACTAATAAGCGCTCTAAGAAAGTTACGGCGCCAGCATTTTCCATAGCGCCCCAGTTAAAGTCGACCACTGCAATCTGGTCATACTTTTCAAAGGGATACTCAAGACCAAATACATTTTCAAAGTAGGCAAAGCCTTGTTTAGTAATTAAGAAAATATCCTCTGGATCTAGGTGCTCTGCTAGTGATTTACGACAGTAGATACCAAGTGGCACACTCTTCTTACCTACGTATGTGTCGCTAACGCTGTAGTAGGGGCCAGCTATTAGAGCGGTGATGTAGGTTGAAATTCTTGGAGTTGGTTTAAATCTCCACTGAGTTTTATCACCGGCTAATTCAGTTTTCTCTTCAACTGGTGAGTTTGAAATTACGCTCCAGTGTTTAGGAGCAGTTGTGGTGAGGGTAAAGGTTGCCTTTAAATCTGGTTGATCAAAGCATGGATACATTTTTCTAATAAATGCTGTCTCACCTTGTGAGTATAAATAAACCTCATTATCAACTGGATCAACAGATCTTTGTAATCCTTCACCAGTATTTGAGTAAGGAGTACTCATTTTTATAACTAACTCATTATCTGCTGCTAGGTTTTTTAAGAAAATACTCTCACCATCATAATTTGAAGTTTCAACTGCCTGTCCATTTAAGGTTGCTGAAATAACACTCTTACCAACTGCATCAATAAAGCTCTCATAGCCTGGCTTATTACAAGTGAATTTAACAGTTGTCTCTGAAGTGAAGAATTCATCTCCTGCAGTTAAATCCAAGCTAACTTGATAACTTTGCACCGCTAGGTGATCTAGCGCGCGCCTGCGCCTCAGCCCTAGTTGAATTTAATCCTGGCAACTTCACTCCTAAATAAGTAAGTAATAATTATTTACTCAATATTATTACGCTATCCAAGCAGAGATTGCAGGTTAAGCCAAAAATGCAGCGCCCCTCAAATAGAAGTTACTCACTTCGTGGCAACCGGATGACCCGCGCCCAAACTTTGGCAATAAATCAGCACTGGCCAAGATTTTGGCTTAGTAGTGGAGGAAGAATTAAATCTTCATAATCTCTTTCCTGATAAAAAATTGGTTGATTTTAGAGATTGGCTCAGGCATGGGGGAGGCAACTGCTGAAATTGCCCAAGCAAGTAGTGAGGTTGGCTATGTGGCAGTTGAGATGCATCAACCAGGACTTGCTGCTCTTATTTTGTTAATACTTGAAAAGCAGTTAAGTAATATTAAGTTAATTAGAGAAGATGCCACCTACCTACTCGCAAACTTTATTGCTGATAACTCAATAGATGGTATTCATCTGCTGTTTCCTGATCCCTGGCCAAAAAATCGCCAACATAAAAAGCGGATGGTGCAAAGTGAGTTTGTTGAATTAGTTGCCAGAAAACTAAAGCCAAATGGCTTCATTCATATTGCAACTGATTGGCAACCCTACGCCAATTGGATTAAAGGTGCGCTTTGATGCCAACTCATCATTTACTGGCGGGGTAGTTGCAAGGCCTAGCTGGCGAGTACTTTCAAAGTTTGAAGGACAAGGTTTAAAAAAGGGTCACAGCGTTACTGATTTTAGATATATAAAAAACTAGATACTGCCCTTACTTTCATAATTTGATATCTGAGTAATTCTTCTAACATGGCGCTCATCTGCACTAAAAGGTGTTGCTAGGAATGTATCTACTAACTGTAGACAAAAAGCTTGATCATGCATACGCCCACCGATAGAAATTACATTCGCATTATTGTGCTGGCGGGCAAGTTTTGCTGTCTCAAGTGACCAAACTAGCGCTGCTCTTACGCCTTTAACTTTATTAGCTGCTATCTGCTCACCATTGCCAGAGCCACCTAAAACAATTCCAAAAGAGGATGGATCAGCTAGCTGTTGCTAGCGCAGTTGGAATACAAAAAACTGGATAATCATCTTGGCTATCAAATTGATGTGGACCGTGATCAGTCACATCATGACCACTCTTTTTTAGG
The DNA here is from genome assembly GCA_964203335.1 of Candidatus Nanopelagicus sp. Taxonomy (GTDB): domain Bacteria; phylum Actinomycetota; class Actinomycetes; order Nanopelagicales; family Nanopelagicaceae; genus Nanopelagicus. The sequence goes on from CAXNKX010000001.1 coordinate 63,538, forward strand.
TGAGCAATAATTATTGCTTTAAATTCAAGACCTGCGTGATCACTTCCGATATGGATCTTCATATGCTTAGTTTGGCAGAAAACAAAACCGCCTGACCTATTTTCATAAGTCAGGCGAGTTGTGTCTAGGAGGAGAGGTAAATAAAGATTTACTACACTGCTTAGGCTGTTTTAAATGAAGTTGGTGAGGCTTTTGTTGGCTTTGGCAGCACACCTGGTCGGTTAGCTTTTTTGCCAAATCCTTTAACATTATTAACCATGTTAGTCACTCGATCAATACTCTTTGCCTTTTGAGCAGTTGCTTGATTAGCGGTAATTTTTCCAGCAGCTAGCGCGGCATCAATTTGCTTATTTATTTCTGCAGCTAAAGCTGTAATTAATGCTGATTTTTTATCACCAGCAATGGTCGAAAGGCTCTCTCCTGCTTTAAGGCGAGAAACTACACTCTCAAGTGAAATACCTAGGGTTGAGGTAATGACTGAATCAAGTGCGCTGCGGTTAGCATCTCTTACTGATTTAGAAGCAGCTTTCATACCTTCAGAAGCTTTAATTATTGCATCCGCTTGTGATTGAGTAATTGTTCCATTACTTACTAATCCTGAAAGCATCGAAGATATTCTCTTCTCGCCCCTGTTGTTGTCAGCAAAAGCTGTTGAAGTAGATGAAACTGATAACACAATTGCTGTTGAAGTGATCACTGCGAGTAACTTCTTATTCATGATTCTCCATTTCTTCAAGTACTTCTGCACCTGATGTGAGTAGATAACTACTACTACCTGAGGTAGTTATCTGAAACCACCTTTGCCATGGCTGAGAGTTTTATTGATGATCAAAGTATATAAACGTTGATCATCTGAGTGCTGGCACTTAATACTCAGAAAATACTGTGAGTATTAATAATTACTAGTGCTACCCCACTTAACTACGCTGCGTAGAGAATTCAAAATTACTCCGAGCATGCCAAAAAGGTATTGCCAGCTATCCCCACGTGGGGAGAATGGAGTGAAGAAATGACAATTTCAAATCTAGATACCAGAGTTATCAAGATCCTCTTAATTTCACTAATCACAATACTTATTTCACCCACAAGCGCCCAAGCTGCTGGTCGAACTGGTAAAGCTGTAACTAACACAATTTTAAGTGGTATTGGTGTGCCAGCAGTAAAACTTGGCCTTAATGGTGATTTTTATGTTGATATCAAGTCAATGAATTTTTATGGGCCAAAGAAAAATAATCTTTGGCCAATACCAATTTCATTAAAAGGAACAACAGGCCCAGTTGGCCCATCAGGAGTTGATGGAAAAAATGGTTCAAGTGCAAACGCAACTGCCGGTAGTGCTGGTGCAACTGGATCAGCAGGTGTCGCAAGGTCCAGCGGGTGCAACTGGTATTGCAGGTGCAACTGGGCCAGCTGGTGCGACAGGTGCAGCAGGACCAACAGGTGCAACTGGTCTTGCAGGTGCAACTGGGCCAGCCGGTGCGACAGGTGCTACTGGGGCTGCGGGGGCAAGTGGTGCAAGCGCCATTCAATTCACAAATATTACTCAATGGACAATGGCAATTCAGGTAACAATCGGTGGTGGAGCATCGAATTCAACAGGTATTTGGGAACTCTGGTTGCAGGTAAAAAATATTTTTTGCTCGATATACTAGTTTATGCGGCAAATCTTGATGCTTCAGCTTGTATCTCAGTTTAGGATTGCATCTAGCGGAATTACAAGTAGTTCCGATAATCTCAGCACGTCATCTAAATTATGAGTATGGCTCATGGATTATAGGACTTCATCATCTAGACCGGAGTCGATGACTTTAGCAATCGAAGTTTCATTCATAATCACTGCGGACTGTTGAATCTAGTTACAAGCAATAGTAACTTACGACTGTGCTAGTTCGTGATTCTGCAGGTTCGAGGAACCATTCAGTAACTTACTGTAATTGGAAGATCTGTTTATCCAAGAAATCGGTGCAATTAACTAAATATGGAGCGGGTGACCGGGATTGAACCGGCACAGCTAGCTTGGAAGGCTAGAACTCTACCATTGAGCTACACCCGCAAAATTATTGCGTGATCTGCTATTGCAGTTGCCAAGTTTAACTTGGTTTGCCGTAGCAGGTCATACCTTATTACTTCGGTTAGGAGAAGGGAAAATCACCCTCTAGACTTTCAGCCTTCGGGGCGTAGCGTAGTGGCTAGCGCGCCTGCTTTGGGAGCAGGAGACCGTGGGTTCGAATCCCTCCGCCCCGACCAAAAAGAAAAAAAGAAATAATTATTTAAGGGAGTTAACAATTGAAAAGCGCTGTTGAGAAACTTTCACCAACTCGCGTGAAGCTTTCAATTGAGGTTGCCTTTGATGAGCTAAAGCCGCATATAGATGGTGCTTATAAAACATTAAGTGAAAAGATAAATATTCCAGGCTTTCGCAAAGGCAAAGTGCCATCTGCGATGATTGATCAAAGAGTTGGTAGAGGCGCAGTACTGGACGAGGCTATTAACGCCGCACTTCCTACCTTCTACTCCCAAGCTGCTAAAGAAAATGATGTCCTAGTAATTGGCCGTCCAAATGTTGATATTACTGAGTTAAAAGATAATGAAAAATTTAGCTTTACGGTGGAGGTAGATGTTAGGCCAGAGATTGAGCTGCCTAACTTTTCAACGATAGAAATCACAGTCGATGATGTGGCGGTAAGTGAGGGTGATATTGATGAGCAGATTGCCTCACTACGCACTCGCTTTGGCACACTAACCACAGTTGAAAAAGCTGTGGCAAAAGGTGATTTTGTAACAATTGATTTAGTAGCTACGAAAGATGGTAAAGAGCTAGATGGTGGCACGGCAAATGATCTCTCTTATGAGGTTGGTTCTGCCTCAATGGTTGATGGCTTAGATGAGGCGCTAATTGGATTAAGTGCTGGGGGCGAGAAAAGTTTTGATACAGCTTTAGTTGGAATGGCTGAGGGAGAAAAAGGAAGTGTTAAGGTATTGGTAAAGACGGTGAAAGAGCGTGAGCTACCAAATATTGATGATGAGTTTGCAAAATTAGCATCTGAGTTTGAAACCATAGCTGAGTTAAAAGCAGATCTTAAGACGCGCTTAATGAAGGTAAAGGAGCTAGAGCAGGGCGCTCAGGCCAGAGATTTATTTGTTGAAAAGTTAACTAAAACAGTTGATGTGCCACTACCTGCTGAAGTAATTGAGGCAGAGGTAAATGATCACCTTGAAAAAGAGGGCAGATTAGATGATGTTAAACATCGGGGTGAGGTTACTAAAGAGGTATCAGAGACTATTACTCGAGAGTTCCTACTTGATTCAATTGTGAAGGCAGAGGCAATCTCGGTAAATGAAACAGAGTTAACTGAGTATTTAGTTCGAGCAGCCGCAAGATATGGCATGAGCCCTGATCAATTTATTAAAGAGGTATCTAATGCAGGACAGGTGAGCACAATGGTGGCTGAGGTCACTCGCGCGAAGGCACTTGGCTGCAGTTTTAGGTCGAGTTAAGATTGTTGATAAATCTGGAAAGAAAATTGATTTAGAAGCCCTAGCTCCTAAACCTGCGGTAGCAGAGAAATAATCGCTTAAGGCGAACAGACATCAGGCTTAAACCGGGAAGCATTTTTGGTAAAAGATTGTTAAGGTCAAGACAGTATTAAAACAAGGAGATAAAAGTGGAACTAAGTAATACCCCACGTGCAAGTGCTAGTGGCATGGGCGGACTTGATGATCAGGTTTACCAACGCTTACTTAAAGAGCGAATTATCTTTTTAGGCTCTGTTGTTGAAGATTCAATGGCTAATGCAATCTGTGCTCAGATGTTATTACTAGCAGCTGAGGATCCAGAAAAAGATATCTACCTTTATATCAACTCACCAGGTGGTTCTATCTCAGCTGGTATGGCAATTTATGACACCATGCAATACATCAAAAATGATGTTGCAACAGTTGCAATGGGACTTGCTGCTTCAATGGGTCAATTCTTATTATGTTCAGGAACTGCTGGAAAAAGATACGCACTTCCACATGCCCGAATTATGATGCACCAACCATCAGGTGGAATTGGTGGAACCGCCTCTGATATTAAAATTCAAGCAGAGCAAATGAGTTTTACTAAGAAAAATATGGCTGATTTGATTTCATTTCACACCGGACAAAAGGCAGAAACAATTACTGAAGATTCAGATCGTGATCGCTGGTTTACTGCAGCTGAAGCTAAAGAGTATGGATTTGTTGATCATGTTGTTAAATCAGCTGGTCAGGTATCAGGTAGTGGTGGAACCTCACGATGAAGGCAGACATGAATAAAATAAATGAAATAACCTCTCGTTATATTCTGCCAACAATTGAAGAGCGCACTAGCTATGGCTATAAGAGACTTGATCCATACACAAAATTATTTGAAGAGCGCATTATTTTCTTAGGCCAAGCAATTGATGACACAGTGGCAAATGATGTAATGGCGCAGTTACTTACCTTAGAGTCAATGGATCCAGATCGTGACATCATGATTTACATCAACTCACCCGGGGGATCTTTCACAGCGTTAACTGCAATTTATGACACGATGCAATTTGTTAGACCAGATGTAATGACTATTTGTTTAGGACAAGCTGCCTCTGCTGCTGCAGTATTACTTGCGGGCGGCGCCCCTGGTAAGCGATACGCACTTGAGCATGCTCGTATTTTAATTCATCAGCCATACTCTGAAGGCGGCGGACAAGGATCTGATATTGAGATTCAAGCAAAAGAAATTTTGCGAATGCGCACATTACTTGAAGAGATGCTAGCTCGTCACTCTAAGAAGAGTCAGGCTGATATTGCTAAAGATATTGAGCGAGATAAAATTTTAACCTCAGCTGAAGCTGTTGAGTATGGACTTATTGATCAAGTTCTAGCAACGCGTAAGGGAAAAGCAAAGAGTTAATTTCGCCTATAAGCGAACAGATTTAAGTCTTATTTCACCACAGTAACTACTTACTTCGTTCTACCCTTATCTCACTTCCCTAACGAACAGGAGTAATTTCGGTGACTACCCGCATTGGTGAAAGTGGTGACCTACTTAAGTGTTCCTTCTGTGGCAAAACTCAAAAGCAGGTTAAGAAGTTAATTGCCGGTCCTGGCGTTTATATTTGTGATGAGTGTATTGATCTTTGTAATGAGATCATCATTGATGAACTTAATGAAACATCCTCCCTTGGTTTAGCTGAGCTACCAAAGCCACAAGAGATATTTGAATTTTTAGATCAGTATGTAATTGGCCAAGATCAGGCTAAGAAATCTTTATCTGTTGCAGTTTATAACCACTACAAGCGTGTGCAATCAGGAGATAGCAAGAGAGATGACGCAGTTGAGTTATCAAAGAGTAATATTTTAATTTTAGGACCAACTGGTTGCGGTAAGACATTACTTGCTCAAACACTTGCCAGGATGCTTAATGTGCCATTTGCAATTGCAGATGCCACAGCATTAACTGAGGCTGGTTATGTTGGTGAGGATGTTGAAAATATTCTGCTAAAACTTATTCAAGCAGCAGATTTTGATGTGAAAAAAGCTGAGACTGGAATTATCTATATTGATGAAATTGATAAGGTGGCTAGAAAGGCTGAGAACCCATCTATTACTAGAGATGTTTCAGGTGAGGGAGTTCAGCAAGCACTGCTTAAAATATTAGAGGGAACTACCGCATCTGTACCACCACAAGGTGGGCGCAAGCATCCTCATCAAGAGTTTTTGCAAATTGATACTACAAATATTTTATTTATTGTTGGCGGTGCCTTTGCTGGCCTTGAGAAGATTATTGAAAGCCGTAAAGGAAAAGCAGGTGTTGGCTTTAATGCAAAACTACAAACAAGTGATGACATTGTTAAGACAGATATCTTTGGGGACGCGATGCCAGAGGATCTACTTAAATTTGGAATGATTCCAGAGTTTATTGGTCGCCTTCCAATCATGACTAGTGTTGAAAGTTTGGATCAAAAAGCGCTTATGCAGATATTAACTGAACCAAAAAATGCGTTAGTTAAGCAGTATCAGAAATTATTTGATCTAGATGAGGTTGAACTTGAGTTCAGTACTGAAGCACTTGAGGTAGTTTCAGATCTTGCAATTAAGCGAGGAACTGGAGCTAGAGGACTTCGAGCAATTATGGAGGAGACTCTGCTTGCTGTGATGTATGAAGTACCTAGCCGTAAAGATATTGAAAAGGTAGTAATTACTCCAGCGGTAGTGCGAAAAGAAGAGGCGCCAACTTATGTGCCTCGCACTGCTGGTGGACCAAAACGTGCGGTTAAGGGTGAAAAGAGTTCTGAAGAAAAAAGTGCCTAAGATTACCCCTTATGAGTGGCAATAAAGATAGCGGTAGTAATAAAGAGTTAGCTGCCACCTTCACTCCTGCTGAAATAGAGAATCGTCTTTATAAAAAATGGGAAGATGCTGGTTACTTTAAAGCTGATAGCAAATCTAAAAAACCACCATTTACAATTGTAATTCCGCCACCAAATGTGACCGGCTCACTTCATATTGGTCACGCACTTGATCACACAATTCAAGATTTACTAACACGCATGAAGCGAATGAAAGGCTTTGAAGCACTTTGGCTACCTGGCATGGATCACGCAGGTATTGCTACGCAAAATGTGGTGGAGAAACAATTAGCAGCAGTTGGTAAAACTCGTCATGATTTAGGACGAGAGGCATTTATCCAAAAGGTTTGGCAATGGAAAGAGGAATCAGGGGGTGCGATATTAGATCAAATGAGGAGGCTAGGAGATTCTGTTGATTGGGACCGCGAAGCCTTCACGATGGATGCGAATTTAAGTAAGGCAGTTTTAACAATATTTAAGCGGTTGTATGAAAAGGAATTAATTTATAGGGCAGAGCGAATTATTAACTGGTGCCCAAGGTGTTTGACCGCAATCTCAGATATTGAAGTTGATCATAAAGATGATTCTGGTGAGTTTGTTTCTATTAAATATGGAGATGATGATGTAAATATCACGATTGCAACTACTAGAGCTGAAACCATGTTAGGTGATGGCGCAGTTGCAGTAAATCCAAATGATGAGCGATATAAGCATTTAGTTGGCAAAAAAGTATTACTACCTCTTGTTGATCGAATGATTCCAATTATTGCTGATGAACTTGTAGATCCTGACTTTGGCACAGGTGCGGTGAAGGTAACGGCGGCGCATGATGCAAATGATTTTGAGATGGGTATGAGGCACGGCGTTGAGCTAGTAATCATCATGAATGAACATGGCGTGATGGAGGGAACTGGCACAAAATTTGATGGCATGGATCGCTTTGATGCCAGAAAAGGGGTTGTGGAAGAGCTTAGAAAATTAGGAAGAGTTGTTAGCGAAAAGAGACCATATGTTCACGCAGTTGGTCACTGCCAAAGATGTGAGACCACAATTGAACCAAGACTTTCTAAACAATGGTTTGTAAAAGTAGCACCACTTGCCAAAGCAGCAGCGGATGCGGTTAGAGATGGTCGAGTAAAAATTGAACCAGAGGAGATGTCGCCAAGATACTTTGAGTGGGTCGATAACATGCATGATTGGTGTATCTCTCGCCAACTTTGGTGGGGACATCGCATTCCAGTTTTTTATGGTCCAAATGGCGAGGTTGTTGTTTGTGGACCAGATGAGCAAGCACCAGCTGGTTACACCCAAGATCCAGATGTATTAGATACCTGGTTTTCATCCGCACTTTGGCCATTTTCAACATTAGGTTGGCCAGCAGATACTGATGATTTAAAGAAGTTTTATCCAACCTCAGTGTTGGTAACTGGTTATGACATCTTATTTTTCTGGGTTGCTCGAATGATGATGATGGGTTTATTTGCTATGGATGGTAAGCAACCATTTAATGTAATTGCATTACATGGTTTAGTTAGAGATCAATTTGGTAAGAAGATGAGTAAGAGTCGGGGAAACACTGTTGATCCAATTGAGTTTATGGATAAATATGGCTCAGACGCACTTCGCTTTACATTGGCAAGAGGAGCCAACCCGGGAACTGATCAGGCGCTGGCGGAGGATTGGATTGCTGGCTCTCGAAATTTTGCTACTAAATTATGGAATGCCACCAGATTTGCCAAACTAAATGGCGCAACAGTAGAAGGTGAACTTGCCAAGCGTAGTGATTTAAATGCAATTGATAATTGGATTCTTACAAGGCTAGATCAAGTAATTGCAAGTGCTGATGAATTATTTGAGAATTTTGAGTTTGCAAAAGCTTGTGAATTAATTTATCACTTCACCTGGGATGATTTATGTGATTGGTATTTAGAGTTATCTAAGGCAACTTTTGCTGGTAATGATGCTGCTAAGAGTCAGCGAGTATTAGGTGAAGTATTAGATCAAGTACTTAGACTGATGCATCCAGTGATGCCATTTATTACTGAAGAGCTTTGGTGTAATTTAACTGGCAAAGAATCTCTAATGATCACAGATTGGCCAAAATCTGATTTATCTTCACAAGATCAAAAATCAGTTGAACTAGTTAATATGATGCAGGAGATCGTTACTGAGGTTCGCAGGTTTAGAAATGATCAAGGCATTAAGAGCACTGCAAAGATTTCTGCAAAATTTATTGGTCTAGATAAAGTTGGTCTATCTGATTATGAAGCCATCCCTTCGCCATATCCTTAAGTGTGAGGATAAGAGCGCAAACTTCACCGCTAAAACTCAAATTGGTCAAGTAATAGTTGAGTTTGATTTAACAGGAGCAATTGATTTAGTTGCTGAAAGATCTAGGTTAACTAAAGACCTAGAAGCTGCTAAAAAAGATCGTGATACTGCAAAAGTTAAATTAGATAATGAAGGCTTTATGGCAAAGGCACCAATGGAGGTAGTCAGTGAGATCAGGCTACGTCTTACTCAAACCAGTGAAGATATTGATAGATTAACCGCACTCCTTGAAAAACTTCCGAAGTAAATGAGTAGCTCGCTATCGCCAAATCGGTTATATGAAATTGAGCAGGAGTTGAACAAACGCTGGCCAGAAAATAAAATTGAACCTACCTTAGATCGAATAATTGCTTTACTAGATGCACTCGGCTCTCCACAGCTTTCTTATCCAAGCATCCATATTGCAGGCACAAATGGAAAAACTACGACTGCACGAATGATTGATCAGTTACTTACCGAATTAGGCTATCGAGTTGGCAGATATACATCACCACATTTGGAGTCATTTACTGAGCGAATTAGCATTAAAGGTCAGCCAATAAGTGATCAAATAATGATCAAAACTTATGATGACATCGCCTTATATTTAGATTTAATTGATTCACGCCAGCCAGTTCCTATTTCCTACTTTGAAGGGATAACTGCAATGGCCTTTGTTGCCTTTGCTGAATATCCAGTAGATGTTGGTGTTATTGAAGCTGGAATGGGTGGGCAGTGGGATGCCACAAATGTTTTATCCTCTTTGGTTTCAGTAATGACTCCTATCGGTTTTGATCATATGGAATATCTAGGAAATACCCTGACTGAAATTGCTCAAACTAAAGCCGGCATATTTAAGCCAGAATCTAATGTTGTCTTAGCTGCCCAAAGTAGTGAGGTGGCAAAGGTGTTAATGGCTAATGTTGCCAGAGTCTCAGCAATACCATTTCGAGAAGGTGTTGAGTTCAGTGTTAAAAAACGATCTTTAGCAGTTGGTGGTCAACTAATTTCATTAGCAGGTATCTATGGCGATATTGATGATATATATCTGCCACTTTATGGTGATCATCAAAGTAATAACGCAAGCCTTGCACTAGCTTCAGTTGAAGCCTTTGCTGGCGTTAAGTTAGATGAGGAGTTAGTACGTCAGGCATTTAGCAAGGTTAAATCACCAGGTAGATGTGAGATTATTTATCAGGACCCAACGGTAATAATTGATGCAGCACATAATCCACATGGCGCAGGGGCAATTGCTAAAACAATCAGCACCGAATTTGATTTTCATTTAGTAGTTGCAGTAGTTGCAGTACTAGCTGATAAAGATGTGGATGGCATTTTGCAGCAATTATCTACAGCAGTTGACTACATAATCACAACCCAAAGTAATTCACCAAGAGCGCTAGATTCAGGTGAACTTGCTAAGATTGCTGTGAAATACTTTAAGCCAGAGCAGATAGAGGTCATCTCAGATTTAGAAGGCGCCATTACCTATGCGATAGAGAAGGTTAATCTTTCAAATCAGGTAAGTGATGGCCCAGGGGCTGTTTTAATTACAGGCTCTGTTGTTACGGCAGGTGTAGCAAGAGGATTTGTAAGCAGATTAAAAGGAGTAGGTAAGTGAGAGTTTTAGCAGCAGCAGTCTTAACTATGGAATCGATACTTATGGGATTTGCGCTGTTAATTGCAAAAGATGATGCATCTGTAAATGAAATTATCTTCGGATCTGTGCTGGCAATACTTTTAATTCTCAATGCTGGACTTTTAAAGCGCAAAGGTGGGTATTTACTGGGAAGTTTTCTGCAAATATTTTTAATTGGATATGGCCTAGTTGTTCCACATATGTATTACATGGGAGGACTTTTCACCACACTTTGGATCATCGCAATACTCCTTGGCCGCAGGGGTGAGGCAATAAAGGCGAGTCTTATCGCACAACGGGATAAGAATGGGCCAAATTAGCCAATTTTCAGCCTTAGCCAAAGATGCGTAGAATAGATTAGTGAGTTCAGAGCAAACTTTAATTTTGGTTAAACCAGATGGCGTTAAACGCGGTTTAGTTGGCGAAGTTATTGCACGCATTGAACGCAAAGGTTATGTAGTTACTAATTTAAAAATGTTAACTGCTGACCGAACAATTCTTGCAAAGCATTATGCCGAGCATGAAGGCAAACCGTTTTATGAACCACTTATGGAGTTCATGGCATCAGGGCCGATTGTGGCAATGGTGGCACAAGGTGAGCGAGTAATTGAGGGGTTTAGAAAAATGGCAGGTGCAACTGATCCAACTGTGGCAGAGGCCGGCACCATCCGCGGTGACTTAGCACGGGATATGGGAACAAAGGTTGTACAAAATATTGTGCACGGTTCAGATTCACCCGAGTCTGCAGCTCGTGAAATAAAGATTTTTTTCGGAAATTAGAATTTAACTCAGGATAATAAAGGAAGAGGCACAGATGGCTAAAGGAAAAAACAGGATGTCATGGATTGGCCGCGATATGGCGGTAGATCTAGGCACAGCTAATACTTTGGTTTATGTGCGCGGGCGCGGGATTGTTCTTGATGAGCCATCAGTTGTTGCAGTCAATCAAGATACTGGCGCAATTCTTGCTGTCGGACTTGAAGCAAAGCGAATGATTGGAAGAACTCCTGGAAATATTGTTGCTATTCGTCCACTTAAAGATGGTGTGATTGCAGATTTTGATACCACTGAGCGAATGCTTAAGTATTTTATTCAAAAAGTTCATAAACGTCGCTACTTAGCAAAGCCAAGAATTGTTGTTTGTGTACCATCTGGAATTACTGGCGTTGAACAGCGTGCCGTAAAAGATGCTGGCTATGCCGCAGGTGCTCGTAAGGTTTACATAATTGAGGAGCCAATGGCAGCAGCAATTGGCGCTGATCTGCCGATTCATGAGCCAACTGGAAATATGGTGGTTGATATTGGTGGTGGCACAACTGAGGTAGCTGTTATTTCACTTGGTGGAATAGTTGCCGCACTTTCAATCCGCATTGGCGGAGATGAGTTAGATCAATCAATTATTAATTGGGTTAAGCGTGAATACTCACTACTTCTAGGTGAGCGAACAGCTGAAGAGATAAAGATGGCAATTGGATCAGCATTTCCGCTACCAGGTGAGCCAGATGCAGAAATTCGCGGACGCGATCTTGCAACTGGACTACCTAAAACAATCTTGGTCACATCTGCAGATATTCGAAAAGCACTGGAGGAGCCAGTTACAGCAATAGTTAATGCAGTTAAAAACACACTAGATAAGACTCCACCTGAATTAGCTAGTGATCTTATGGATCGAGGAATTGTTTTAACTGGTGGCGGAGCATTACTGCGCGGCCTAGATGAGAGACTGCGCCATGAAACTGGCATGCCAATTCATATTTCAGAACGGCCACTGCAAGCAGTTGCAGAAGGCTCTGGAAAATGTATTGAAGAGTTTGAAGCCTTAGAGAAGGTTTTAATCTCTGAACCTCGTCGTTAATTTATAAGGGAGTTTACTTGTGGCTAGTAGCGGCGGTAATCGTTCGCGGCTATTACTAGTCTTATTACTGGTTTCCTCACTATTTCTAATCACACTAGATCTTCGTGGCGTTAATTTATCCAGCGGCATCAGAAAAGGTGTTTCAACTGTTATTTCACCAGTTGAAAACTTGTTTACTAAATTGTTTTCACCAGTTGGTGATTTTGCAAGTGATGTTCGAAACTTTGGTCAATCTAAGAAGCAGATTACTGAATTAAATAAGCAGATTGAATTACTAAAAACCAATCAAATATTAGATGAAGATATGATCAACCAACTTAACCAACTTAAAAATGTATTAGATCTTGCCGGTCGTGGTGGATATAAAGTGGTAGCAGCTCGGGTAATTAATCGGGGTTCAACTGCAACCTTTAAAGAAACAGTAACAATAGATGTTGGAAGTCAATCTGGAATTACAAAAAATATGACGGTAATTTCTGAAAGTGGTTTAGTTGGCGTTGTTAAATCTGTGACTAGTAATAGCTCAATTGTTTTATTAATGAGTGATCCAACATTTAAGGTGGGTGTGAGAATTGCAGGCACTCAGAGCATTGGTGTGGTTTCTGGTCAGGGCGGCACTTCCTATTTACTACAACTCCTTGATGCAACCGGTGAAATTAAAGTAGGTGATGCATTAGTTGCAAGGGGTAGTTCTGGGGATAGACCATTTGTGCCAGGAGTGCCAGTTGGTCTTGTAGTTAGCGTGAATAGCAATGCTTCATCAATTACTCAAAATGCTGACGTAGAAAGTTCTGCAAATTTAGAAAAAATTAGCATAGTTGCTGTTGTGACTGCCGCAGCTAAAGGTGATCCAAGGGATTCATTAATACCAAAGCCAAGGCCTACGGCAACTGTGTATGTAACACCAACTCCAACTCCTTCACCAAGCGAATAACATGAGTAGCGTTAGAGTTTTAAATACCTCATTATTTCTATTGCTAGTTTTCCTGATTCAAACTACCTTGATATCTCGGATTAACTTTCCAATTGGTGGATTTTCACTTTATATCGCAACTCTTATGGTTGTCTTATCGCTAGAGGATAGAACTGGTTCACTTGTCTTTGGATTTATTGGTGGCTTAATTATGGATCTATCACCATCTGCTCAGACGCCGTTTGGTCAGTGGGCCTTAGCAATGACATTTATTGGTTATCTGTTCTCAGTAAACAGAGAATCAGTTGGTGATTTCAATGATAGGCCGCTGGCCTTAGCTTCTTTAGTAAGCGTAGCTGCATCAGTTTCAATGCTCATTTTTGTCGTAATTGGAATTTTATTAGGGCAAAATAACGGAGGATTATTTCGAAATCTATTAGTGATTTTTGCTAACTTTATTTGGACATTTTTAATCACTCCTATCTTTATGCCACTTATTCTTAAAGTGCGAAAGATGTTATTGACTAATCGGGAACGAGTATGAGCCAGCGATCTAAAATTAGTTTAATTGTTTTCCAAAGTTTGGTTTTTTCATTACTTTTTGCATTATTTGGAAGATTATTTTATTTACAAGTACTTGAAAGCGGTAGATATAAAGAGGCAGCAATTAGTATCCAAAGCCGAGATATCGTTACACCCGCTATTCGTGGGGCGATTAGCGATATAAACGGCTCACCTTTAGTAGTTGATTTACCTGGACTTGTGGTTTTTATTGACCGAAGCACATTAGATAAGCAAGCTGATAAAGGAGCTACGGTACTTAGCAGAACAGCTGCATTATTTAATCTTGAATATGCTGATATATATCAACGCACTCGGTTATGTGGTGAATTACCGGTAAATAATCGAGCCGGATGTTGGAATGGCACTAGATATCAGCCAATTCCACTAGTCGGTGGAGCATCCCAAGATGTGGCACTTAAGATTATGGAGAACTCTGATCAATTTGCTGGCGTTAATGTTGCATCTATTCCAATTAGAAGTTACCCATCATTAGAGGGTGAAAATGTCTCACATGTTTTAGGTTACGTTGGATCTGTAACTGATGAGGATCTTAAAGATCCTGCTAAGAACTACTACCGAAGTGAGGTAGTTGGAAAAACCGGTCTTGAAACTCAATACAACGAGTATCTACGCGGCACACCCGGAGTTAGAACCTTTTTAGTTAATCGCAAAGAAGTTGTCACAAAAGAATCGAAAAATATCCAAGCAATTGCTGGAAATAATCTAGTAACAAATATTGATGCCAAGTTACAGTCAGGAGTTGAGCGGGCACTTGAGGCAGCAGTTAAACGCGCAAGGGCATCTGGTTATAGGGGAGATTCTGGTGCTGCAGTGGTACTTGAAATTAAAACTGGTCGAGTACTTGCCATGGCTTCTTATCCAACATATGAGCCAGAAATTTGGCAAAAAGGTTTAACAGTTAAGCAGGCAGAGGATCTATTTAGTGAAGTAAAAGGTGTGCCAGCTTTATCTAGACCGCTGCAAGGTTTATTTGCGCCAGCATCAACTTTTAAATCAGTCTCAGTAGTTGCAGCAGCAAATGCAGGGTATCCACTAGATGGTTCATATAATTGTCCAGCATCGGTTGAAATCGGAACTCGCACCTTTAGAAACTTTGATAGCGTTGCAGCTGGCCGAATAAAACTTGATGTTGGTCTTGCAATTTCTTGTGACTCACTCTGGTATCAAATTGCCTATGATGAATGGGTAAGAGATGGCGGTCTTAAGCCAAAATCAAAGGCAAATGATTACTTTTTCAACGCCGCTAAAGCCTTTGGAGTTGGTAAAGCTACCGGAATTGATTTACCAAGTGAATTAAGTGGTCGACTACCTAATCGCACTTGGAAGCAAAATTGGTATGAGCAAAATAAAGATTTCTATTGCAATTATCAACAGCGAGCGAAGAAGCAGGATTTAACTCGATATTTAATTGAAATTGCCAGGGAGAATTGTCTTGATGGCAACAAGGTTCGAGCTGGTGATGCGGTTAACTTTTCAATTGGTCAGGGAGATACTTTAGTTACTCCAATTAGATTAGCCCAGATGTATGCAGCAATTGCAAATAATGGAACTTATTACAAACCACAAGTTGCTAGGGCAATAGTTGATACCGATGGCAAAGTAATTAAAGAATTTAAGCCAGAAGTCGCTGATGTTATTAAAGAGGAGCAAAGCACCTGGGATTTCCTTCAGCGTGCACTACGAATGGTTGTTACCCGCGGAACTGCCGCAAGTGTATTTTCAGGTTTTCCAGTTGCAGTAAGTGGAAAGACAGGAACTGCTGAAGTCTTTGGTAGAAATCCAAATGGTAGTGCTAAAGATGACACATCTTGGTTTGCCTCCTATGGGCCAACGGAAGATCCAACATATGCAGTTGTAATGATGGTTAGCCAAGGAGGATTTGGTGCATCAACATCTGGACTTGGAGTAAGGGATATTTACTCAACTTTATTTGGAGTAACTGGTAATAAAGTTGATCCTAACAAGGCGGTCTTTCCAAATGGAGTTCCAACTAATATCGCTAAGGTTGATCTAAAGATTGCAGCTAGTAAGGTTGATTTAACTGGAGTAAAGGTTGGCGGGGTGAAATTAAAGTGAGTAGTTTAATTAAATTCAGAAGTAAAGGTCGATCAACTTTTTCTCGCTTTGATTTAACACTTAATCTAGCGGTCGCTGCTCTCTTATTAATTGGTACATTATTAGTTTACGCGGCGACTAGAGAGTGGTTTAGATCAAATAATTTAGATCCCGAGTACTACTTAAAGCGACATATACTTAATATTTTAATTGGTGGCTTACTTGCTTATGGCACTACTTTAATTGATTATCGGTTACTTCGGGCCTATGCACCAATTCTTTGGTTAATCTCAGTTATTGGGTTAATAGCAGTGTTTATTCCAGGTATTGGTGAAGAGGTTAATAATTCCAGTGCCTGGATCTCACTACCGGGTGGATTTCAATTACAACCTGCTGAGTTAGCCAAAATTGCCATCATTGTTGGTATTGCTATGGTGCTATCAGATCGTGATCAAGCACAGAATGATCCAAGTGATCTAGATGTTATTAAAGCTTTAGCAATTGCAGCCATTCCAGTTCTATTAATTGTGATACAGCCTGATTTAGGAACAGTACTTATTATTTCAGCAGCGGTTGTGGCAATGATCGGTGTATCTGGCGCTAGGCCAATTTGGGTAGTTGGGCTTTTATTACTTGCAGTAATTGGTGGCTTTACAGCAGTTCAAACTGGGGCAGTCTCTGATTATCAAGTTGCTCGTTTGCAATCATTTGTTGATCCAACTTCAGATCCACAAGCAACTGGTTACCAGATACGCCAATCTAGAATCACAATTGGCTCAGGCGGTATTTTCGGTAAAGGCTTATTTGAAGGACCACAAACTAGTGGTCGATTTGTGCCAGAGCAGCAAACAGACTTTATTTTTACAGTAGCTGGTGAAGAGCTAGGTTTTGTTGGTTGCTCATTAATCTTATTTCTTTATTTACTAATATTTATTAGAGCATTTGCTATTTGCCGGCAAAGCCGTGATTTATTTGGCAGGCTAGTTTGCATTGGCGTAATAGCTTGGTTTATCTTCCAAAGCTTTGAAAATATTGGTATGGCAATGGGGTTAATGCCGATGACGGGTGTGCCACTGCCATTTCTCTCCTATGGTGGATCATCAATGTTTGCTAATTTAATTGGTATTGGCTTATTACAAAATGTGCATGCCCGAAGCCGTTAACACGCTTAAAATAAGGTGAATTGGCGTATTGCCATAGATCTGCGATACTTATCCCACGCAAGTCCGCGCGAGGATAAAGAGCCTTCGCAGCGACAGCGTCGATATTTTTAGCATAATTAATAGGAATTAATTAAAAAGTATTGAAAGAGATACTGCAAAACTGCAGTAATTAAATTTTTGAAAAGGATTTGATTTATATGGCCGATGAGCCTAAAGCACCACGTAAGCGCGCTGCCAAAAAAGCGGTAGAGGGCGAAGATAAAAAGAGTAGTAAAAAAGCTGGATCTATTCCAGTTCCATTATTTCAAGCAGCCCCGGTTACTAAAGCAAGTAAAGCCGCACCTGCAACTAAAACTAGCAAAGCCACTGAAACTGCTGAGGTTAAAAGTAGTGAGGGTGAAAGTGAAGAGTTTCGTCGTCGCCGCCGCCGTGGCGGCCGAGGAAGACGTAGAACTGGCAAAGAGGTTGAAACAGATGGTGAAGATGATTCACAAGTCACGACTGATCAAGGTGAAGCAAGTGATGGCGTAACCCATAAAAGACGACGCCGGCGCAGGGCGCGTGGTGAAGGTGTAACACCTGGTGAGACGATTGAAGAAGATGGCGTACTAACCGTTGTTAAGGTAAGACCAGTTCGCGTTAGAGAAGCTCGCACTGAAAGTAAAAGCTTTAACCGTCGTGATCGCAATAAATTTGATCGCAGCGACCGTGGGGATCGACGTGAGCGTCGAGATTTCACCCGCAAACGTGGCAGCGTTATTACTGAATCAGAGTTTTTAGCAAGACGTGAAGCTGTTGATCGCAGTATGTTGGTAAGACAAATTGCTGATCGAACTCAAATTGCCATTATTGAAGATGAAGTGATGGTTGAGCATTATGTAAACCGCAATAGCAATATTTCCTATGTTGGAAACGTCTACCTAGGTAAAGTACAAAACGTATTACCTTCTATGGAAGCGGCTTTCGTTGATATTGGTAAGGGCCGTAACGCAGTTTTATATGCTGGAGAAGTTAATTGGGATGCTCATGGCTTATCAGATACCGCCCCTCGCAAAATAGAACATGTTTTAAAGAGTGGCCAATCTGTATTAGTTCAGGTGACTAAGGATCCAATTGGTCAAAAGGGTGCCAGATTAACTAGCCAGATTTCTCTACCAGGTAGATATTTAGTTTATGTGCCAGGTGGCGGTATGAGTGGAATTTCTCGCAGATTACCTGATAACGAACGTAATCGTTTGAAAGGTATTTTAAAGAATTTAATTCCAGAACAAGCTGGTGTAATTATTAGAACAGCAGCTGAAGGAGCACCTGAGGCAGAGCTTGAGCGAGATGTAGCGCGCCTTAAAGGACAATGGGACGATATTGAAAAGAAAGCAAATGATTCAAGTACCTCTGCCCCATCACTTTTATATGGTGAGCCAGATCTAACTGTTCGAGTAATCCGAGATATTTTTAATGAGGATTTCAACAAGATGTTGGTACAAGGTGATCAAGCTTGGGATGATATTCAAAACTATATTGGTCATATTGCCCCAGAGCTTGCTAGCAAGATTGAAAAATGGAGTAGCAACCGAGACATATTTGCCGAAAACCGAGTTGAAGAGCAGCTTGCAAAGGCATTTGATCGCAAAGTTTACTTACCATCAGGTGGATCTTTAGTTATTGATCGAACTGAAGCAATGATTGTTATCGATGTTAACACCGGTAAATTTATTGGTAAGGGTGGAAACTTAGAAGAGACGGTAACAAAAAATAACTTAGAAGCGGCCGAGGAAATTGCTCGCCAGCTTCGCCTGCGCGATATGGGCGGAATTATTGTGATCGACTTTATTGATATGACACTGGAATCAAACCGTGAATTAGTACTTCGTAGGTTAGTTGAGTGCTTAGGCACGAGATAGAACTAAACACCAAGTTGCTGAAGTAACATCTCTTGGCCTGGTTCAAATGACTCGTAAGCGAGTAGGTCAAGGATTAATTGAAGCTTTCTCAACTACATGTGAGAGTTGTGGTGGTCGCGGAATTCATATCCATAGTGAGCCAGTAAAAAAGGTTGCACTTGAAAAAGATTTAGATCAGCGTTATTCAAAAACTAGTAAAGCAGTTTCTGATAATGATTCCGATGATTCAGATGATGACCGATGATTCAGATGATGAGGATTCAGATATTGAAACTACTGATAATAAGGAAGAAACAGTTGAAGTGGCACCAGTTGTTGCAGCAGGACGGCGAAAAGGTCGTCGGGCTGTGAGTACTGGGGTTATTTCAACCAATTAACCCGCGCATTTGACCCTAACCGAATCAATCTCTACCCTTATCCATCTAGCCAGATTGATAAGTAATGATCTTGGTTAATAACTAGAAGGAGCACACGGTGTACGCGATTGTTAAAGCAGGCGGACGACAAGAGAAGGTTTCAGTTGGTGAAACTCTTGTAGTTGATCGCTTAGATGCTGCCGTTGGCGCAAAGGTAACTTTTCCTGCAGTTCTGCTAGTAGATGGCGCAGATGTAACTGCTGATCCAAAAGCATTAGCTTCAGTTAAGGTAACTGGTGAGGTTTTAGCTGAACAAAAGGGACCAAAGATTGCAATCCTTCGTTACAAAAATAAGACTGGCTACCGTCGTCGTCAAGGTTTTCGTTCACAACTTACTCGCGTTAAAATAACTGAAATTAATAAGTAACTACTAACTAAGGCAGGTGAAAGAAGATGGCAAGTAAAAAGGGTGTCTCCTCCACACGTAATGGTCGCGACTCAAATCCTCAATACCTTGGCATTAAAAGATTTGCCGGTCAGGTAGTTAAGGGCGGCGAGATTTTAGTTCGCCAACGCGGAACCTATTTTCATCCAGGAAAGAATGTCGGAATCGGTAAAGATGACACACTATTCGCACTCTCTGGTGGATCAGTTGAATTTGGTCGCGCTCGCGGTCGTCGAGTAGTAAATATTCTTCCGGTTTCATAATCCCAGCGGAATTTAATTATGGGTCCGCTATCTGCGGGCCCATTTTTATTTGATTAATAAATAGCGAAAGGAGTTCACATGGCAACCTTTGTTGATCGTGTAACTCTGCATGCTGATGCTGGTAAAGGTGGAGATGGTTGCGTATCTGTACACCGCGAAAAATTTAAACCACTAGGTGGACCAGATGGTGGAAACGGCGGGCGAGGTGGGGATGTTGTATTAGTAGTGGATCCAGACGCCACCACACTTTTAGATTTTCACCACTCACCACATCGCAAATCAACAGATGGTAAGCAAGGCGCTGGTGATTTTAACAATGGAGCTGAGGGCAAGGATTTAATTCTCTCTGTTCCAAATGGCACAGTAGTTAAAGACATTAACGGAAATGTGATTGCAGATTTAGTTGGTTATGGCACAAGATTTATGGCAGCCCAAGGCGGTAAAGGTGGGCTAGGAAATGCAGGCCTAGCAAACTCAAAAAGACGTGCGCCAGGTTTTGCACTCTTAGGTGAACCAGGTGAGACTCGCACATTATTTCTAGAGTTAAAGAGCGTTGCAGATATTGGTTTAGTTGGATATCCAAGTGCTGGTAAATCTTCTTTAATTGCAGCAATGTCAGCGGCTCAGACCAAAGATTGCCGATTATCCATTTACAACATTGGTACCAAACCTTGGTGTTGTTCAGGCAGGTGAAACTCGCTTTACTGCCGCAGATGTACCTGGCTTAATTCCAGGAGCAAGTCAAGGTAAAGGATTAGGTCATGAGTTTTTGCGCCATGTTGAAAGATGTGCTGCGTTAGTGCATGTTCTAGATTGCGCAACACTTGAAACTGATCGTGATCCTGTTAAAGATTTTGATGTAATTGAAGAAGAATTAAAAGAGTATGGCGGTCTATCTGATCGACCAAGAATAATTGCGCTAAATAAGATTGATCTACCAGATGGTAAAGCTATGGCAGATATGGTTGAAAAAACTTTAGAGGCTCGTGGCTTTCCAGTATTTCAAGTTTCCGCTGCAAGCCGAGAGGGTATGCAGGAGTTAATTTATGCAATGGCGCAGATAATTCAAAAGGTTAGAAAAGCTCAAAAAGAGGAGCAGGTGGCCAGAATTGTGCTTAGGCCAATTGCAGTTGATGATGCTGGTTTCGTTGTAATTGCAAATGAAGATGGCACATTTAATGTGATAGGTGATAAGCCAGAACGATGGGTTAAGCAAACTGATTTTGCAAATGCTGAAGCTATTGGTTATTTAGCAGATCGTCTTGCTTCATATGGCGTGGAAAAAGAGTTGTTTAAAAACGGTGCTAAAGCTGGAGATGAAGTAAGAATTGGTTCAGGGGATGAAGCGGTTATCTTTGATTGGGAGCCATCAATTGAGGCAGGTGCTGAATTATTAGCAGGTCCTAGAGGAGAAGATCTTCGTCTTTCAACACCTTGGCGAATGGATTTATTAACAGATGACATTGATCAATTAAGTGATGACGAAATTGAAATGCAGTGGGAGTACAATGTAGCCAATCCTAAAACGCCAAGAGTGGATGAAGATGTCCGTTAATATCAGCGCAGCTAAGCGAATTGTTATCAAAGTTGGTTCATCAACACTTACTGGTAAAGCCGGTGCCAATTTAGATCCTTCCGCTATTGATAAATTAGTTGATGTTGTCGCAAAACTTAAGAGTGAAGGTAAAGAGGTAGCAGTTGTTTCATCCGGTGCTATTGCTGCCGGCCTTGCACCCCTTGGACTTAACTCTCGCCCTACAGATCTAACCTCCCAACAAGCTGCTGCATCAGTTGGACAAGGCTTACTTATGGCTAGATATACCCAATCATTTAATCGATTTAAAATAACAACTTCTCAAGTTCTAATCACTTTAGATGATATTACAAAGGCAAAGCATGTAGAGAATATTAAAGAAGTTCTACTTTCTTTGCTTAAGTTAAGTGTTGTTCCAATTATCAATGAGAATGACTCTGTTGGAACTGAAGAAATTAAATTTGGCGATAATGATGGCTTGGCAGCATTAGTTACAAATTTACTAAAAGCAGATTTACTTGTATTAGTCACTGATATTGATGGTCTCTATGACGCTAATCCAGCAACGCCTGGTGCAAAAGCGATTCATCAGGTTAGTGATATCTCAAAAATAGATGCTAAATCTATTGGAGGCATTGGCTCAGCTGGAGTTGGTAGCGGTGGAATGGTGACAAAAATTGAAGCAGCAAAACTTGTTACAGCAGCTGGAATTGGGATGTTACTTACTAAATTATCTGATTTACCAAAGGCATTAGCTGGTGAAGAAATCGGAACTTACTTCCTACCTAATTAATTCTTTAGGTTAGATATCTCAAGTAGTGCTTTTGCAGTATCACTTTCATGATCAGAATCAGTTGGATTATCACTTAACTTAACAATCACAGTTCTACTTTCTGGATTGATAAATACAAATTGGCCATGTAGCCCTAACATTAAACTTGTATTTGGATATGGATGCCAAACTTGTGCACCATAACCCCAATTGCGATCTAAAGTTGTTACTGGGGTAGTTAGGCGATTTAACCAAGCCTTATCAATAATTTTATTTGGGCCGGCGTATCCACCATTTAAAAACAACATACCAATCCTGGCGTAATCAATACCGGAGGCATTAAAGCAACAGAAAGTCTTTTCGGTTCCACCAATTCGATCCACATTCCAGGTAGCAGGATATTTAGCACCCGCTGGCTGCCAAACATTTTGGCTAAAGTAATCGGCTACTTTTTTGCCAGTCACTTTTTTAATTATCATGCCAAGCATTTGTGTATCCACACTTCGATATTCTGATTTAGATCCTGGTTCAAATGCCATCTTACGATTATTTTTTAAAAACCAATCAACATCAGTTGAGGCATACATCTGCGCAATTGCTACACCCCAGCCTGACTTGGACCAGATGGGTAATTATCACTAACACCCACACCTAGCCTGCATATCAAGTAATTGCTTAATCGTTACTAGATCAAAACTAGTTCCTGCTTTTAATTCTGGAAAATAGGTAACAAATTTATCACTTTCTTTAATTTTTCCTTGCGAAATTAATTGACCAATCATGATTGATGTCATTGTTTTGGCAACAGAGTAAGAAGGAAGTTGTGTACTTTGAGTTACGCCATCTTTATACCATTCATATGTCATAACTCCATTTCGGAAAACAATGAATGCGTTGGTATCGGTTTGCTTTAAAAATTGATTAAAGGCTAGTGATGTTCCTTTATACATAATTTCTGCAGGCATTTTTTCAGAAGCAACTGGAATAGCAATCGGCTTAGCAGCTGGATCAATCACATGCCATGGCAGAAGTGTCGGAGTCTTTGAGGCTGGTGCTAATCCCAATTTAATCGCAGCAATTGGTTCGGGGTAGTGAATAACTTTAGTGAACACAAATAGCGCCACATATAAGAGGAGTAGTGAAATTACGGTATTTCTAAGGACTCTAAATAATCGTCGCACATCCCTAGCCTAATTGACCGTAGGCTTAGGTCATGGACGCCACCACGATGATTGCAGAGATTGCAAAGCGTGCTCGATTAGCTGCCCGAAAGCTAGCTAACTCAACAGCGAGTGAGCGTAATCAAATTTTACTTAATATCGCAGATGAACTTGAAAAAAATTTAGATTTAATTTTAACTGCAAATCAACAGGATATGGCAGCTGCAAAAGCAGCTGGCATTAATGAATCACTCCAAGATCGATTACTACTTACTAAAGTGAGAATAACTTCGATGGCGCAGGCGGCTAGAGATATTGCAAAATTACCCGATCCACTAGGACGAGTATTAGTTGAAAGAAATTTAGATAATGGTTTAAACCTAAAGCAAAAGTCTGTGCCATTTGGTGTGGTGGGTATGGTCTATGAAGCCCGTCCTAACGTAACTGTTGATGCTGCCGTAATTTTAATTAAGTCAGGAAATGCAGCGCTACTTCGTGGTTCATCTACTGCTACGCACAGTAATGAAGTGCTTATTAAAGTAATGAAAAAGGCAATCACAAGTACTAAAATTTCAGAAGAGATCATCCAATTAATCCCATCTACGGATAGAGCAACCGCAACTGCGCTACTTACAGCTCGTGGCTTAGTTGATCTAGTTATTCCTAGAGGAAGTGCGGCTCTAATTAGATCTGTAGTTGATGAAGCAACTGTGCCAACAATTGAAACTGGCGCTGGGGTTTGTCATGTCTACGTTGATAAATCAGCTGATTTTGATAAAGCGATTGCAATCTTAATTAATTCTAAGTGTGATCGGCCAAGTGTTTGCAACGCTGCTGAGACTCTGTTAGTTCATCAAGATATTGCAGATAAGTTTCTACCTCTAGCACTTGATGCCCTAGCCAAGTCTGCTGTAATAATTAATGCTGATGCAAAGAGTAAAGGTATTGCTGATAAATTAAATATTAAAGCTAACTTAGCAACTGAGAAATCTTGGTCAACTGAATACGGCACACTGGAAATAAATGTGGCACAAGTCAGTGATGTAATGGCAGCGATTGATCACATCTCTAAATATGGTACTAACCACACTGAGGCGATAGTTGCAGAAGATAAAGATGCTATCTCGCTGTTTACAACATTAAATGATTGCGCCGCAGTTATGGTTAATGCTTCAACTAGATTTACTGATGGTGGGCAGATGGGCTTTGGCGCAGAGATTGGTATTTCAAATCAAAAGATGCATGCCAGAGGTCCAATGGGGCTTGAGCAAATGACAACTACAACTTGGATTGTTAGCGGAAACGGTCAGATTCGCGAGTGAATTAACACCAGTTATACTCACCAATTATGGCCGCAATCTCTCGCGATGAAGTCGCAAACTTAGCTAGGTTAGCTCGAATCACTATGAGCGATGATGAGTTAGATCATTTAGCTGGTGAGATGGATGTAATTCTTGGAGCCGTTGCAAGAGTGCAAGAAGTGGCATCTGCTGATGTAGCTCCAACATCTCATCCACTTGCAGTAAATAATGTAACTCGGGAAGATGTTGTTCTTCCAAGCCTGACTCCGACCGAAGCATTATCTGGTGCACCGGCAATGGATGAGGGAAGATTTAAAGTTCCACAAATTTTAGGTGAAGCGTAATGAGTGTTAGAGATAACGCCTCGGTTATGTCGGCCGCACTTAATAAAAAAGAGATTAGCGCGGTTGAGTTAACAAATCAGCATTATGAGCAAATCGCAGCGGTTGATAAAGATGTTCATGCATTCTTATATTTAGATAAAGAAGGCGCCCTTGCTCAAGCAGCAGCAGTTGATAAAAAGCGAGCAGCGGGGGAAAAGCTATCTCCACTTGCTGGAGTTCCACTAGCTCTTAAAGATGTAATGACACAAAAAGGTATTCCAACTACATGTGGTTCTAAAATTTTAGAAGGTTGGCGACCACCATATGACTCAACGGTTGTGACTAAATTAAAAAATGCTGGTGTGATTATTTTGGGTAAGACAAATATGGATGAGTTTGCAATGGGATCATCTACTGAAAACTCAGCTTATGGACCAACTCATAATCCGTGGGATTTAACAAGAATTCCTGGTGGCTCCGGTGGTGGATCATCAGCTGCCCTTGCCGCATTTGAAGCACCACTTGCAATTGGTACAGATACTGGTGGATCAATTCGTCAACCAGCAGCTGTTACTGGAACAGTTGGCGTTAAACCAACTTATGGCGGTGTATCTCGCTATGGCTTAGTTGCATTCTCATCATCCCTTGATCAAGCAGGGCCTTGTGCTCGCACAGTCTTAGATACAGCTTTACTACATCAAGAGATTGCAGGGTATGACAATAAGGATTCAACCAGCATTAATCAGGGGGTTCCTGATGTGGTGGCAGCTGCTAAAAAGCTAGATGTTAAGGGAATGAAAATCGGAGTAGTTAAGCAATTAGCTGGTGATGGTTATCAAAAAGGTGTTGAAGATAAGTTTAAGGAAGCAGTTGCTGAGTTAGTTAAGTTAGGCGCTGAAATTGTTGAGGTATCTTGTCCAAATTTTGAGTACGCATTAGCTGCATATTATTTAATTGCGCCCAGTGAGTGCTCATCTAATTTAGCTAGATTTGATTCAATGCGCTTTGGTTTGCGAGTAGGTGATGATGGTGTTAAAAGTGCGGAAGAGGTAATGAATTTAACAAGGCAAGCAGGCTTTGGCCGTGAAGTTAAGCGGCGAATTATTCTAGGAACCTATGCATTATCTTCTGGTTACTATGACGCATATTATGGTTCAGCGCAAAAGGTTCGAACCTTAATTAAACAAGATTTTGACGCGGCTTTTACTAAGTGTGATGTTCTAGTCTCACCAACTGCGCCTACTACTGCATTTAAAATTGGTGAAAAAAGTAATGATCCACTTGCAATGTATTTAAATGATATTGCAACTATTCCAGTAAATATGGCTGGCATTGGTGGCATGAGCCTGCCATGTGGCCTAGCGGCGGAAGATAATTTGCCAGTGGGTTTTCAAATTATGTCACCTGCAATGAAAGATGATCGGATGTATTTAGTAGGAGGCGCCCTTGAAGCAGCCTTATTATCTAAATGGGGAAAGCCGATCTTAGATTTTGCGCCAAAGCTAGTAGGTTCAAAATGAGTTTAAATTATGATCAAGTAATTGAAAAATATGAACCAACCTTAGGTCTTGAGGTTCACGTTGAGTTAAACACTAAATCAAAGATGTTTTGTAGTTGTGCTACCGAGTTTGGTGCATCACCAAACACACAAACTTGCCCAGTATGTCTTGGACTGCCTGGCGCGCTACCTGTTGTAAATAAAAGAGCGATTGAGAGCACAATTCTTATAGGTCTTGCACTTAACTGTTCAATCGCGCCGTATTCAAGATTTGCTCGTAAAAATTACTTTTATCCAGATATGCCAAAGAATTTTCAGACCTCTCAATACGATGAACCGATATGTGTAAACGGCTACTTGGATGTTCAAATTCAAACCGATGAGGGTGATAAAACTTTTAGAATTGAAATTGAAAGAGTTCATATGGAGGAGGACACCGGTAAATCACTTCATGTTGGTGGATCAACTGGGCGAATTCATGGAGCTGAGTACTCACTACTTGATTACAACCGAGCAGGAATTCCATTAGTTGAAATTGTTACCAAGATTGTGCCAGATACTGGAAAGTATGCACCGCAAGTAGCACGTGCTTATGTGGCAGCTTTGCGCGATATTTTGCGTGGGCTTAAAGTCTCTGATGTAAAGATGGAGCAAGGCTCACTTAGATGTGATGTTAATTTATCTCTTGCGCAAATTAAGAGCGGAAAATTAGGAACAAGAAGTGAAACAAAAAATGTTAACTCACTGCGCTCCGTTGAGCGGGCAGTAATTGGTGAGGTGATTAGACAAGCAAACAGATTAGAAGATGGTGAGCGAATCATTCAGGAAACCCGTCACTTCTTAGAAGAGAGTGGTCAAACTCGTCCTGGTAGATCTAAAGAGCAGGCCGAAGATTATCGATACTTTCCAGAGCCAGATTTAGTACCAGTTGTGCCAGATGCAAAATGGATTGAAGAGCTTAAAAAAACATTGCCAGAAAAACCAGCAGACCGTAGAAAGAGATTACAAACCTCTTGGTCAGTTCCTGATAAAGAGATGGCAGCGATGGTTAACGCCGAATTACTAGACACGGTTGAAGAGACAGTTTTACTAGGTGCTGATCCAACTAAAGCTCGTAGTTGGTGGTTAGGTGAGATATCTAGAATTGCAAATGATCGATCTGTTTTAGCAACAGAGTTGATATCAGTTAAAGATGTTGCTGAAGTAATTGCGTTAATTTCAAAGGGTGAATTAACCGATAAATTAGCTCGTCAAGTTGTGGAAGGTGTTATTGCAGGCGAAGGCTCACCTGCTGATGTGATCACAAAGCGAGGACTTAAGGTTGTCTCCGATGATTCACAACTTATGAAAGCGATCATTGACGCAGTGGCTGCGCAAGCAGAGACTGCCCAGCGGGTGCGAGAGGGAAATATTCCTGCAGCCGGTGCGCTAATTGGCGCAGTGATGAAAGCAACAGGTGGACAAGCTGATGCCGCCAAGGTGCGTGAACTATTACTAAAACACTTAGGGCAATAAACTAATCTCATGAGCGATAAAAAGCCTACAAATAAAATGAAGCCGCGATCTGGCTTAGTAACTGATGGCATGGAGCGTGCACCAGCTAGGGGCATGCTTAGAGCAGTTGGTATGAAAGATGAAGATTTTGCTAAGCCACAAATTGGCATTGCATCTTCTTGGAATGAAATTACGCCATGTAATTTATCCCTTGACCGTTTAGCTAAAGCATCTAAGAAAGGTGTAATTGAAGCGGGTGGTTTCCCAATGCAATTTGGAACTATCTCAGTCTCTGATGGAATTTCAATGGGCCATGAAGGTATGCATTTTTCTTTAGTCTCACGTGAAGTTATTGCCGATTCTGTTGAAACAGTTATGCAAGCAGAGCGATTAGATGGGATGGTTACCTTCGCCGGTTGTGATAAGTCATTGCCCGGCATGATGATGGCGGCCGCTCGTATGGATGTTGCAAGTGTTTTTGTTTACGCAGGTTCAACTATGCCTGGAAAAGTAGATGGTAGAGATGTAACAATCATTGATGCATTTGAGGCGGTGGGAGCGTGCGCTCGCGGTTTAATTTCTGAAGAAGAAGTAGATAAAATTGAACGCGCGATCTGCCCAGGTGAGGGTGCATGTGGTGGCATGTATACCGCTAACACAATGGCAGCAGTTGGTGAAGCAATAGGTCTATCACTGCCGGGATCAGCTTCACCTCCATCAATTGATCGACGTCGTGATGATTACGCAATTAAATCTGGAGCAGCTGTTGTTGAGTTAATTCGTCAAGGGATTACTACTAGAAAGATTTTAACTAAAAAGGCATTTGAAAATGCCATCACAGTTGTTATGGCACTTGGCGGATCAACTAACGCGGTTCTTCACCTTTTAGCAATAGCTCATGAAGCTGAGGTTGATTTAACCCTTGAAGATTTCCATCGAGTTGGTTCAAAGGTTCCATTACTTGGTGATTTAAAACCTTTTGGTAAGTATGTAATGACTGATGTGGACAAGGTTGGTGGAATTCCAGTAATTCTTAGGGCACTACTAGATGCTGGCTTACTCCATGGTGATTGTCTAACTGTTACAGGTAAAACTATGGCTGAAAATCTTAAAGATGTTAATCCTCCTGATGCAGATGGTGAAATTCTTAAAGCAGTAAAGAATCCACTTGCAGTAAGTGGTGGCATAACAATTCTTAAAGGCACACTCGCTAGCGATGGTGCGGTATGTAAAACAGCCGGAGTAGGTGTTGATATTTTTGAAGGACCAGCGAAGGTATTCGAGCGCGAGCAGGCAGCGATGGATGCGTTAGAGAATGGCTCAATTGTTGCCGGAGATGTTGTAGTAATTAGATATGAAGGACCAAAAGGTGGTCCTGGTATGCGAGAGATGTTAATGATTACTGGCGCGATAAAAGGTGCTGGTCTTGGTAAGACAGTCTTATTAATTACAGATGGAAGATTCTCAGGTGGTACAACTGGACTTTGCGTTGGCCATGTTGCACCAGAGGCTGTTGATGGTGGAGCAATTGCATTTGTAAAAAATGGTGATCGCGTGAGAATTGATACCCAAAAGCGAACATTAGATTTATTAGTTGATGAGAAAGAAATGAATGAGCGAAAGAAAAACTTTAAACCGATCCCACATAAATACCGCCGTGGGGTATTGGCCAAGTATTCAAAATTAGTTGGTAGCGCCGCAAAGGGCGCGGTCTGTGATTAATACTTTTTCGTTATCTAAGTAGGCTCAAATATTGAGATCACAATCTCAGGAGTTGACTAGTGCACGCACTACTTGCGATACTAATGCCATGAAGAAGAGCTCACTTATCTCACAAATTGCGATCACATCAGTGGTCGTAGTGATTATTGAGCGTGCGCGCTAACTAGAAAAAGTTAGTTCGCACCCCTCAGATAAAACTGAGGGGTTTTGCTTTAGTAGGCCGAATTAGGAAAGGAAGAGATGAGCAAGATGAATGGTGCGCAAAGTTTAGTTAACGCACTTGAAGCTGCTGGTGTTGATGTCATGTTTGGCATACCAGGTGGTGCCATCCTTCCTGCTTATGATCCAATTTTTGATTCAAAAATAAGACACATATTAGTTAGACATGAACAAGGCGCAGGCCATGCAGCAACAGGATATGCCCAAGTAACTGGGCGCGTTGGAGTTTGTATCGCAACTTCAGGTCCAGGGGCTACAAACTTAGTTACACCACTTGCTGATGCGCAGATGGATTCAGTTCCAGTTGTGGCAATAACAGGACAGGTACCATCGGCGGCAATTGGAACCGATGCTTTTCAAGAGGCAGATATTCGTGGCATTACCATGCCATTTACAAAACATAATTATTTAATTACAGACCCAGCAGATATTCCGCGCGCGATTGCAGAGGCTTTCCACATTGCAAGTACGGGTAGACCTGGCGCTGTTTTAGTTGATATTGCAAAAGATGCGCTACAAAAAGAGACTACTTTTAACTATCCAAAAAACGTTTCTCTAGCTGGATATAACCCGGTTGTTGAGCCAAAGAGCGAGGCGATTAGAGATGCAGCAGCTTTAATAACTCAATCAAAAAAACCAGTTCTATATGTCGGTGGCGGTGTAATTAAGGCAAATGCAAATAAAGAGTTAATGCAGTTAGCTGAAATAACTGGTATCCCTGTTGTTACAACATTAATGGCGCGTGGTGCTTTTCCGGACTCACATAAACAACATCTTGGTATGCCTGGTATGCACGGAACGGTAGCGGCGGTAACTGCTCTACAAAAGGCAGATTTGTTAATTACTTTAGGTGCACGCTTTGATGACCGAGTAACAGGTAAGTTGTCCACCTTCGCACCAAATGCCAAAATTATTCACGCCGACATTGATCCAGCTGAGATTGGTAAGAATCGTCATGCTGATGTTGCACTTATTGGTGATCTAAAAAATATTTTAATTGCGCTAAATCCAGTGACTAAAGCAGCACTTGCTAAAGAATCACAAGATTTAACTCCATGGCTTAATGAGGTTTATGGGTGGCAAACAAAGTTTCCACTTGGTTATGACAAACCATCTGATGGTTCAGTATCACCACAGTATGTAATTGAAAGAATTGGCAAGATCTCAGGACCAGACACAATCTTTACCGCCGGTGTTGGCCAGCATCAAATGTGGGCATCACAATTTATCGGTTATGAAAAGCCACGAACTTGGCTTAACTCAGGTGGGTTAGGAACTATGGGTTATGCAGTTCCAGCTGCAATGGGCGCCAAAGTTGGTGCACCAGATACAACTGTTTGGGCAATTGATGGCGATGGTTGTTTTCAAATGACTAATCAAGAGTTAGTAACTTGTGCGCTAAATAATATTCCAATCAAAGTTGCCGTAATTAATAATGAATCACTCGGAATGGTTCGCCAGTGGCAGACGCTGTTTTATAACCAACGTTATTCAAATACTGATCTGCATTCAAAGAGAGTTCCAGATTTCAAATTGTTAGCTGAAGCTATGGGCTGTGTTGGTTTGCGTTGTGAGAGACCAGAGGATGTAGATAAAACTATTGAGGCGGCAATGGCAATTAATGATCGCCCAGTTGTAGTTGATTTTAATGTTCACCGTGATGCGATGGTTTGGCCAATGGTGGCTGCTGGAACATCAAATGATGACATTACCGTTGCCAGATCAATGGCGCCTGTCTGGGATTCACAGGAGTTGTAATGGCTATTCATACATTAGCCGTTTTAGTAGAAAACTCACCTGGCGTACTTGCACGAGTTGCTTCACTATTTTCTCGCCGTGGTTACAACATTGATTCTCTTGCAGTTGGACAGACTGAGAATCCAAAGGTTTCACGGATGACTATTGTTTTAAATTTAGAAGGGCATGCGCTTGATCAGGTGAGTGCTCAGTTGTTTAAATTAGTAAATGTAATTGGAATTTCCGAGATGAAGGATTCTGAGTTCATTAAAACGCGAGATTTTATTAGTTAAGGTGGCAAATACCGCTGCTGCCAAAGCGGTGGTTAATAAGCACAAAGCTGTAATCGCTGATGAATCAAAGAGCACAATCTCAATTGAAGCAGTTGGTCAATCTTCTGAAATTGAATCTTTGCTTGCCGAATTAAAACCACATGGAATTCGTGAGTTAGTTCAATCCGGCTTAGTGGCACTGGAGCGAGGGGATCACACCTTGGCAGACCGTACGCTTAGCACCATGGGAACTGCTAACGAGTCAGACCCAAATAGTTCTACAGCTGATTATCAAAATTAATTAAACCAACAAACCGAAGGAGAAATACATGGCAACGATGTATCACGATGAAGATGCAGATCTAGCACTTATTCAATCTAAGAAGGTTGCAGTAATTGGCTATGGATCTCAAGGACATGCACACGCTCTATCCCTACGCGATAGCGGTGTTGATGTTGTAGTTGGTTTGGCAAAAGATTCAAAGTCACGAGCAAAAGCTGAAGCTGAGGGCCTAAAGGTTGCATCAGTTGCCGATGCAGTTAAAGGTGCTGATGTTGTAATGCTTCTTGCCCCAGATCACGTTCAGCGCCATATTTACAATGAGTCAATTGAACCAAATATTAAAGATGGTGCCGCTCTGTTTTTTGGCCATGGATTTAACATTAGATTTGGCTACATCAAACCATCAGCAAAAGTTGATGTTTGTATGGTTGCACCAAAGGGACCAGGGCATTTAGTTCGTCGTGAGTACTCAGCTGGACGCGGTGTGCCAGTAATTGTTGCAGTAGAGCAAGATGCAACTGGAGATGCTTGGCCAATCACACTTTCATACGCAAAAGCAATCGGTGGTCTTCGTGCTGGTGGAATTTTAACTACCTTTACAGAAGAGTGTGAAACAGATTTATTTGGTGAGCAATCAGTTCTTTGTGGTGGTGCATCACAATTAGTTATGTATGGATATGAAACTTTAATTGAAGCAGGATATCAACCAGAGGTTGCCTACTTTGAGTGTTTACATGAGCTAAAGCTAATTGTTGATCTTATGTATGAAGGTGGAATTGCTAAGCAACGCTGGTCAGTATCTGACACAGCAGAGTATGGCGATTACATCTCAGGTCCGAGAGTTATTGATCCAAGTGTTAAAGAGAATATGAAAGCTGTGCTTGCCGATATTCAATCTGGTGCATTTGCGAAGCGATTTATTGATGATCAGGATGCGGGCGCTCCAGAATTTAAAGCTCTAAGGGCAAAAGGTGAAGTTCACCCAATTGAACAGGTTGGCCGTGATCTTCGCAAAATGATGTCATGGGTTAAATCTGGTAACAAAGATGATTACAAGGAGGGTACTGCAGCGCGTGGCTAAACCAGTTGTGTTAATTGCTGAGGAGTTAAGTCCGGCCACATTAGATGCGCTTGGACCTGACTTTGAGGTGCGCAATTGTAATGGCGCTGATCGAAGTGAATTATTGGCTGCATTATCTAAAGGAGTAGATGCGGTATTAATCCGTTCTGCTACCAAGATGGATGCAGAGGCAATATCTGTAGCAAAAGGATTAAAAGTAATTGCAAGAGCTGGTGTTGGTTTAGATAATGTAGAAATTCCAGCAGCCACGGCTGCTGGTGTAATGGTTGTTAATGCACCAACTTCAAATATTGTTTCTGCTGCAGAGCTTGCAATTGGATTACTTCTTGCATCTGCCAGATCTATCTCACCAGCTCACGCCGCACTTAAGGGTGGTAAATGGGCGAGATCTAAATACACAGGGGCTGAATTATTTGAAAAAACTCTTAGGAATTGTTGGTTTTGGTCGGATTGGGCAATTAGTTGCACACCGTATGCAAGCGTTTGGCATGGATGTCGTTGCTTATGATCCATACCTTCAGCCGGCAAAAGCTGCGCAATTAAATGTTAAGTTAGTTGAATTAGATGAGTTACTAAAAGTTAGCGATTTTATAACTATTCATCTTCCTAAAACAAAAGAGACAGCTAATTTGATTGGTACTGATGCGCTTAAAAAAGTTAAGCCGACTGTAAGAATTATCAATGCTGCTCGAGGTGGCGTACTAGATGAGACTGCTCTTTATGAAGCATTAAAAAATGGCAAAGTTGCAGGCGCTGGTCTTGATGTATTTGCCACAGAGCCGTGCACAGATTCACCACTTTTTACATTTAGATAATGTGGTTGCAACTCCGCACTTAGGTGCATCAACGGATGAAGCACAAGAGCGAGCTGGTATTGCAGTAGCAGTTTCAGTTCGTAAAGCGCTATCTGGTGAGTTAGTGCCAGATGCTGTAAATGTTAAGGGTGGCGTAATTGATGAAGCAGTTCGCCCAGCATTGCCACTTGTTGAGAAGTTAGCTCAAGTAGCAACTGCATTAGCAAGTGATGTAATTGTTTCACTCGATGTTGAGGTAAGAGGTGAGATATCTGCTCTAGATGTTTCAGTTCTTTCAACTAGTGCATTAAAGGGTGGATTAATTGCTATGGGTTGTGAGGATGTTACATATGTGAATGCGCCTAACTTAGCCGCAGAGCGATCCGTAACTTCTGCAGTAATGACGGATCCAGAAAGTCCTGATCACCGTAATTTAGTTTCGGTACGTGCAGCTTGCGCTGATGGCAGTCAGGTTTTTGTTAGTGGAACACTGATGGGAATTAAGCAGATTCAAAAGATTGTGGCAATAGATAAGTTAGATCTAGATCTTAAGCCAACAAATAATTTGTTATTTCTTCGCTATACCGATGTTCCTGGTGTCGTTGGTGTAGTTGGAAACGCTCTTGGAAAACTAAAAATTAATATTGCTGATATGCAGGTTGGCCGTACCCAGGAAGGCGGACAGGCCTTGATGGCACTTACTGTGGATTCAGTAATTCCAAAGGAAGTTATAGAGGTCATTACTAAAGAGACCGGTGCATCACTTGTCAGATTTGTTAATTTGGTGAGCGAATGAAGAATTTTAATTTAGCAGTAATTGCTGGTGATGGCATTGGGCCTGAAGTTGTGGGTGAGGGGCTTAAGGTTTTAGATGCGGTTGCTAAAAAATATGATCTAGTTTTTAACAAGACAAATTATGAGTTGGGCGCGGCCTATTGGCACAAAACTGGTGAAACTTTGCCTGATTCTGTTATGGCAGAGATTGCAAAATCTGATGTGATTTTACTTGGAGCTGTTGGTGATCCAACTGTGCCAAGTGGAGTTTTAGAACGTGGATTATTACTTAAACTACGGTTTGCATTTGAACATTACATAAATCTACGACCTGCAAAATTATTTCCAGGAGTTACCTCACCAATTACTAACAATAAAGGAATTGATTTTGTTGTAGTTAGAGAAGGTACTGAAGGTTTATATGTTGGTGCCGGCTCAATAAAGGACGAAGGTACAAAGAAAGAGCTTGCAATTGAGGAATCAATTAATACCTATAAAGGTATTGAGCGAGTTATCAGAGATGCATTTAATCGCGCTCAATTACGCCCACGAAAGAAATTGACCTTAGTGCACAAAAATAATGTACTAACTCGAGCAGGCGGACTTTGGACTCGAGTATTTAGTGAGGTTGCAAAGGATTTCCCGCAAGTTACTACCGACTACTTACATGTTGATGCTGCTTCAATGTTTTTTGTGACTAACCCTGAGAGATTTGATGTAGTAGTTACTGATAATTTATTTGGCGACATAATCACCGATATTGCAGCTGCAATCTGTGGTGGTATTGGTCTTGCTGCCAGTGGAAATATAAATCCAACTGGGGCTTTTCCATCTATGTTTGAGCCAGTACACGGCAGCGCACCTGATATTGCTGGAAAAAACTTGGCTGATCCAACAGCAACGGTATTATCAATTTCTATGATGCTAAATCATTTAGGTGAGGTTAAGGCTGCCAATGATGTTGAGTCAGCTGTTGCTAGAGATCTTGCAAGCCGCGGTGATAAAAAACGTTCAACAACAGAGATCGGTCAAGCTTTAGTAGCGGGTGTGGCATGAAAATAATTAGTAACCCAAACACAAATCCAGTTGCTGCAGATGAGCGCATTAAGAAAGTTTTAGAGCCAGGTTTTGGTAAGTACTACACCGATAACATGGTTATTGCGCAGTGGAGTGAAGATACTGGCTGGTCAGATGCAAAGTTACAAGCATATGGTCCATTAACTCTTGATCCTGCAACTATGGTTTTTCACTACGGCCAAGAAATATTTGAAGGTATGAAAGCCTATGCCCAACCTGATGGTGGCGTTTCATTGTTTAGACCAGAGGCAAATGCAAAACGATTTGCAAAGTCTGCTGCCCGTATTGCTCTCCCTGAAATGCCAGTTGATTTCTTTGTACAAACTGTTGAGGAGTTAGTTAAAGCTGATAAAGATTGGGTACCAAAAAAGATTGGTGAATCTTTATATTTACGCCCCTTTATGATTGCAACTGAAGTTGGATTAGGTGTTAGGCCATCAAATCATGCAACTTATGTATTAATTGCAACTCCAGCTGCTGCTTACTTTAATGCAGAAAAGGCAGTAACAGTTTGGATTTCAACAGAGTATGTAAGAGCAGCACTTGGTGGAACTGGTGAAGCAAAGTGCGGTGGAAATTACGCGGCTTCTCTTCTTGCGCAAAAACAAGCTGCCAAAGAGGGCTGTGATCAAGTTGCGTATATTGATGCAGTTGAACGCAAGTGGGTAGAGGAAATGGGTGGCATGAATCTCTACTTCATTAAGGGAAGTGGTAAAGATGCCAAGATAATGACGCCAAAACTTACTGGCACATTACTTCCAGGAATTACTCGCGATTCAATTTTAACTTTAGCAAATGACCTTGGGTTTAAAACTGAGGAAACAATGATTTCAATTGATGATTGGCGAGATGGTGTTAAATCTGGTGAAATAACTGAGATATTTGCTTGTGGAACTGCCGCAGTTGTTTCAGCTGTTGGAGCTGCTAAAAGTATTCATGGCACCTGGCAAACTGGTGATGGAAAGCCTGGACCGATTACAAATCAGATCCGTGCTGGTCTACTTGGAATTCAACATGGCAGCACCCGTGATAAGCATGGCTGGAATAAACGGGTTATCTAATGACAATTAATGATTCATTTCATATCTATGACACCACACTTCGCGATGGCGCCCAGCAAGAGGGATTAAATCTTTCTGTCCACGATAAATTAAATATCGCTAAGCATTTAGATGATCTAGGTGTTGGATTTATTGAAGGCGGCTGGCCTGGCGCAAATCCAAAAGATACTGAGTTTTTTAAATTAGCCCAAACAGAATTAAAACTTAAAAATGCAACCTTTGTGGCATTTGGTGCTACAAGACGTGCCGGCGTTAAAGCAGCCGATGATTTATTACTTCGCGCGTTAGTTGATTCAAAAGCACCAGTGGTAACGCTGGTGGCAAAGAGCCATGATCGACATGTGGATCTAGCCCTTAAAACACACTTAGATGAAAACCTAGCCATGATTGCAGATTCAATTAAGTTTTTAAAAGCAAGTGGGCAGCGAGTATTTTTAGATGCAGAGCATTTCTTTGATGGATACCTTTCAAATAAGGCTTACGCACTTGAGGTAGTTAGAGTTGCAGCAGAGTCTGGTGCTGATGTCGTAGCACTATGTGACACAAATGGCGGCATGCTCCCAGATGAGTTATCAAATATTGTTCATGAAGTTTTAACCGCATCAAAGGCTCGCCTTGGTATTCATTGCCATAATGACACAGGTTGCGCTGTTGCTAACTCACTAGCTGCTATTGCTGCTGGAGTTACTCATGTGCAGGGAACCTTAAATGGTTATGGTGAGCGAACTGGTAATGCTGATTTAGTGAACATAATTGCAAATCTTGAGTTAAAAAAAGATAAAACAGTATTACCTGCCGGCAAATTACAAGAAGCTTTTCGTATTTCTCATGCTGTTGCTGAGATTACAAATGTTGCGCCAAGTGCGCGCCAGCCATATGTTGGCACATCCGCATTCGCTCATAAAGCAGGACTTCACGCCTCTGCAATCAAGGTAGATCCAATGATGTATCAACATGAAACACCTGAGTCTGTTGGTAATGACATGCGAATGCTGGTCTCTGAGATGGCAGGTAGAGCTTCAATTGAACTTAAATCTGTTGAACTTGGTATTGATTTAGGTGGGGATAAAAACTTAATAAGTAGAGTAGTTGAGAAGGTTAAAGATCTTGAGGGTAAAGGCTTCACCTTTGAAGCAGCGGATGCTTCATTTGAATTACTACTTCGCACTGAGGTTTTGGGAAAGCGGCCAAGTTTTTTCACCATTGAAGATTGGCAAACAACTGTTCATCAAGATGAATCAGGTAATGTGACTTCAAAAGCAACTGTAAAAATAAGTGCGAAGGGTGAAGTGATTTCAGCCCAAGGTGTTGGAAATGGTCCTGTGAATGCAATTGATAACGCACTTAGAAAAGGTCTTGAGAAGTTTTATCCAGAGCTTTCAAAACTTGAGTTAACTGATTACAAAGTACGTATTTTAGAAGGACGCCTTGGTACCGGCGCTGTAACTCGAGTATTAGTTGAGACTAGTGATGGAAACGGTGAATGGAGCACAGTTGGCGTTCATGAGAACGTAATTGCAGCCTCAGCAATGGCATTAGATGACGCGGTTACCTATGGCTTACTAAGGCAAGGGCGCAAACCCGAGTAATCTGCTGATCATGTCCGCTGCACTTATCACCCAGTATGAAGAGCACTTGGCGATGGTGCGAAATTTATCTGATAACTCAATAAGGGGTTATGTCACAGATTTAGAGTCATTTTTAAAACATATGAGCAAACTAGGAATTGTTGAGTTTAATCAATTAGAAATTGAACATATCAGATCATGGCTTGCTAATCTTCAAAGTACCGGTGTTGCAAGATCAACTTTGACTAGAAGAATCGTTTCAATGAGAGCATTTACTAATTGGGCAGCAGCAAATGGTTGGCTCACTTCAGATTTAGGCGCAAATCTTGCCGTACCAAAACCACATAAAGTATTACCTGAGGTTTTAAATGTTGAAGAGGCCACCACAGTTCTTAAAGCACTTGAAGTTAAGTCGGTCGAGGAGCCAAGTGCTTTAAACATTAGAGACTTAGCTTTAGTTGAGGTCTTATACGGCTCTGGTATTCGAGTTTCAGAATTATGTGGCTTAAACCTTGGCGATGTTGATAGGTCAAGAAATACTTTAAATGTTATTGGCAAAGGTGATAAACAAAGAGTTGTGCCAATTGGTTTACCAGCAATGGCTGCTATTGATAATTATCTAACTAAAAGTAGAGGTGAATTTGCTAACCAATCATCACAAGATGCCCTCTTCTTAGGTTCACGTGGGAAAAGAATTGATCAGCGAACTGTTCGTGAAGTTGTATATGAAGCAATGAAAGCGGTTGGTGCTTCAATGGGACCACATGGACTTCGCCATAGCGCAGCTACGCATTTGCTAGAAGGTGGCGCAGATTTGCGAACTGTGCAGGAGATATTAGGTCATGCCTCTTTAGCAACAACTCAGATCTATACACATGTTTCTCCTGAGCGTTTGCAGTCAGCTTATAAACAAGCACACCCAAGGGCGTAATTAGTACATGAAGATTGAACTAGGCATTGCTGTTGCGCAATTAGATCAAAGGATTAAATCTGAGCACTTTGTTAGAGCAGTCCTTTCTGGGCGGCGGCGTAATATGCAAACAGAGTTTGAGCGAATTGATATTAAGCCAGTATTAATTAAAGAAGAGCTTAAGTGGCAAATTATTTCAAGTGATGGCAAGAAAGATATAACTAAAAATGTGGAGATAGATTTTAATTTTACTCAATTATTTAGCAGCGGATATGCCAACTTAGTAGTTGATACTCAAACTGAGTCATATCAGGTGCGAATCTCAAAAAAAGATGAGGCGCTAGTTTCAGTTAGCAAAGTGAATTTAAGCAGAGATCTCTCTCATGATCGCCAGAAGCAGCGAATGCTGCTTGAGAGTAATCAAGTGTTTAAAGCTTTGGATATGTCAGATCTTTTAGGGCGAATTAAAC
This sequence comes from Candidatus Nanopelagicus sp., assembly GCA_964203335.1. Lineage (GTDB taxonomy): Bacteria > Actinomycetota > Actinomycetes > Nanopelagicales > Nanopelagicaceae > Nanopelagicus. The sequence continues at coordinate 103,429 of CAXNKX010000001.1, forward strand.
CTAGTAAGATGGATAAATATAAGCAGGTTGATGAGTTTTTAAGATTAATCAGCCAAACATTAGACGCTGAGCTATTAAAGCAAGATGAGATATCTGTTGTTGATCTTGGCTGTGGGCATGCATATTTAACCTTTGCAGTAGGTGAATTTTTAAAAGATAATTACAAAAAAGTCTCAATTCTTGGTGTTGATGAGCGAGATGAATCAAAAGAACATAATGAAAAAGTAGCCTTGAAACTAAAAGTAGAGGCCAAGTTTATTGCTGCCAAAATTTCTGATACCCCTAATCAAGTAGTTGATATCGCTATCGCGCTCCACGCATGTGATACTGCAACCGATGATGCTATTTATTGGGCGATTAAAAACAATGCCAAGGTAATCATGGCAGCACCATGTTGCATGCATGAGCTACAAACTCAGATTAAAGAAGCCCCAGAACCATGGGGACTGTTAACAAAAAATGGGCTAGTTAAAGAGCGGTTAGTGGATTTAATAACTGACTCACTTAGAGCGCAAATCCTAAAATTACTTGGCTATCGGGTGGATATTGTCGAATTTATTGGGGGAGAGCACACCGCGCGTAATATTTTAATTAGAGCGGTTAAAACTAATCAAAGCTCCTCTGATATTGATAAAGATAGATATCAGCAGATGTTAAGTCAGTGGCAGATAAAGCCATACCTGGCAAAGTTACTATCTGCAGAGTTAAAAGCTTCGGCGGGTGTTTGAGGTATCAAGTGGTGAGCAGTATGAGTTACTAGTCTTTTCACAATTTATATTTTGATAATTTCCAATTGAAATACCAACCATTACCCCAATAACTAGGCTAGTAAGTAGATAGGTGTATTTCACTGGCCAATATTGGTTGATTCATTCAATTCCCCGCATATAAACCCGGTAAGGGTGTGGAAATTCGGCCATAAAAGTTCAGGTAGGATTCACCTCAGCACGGAATGAAAGTTCTGTGACTTCACGCATCTTAAAGTGATTAATTAATTACTAATTAATAACTTACGGACCTGTTCGGTGTAGTTAGAAATAACTACTCGGTTCTAGATGCTAGGGATCTAGCAAGTTGCTAGATCACAAACCGAGTGCTCATTCTTACTAAAAGTTGTTAGTAAAAATTGAGCGAAAAGGAGTGTGCCGTCATGGCAGTTGTAACAATGCGAGAACTTCTCGACAGTGGTGTGCATTTTGGTCACCAAACTCGTCGATGGAATCCAAAGATGAAGCGCTATATCTTTACTGAGCGCAATGGCATCTACATCATCGATATCCAACAATCATCTAGCCCTTATTGATAGTGCTTATGAGTTTATTAAAGATGCAGTTGCAAAGGGTGGCCACGTACTTTTTGTTGGCACTAAAAAGCAAGCACATGAGCCAATCAAAGAGCAATCTGCCAGAGTTTCAATGCCTTATGTAACAGAGAGATGGTTAGGCGGAATGCTTACCAACTTCCCAACAGTTTATAAGCGCGTGCTACGGCTTAAAGAGCTTGAGGCTCTTGAGACCGCTAATGATCAACTTTTAACAAAGAAAGAGTTACTTGTTCTTCGCCGTGAGCGAGAGAAGTTAAATAAGAACCTTGATGGAATTCGTAATATGACAAAGCTACCTGCAGCTATTTGGGTTATTGATACTAAGAAAGAGCACCTAGCTGTTGCTGAAGCTAAAAAGCTTGGTATTCCAGTTATTGCAATCTTAGATACCAACTGTGATCCAGATGAGGTTGATTACAAGATTCCTGGTAATGATGATGCGATTCGCTCGATTGCCCTTTTAACTCGGGTAATGACTGATGCAATTGTTGCCGGATTACAGGTTAGATCAGCACAAGCAGCAAAGATTGCTGACAAAGCTGCTGCTGAAGCAGCTGCTGCGGCAGAAAAAACTGCTGAACAGCCACTTGCTGATTGGGAAAAAGATTTAATTAAAGAACCAACTGAAACTGCTGGTGCTTAATTGGCATACACAGCAGAGGATGTTAAAAAACTAAGAGAGCAGACCGCTGCCGGAATGCTTGATTGCAAAAAAGCACTTGATGAAGCCGGTGGTGATTACCAAAAAGCGGTAGAGATCATTCGTGTTAAGGGACAAAAAGGTGTTACCAAGCGCGAAGGAAGAGCAACCTCAAACGGTTTAGTTACTGCAAAAGCTGAAGGTGATCTTGGAGTAATGCTTGAACTAAATTGTGAAACTGATTTCGTAGCAAAGGGTGAGAAGTTTCAAGCTTTAGCTGATGAACTTTTAAATCATCTTGCGACATCAAAAATCGGTGAGCTAGATAAGTTTCTACCTTCAAAACTTGCATCAGGTAAAACTGTGCAGGAGTTAGTTGATGAGGGAAATGCTATGTTGGGCGAGAAGATTGAGGTTAAACGAATCTCAGTTCTAACTGGTTCACCAGTATCTCTTTATCTGCACAAAACATCTCCAGACCTTCCACCACAAGTTGGTGTTTTAGTTCAGTTAAAAAATGCAGCTGAAATTGTTGGTAAAGATATTGCTCAACATATTGCTGCCTTTGCGCCATTATTTGTTAGCCGTGATCAGGTTCCAGCTGATGAGATTGCCAAGGAGCGTAGATTGGCAGAGGAAAGCGCTCGAAGTGAAGGAAAGCCTGAAGCCTCAATTGCAAAGATTGTTGAGGGTCGAGTAACTGGCTTTGTGAAAGAGGTATCTCTCCTTGAGCAAGCTTTTGCTAAGGATGCAAAGAAAACTGTTCAACAAATCCTTGATGAGGCAAAGACAGCCGTGTCTGCCTTTAATAGATTCCGCGTAGGTCAGTAAACTTTCCATACAAATTAATTAAAGGAGCGCTCATGCCACGTAAAGGTTATAAGAGAGTGCTCCTTAAATTATCTGGTGAAGTCTTCGGTGGCGAAAAAGGCATCGGTGTAGATCCTGATGTAGTCCACGATATAGCCAATCAAATTGCAGATGTGGTTAGAGGCGGAACAGAAATTGCAGTTGTTGTTGGTGGTGGAAATTACTTTAGAGGCGCAGAGTTACAACAACGTGGCATGGATCGGGCCAGAGCTGATTACATGGGAATGCTTGGCACGGTAATGAATTGCTTAGCACTTCAAGATTTTTTAGAAAAAGAAGGAATTGAAACTAGAGTACAAACTGCAATCACAATGGGACAGGTGGCAGAGCCATACGTACCACGTCGAGCAATTAGACATTTAGAAAAGGGAAGAGTTGTAATTTTTGGAGCAGGTGCTGGTATGCCATTTTTTACTACCGATACAGTTGCTGCCCAACGCGCACTTGAAATTGGGGTAGAAGCGCTACTACTTGCAAAAAGTGGAGTTGACGGTGTTTATGACGCAGATCCACGCAAAGATAAATCTGCTAAAAAGTATGAGAGTGTTTCATATGATGAAGTTTTAAGTAAGTCTCTCGCGGTTGCAGATGCAGCAGCTTTTTCATTGTGCCGTGAGAATAAATTGCCGATTGTTATCTTTGACCTAAAAAGTAAAGGAAATATCAAAAGGGCAGTCAAGGGTGAGAGTGTTGGTACGCTGGTTTCATAAGTCAGTAAATCACAAGTAGAGTTGTATTAATTAAAAGGAGCAGGCCATGGCAGATCTAGCAACCTCACTTTCTGAGTGCAATGTAAAGATGAATAAGGCAATTGATGTTGCCAAAGAAGATTTTGCTGCAATTAGAACAGGCCGGGCACAACCGTCAATGTTTGCCAAATTAATGGTGGATTACTACGGAACTGGTACACCGCTTTCACAACTTGCAACTGTGCAGGTTCCAGAGGCACGTCTTGCATTAGTTACTCCATATGACAAAGGTGCTATGGCCGCAATTGAAAAAGCAATTAGAGATTCAGACCTTGGTGTTAATCCTGGCTCAGATGGCACAGTGATTAGAGTTAACTTCCCACAATTAACGGAGGAGCGACGTAAAGAGTTTATAAAGGTGGCAAAGGGTAAGGCAGAGGATTCTAAAGTAGCGATTCGTGCAATTCGCCGGGCAGCTAAAGAAGCAATGGAAAAACTAGAAAAAGATGGCAAAGTTGGTAAGGATGATTTAGCCAGAGCAGAGAAAGAGCTTGAGAAAATCACTGGCGAACATACTGCGAAGATTGATGATTTACTTAAACACAAAGAAGCCGAGTTACTAGAGGTTTAATGATGGCTGACCTGCATGCGATAAATGATGCGATTAACAAACGCGCAGGTCGCAAATTACTTCCATCTATTTTAGTTTCACTATTTTTATTAGCACTTATCTTTGGTTCAATAAACACTGAACCACTTTTATTTTTTGCTTTAATCTGGGTAGTAATAATGCTTGGTGTGCGTGAGATCGCTCATGCTTATCGAACTGGCGGCATTGAATTACCAGATTATGTTTTAATGACTGCAGCCACTGTTCTACTTGTTGCTACTTGGAATGGAAATACCCAAGGCCTGGCCGTATCAGCTGGCCTTACTATTCCAATTTTGATGTTTACATTGCTTTTAATTAGCCAAAAAGATTTTATTAAAAGATCAACATCTGCAGTATTTATTATCTTTTATTTATCCCTACTAGGCGGCTTTATTTTACTACTAGCAAATCATCCCGATGGCGCAAAGCGAATTTTTGCTCTCGTTGCATTAATTGCTTGTAATGACACCTTTGCATATTTTGTTGGAGTTTTAATTGGTAAACATAAGATTGCGCCAAGTATTAGTCCTAAGAAAAGTTGGGAAGGTTTAATTGGCGGGGCAATTGCTGCCGTAATTGGGGGAGCATTCATTTTTCACTCACTCTTTGAAACTACTTGGGTTGTCGGAGCTGGTATTGGTTTAATGACTGTAGTTACTGCTACCTGTGGTGATTTAATTGAATCAGCCATTAAGCGAGATTTAGCTATTAAAGATATGTCTAATTTATTACCAGGCCATGGCGGGATTATGGACCGATTAGATTCAGCACTTTTTACCGCCCCAGCTGTTTGGTTTGCACTAGAACTTATCAATCGGTATTTATAGATGGCAGAATTAATATTTGACGCACCAGCTGTTAAAAAGAAGAGCCCGATACATCTAGCTGATTTAACTGTTGCAGAGCGTAAAGCCCGAGCTGAAGAGTTGGGATTACCAGCGTTTAGAGCTAATCAATTAGCGGTGCACTTTTTTACTCACCATAGTGATGATATTGAATCATTTACCGATATTCCTAAAGAGCTTAGGGCACCCCTTACCGATGCATTTTTACCGAAATTACTCACATTAGTTCGCTCAGTTACTTGCGATGGTGGCAAGACTAGAAAAGATCTTTGGCGCCTGCACGATGGAGTTTTAGTTGAATCAGTTTTAATGCGTTATACCGATCGCACAACTGTTTGCATATCATCACAAGCAGGATGTGGAATGCAGTGTCCATTTTGTGCAACTGGGCAGGCAGGACTTAACTAGGAATTTAACTGCTGCTGAAATTACTGCTCAAGTTGTAATGGCAGCAAAGGCTTGTGATTTAGGTGAGATGCCAGGTGGGCCAACTCGGTTATCTAATGTTGTTTTTATGGGTATGGGTGAGCCGATGGCTAATTACAAATCAGTAATGCAGAGCATTAGAAATATTACCAATCCACAGCCAGATGGTTTAGGAATTGGCGCTAGATCTGTAACACTTTCAACGGTTGGTTTAGTTAGCGGAATTGAAAAGCTAATTGCAGAAGATCTTCCGGTAACACTCGCTATCTCACTTCACACACCAGATGATGAGTTACGTGACAGCCTAGTTCCGGTTAACTCAAGGTGGAAAGTAAAAGAGGTATTAGCTGCTGCTGATAAGTATGAAGCTAAAACCGGCAGGCGCTACTCAATTGAGTATGCATTAATTAGAGATATCAATGATCAAGCATGGCGAGCAGATTTACTGGGCAGAATGCTTAAGAATAAAAATGCGCATGTTAACTTAATTCCATTAAATCCAACTCCAGGTTCTAAGTGGACAGCATCTAGAGCTGAGGATGAGGCAGCCTTTGTTGAGATACTAGAAGGCTATGGCGTGCCGGTTACGGTGCGAGACACCAGGGGTCGAGAGATAGATGGCGCGTGTGGGCAATTAGCCGCATCACAGATTGATAACAACTCCTAGATCAGCGAGTAAAAGTATTGATTACAGCTAGCGGTGCTAACTAGACTACCAGCGAGCATTTCAGGGATCTAGATCTTAGGAGTGATTAATTGAAGACGCTACAAAATTTTGTTAATGGCAAGAAGATAAGTGCCACCTCAGATAAGGTTCAAGATTTAATTAATCCAGCAACTGGTGAGGTATTCGCTAAAGCTCCAGTCTCTAACGCATCCGATGTTGATAAGGCTATGAAGTCAGCAGCTGCATGCATTTGAAGTTTGGAAAGAGTCGACACCAGGTGAGCGTCAGAAAGCTATTAATAAAATTGCAGATGCGATTGAGGCAAGAAGTGAAGAATTAATCGGTATTGAATCAGAAAATACTGGTAAACCAATTGCAGTAACCAGGGCAGAAGAGATTGGCCCAATGCTTGATCAAATTAGATTTTTTGCAGGGGCGGCTAGAAATTTAGAAGGAAAATCTGCTGCGGAATACTTTAAGGGACACACATCATTTATTCGCCGCGAACCAATTGGAGTTTGTGCGCAGGTAACACCATGGAATTACCCAATGATGATGGCGGTATGGAAGTGGGCACCAGCGATTGCTGCAGGTAACACGGTAGTTCTAAAGCCAAGTGATACAACTCCAGTTTCAACACTTTGGATGGCGGAGTTAATGCAGGAGTTTCTTCCTGAGGGTGTAATAAATGTTGTAATAGGAGATCGAGATACTGGTCGGGCATTAGTTGAGCATGAAATTCCACAGATGGTTTCAATTACTGGTTCAGTTCGTGCTGGTATGGAAGTAGCAGGAAGTGCTGCAAAAGATTTAAAGAAACTACATTTAGAACTAGGTGGAAAAGCACCAGTTGTAATATTTGATGATGCTAATTTAGAGGCCGCTTGTGAATGGATTGCAGTTGCAGGCTACTTTAATGCCGGTCAAGATTGCACCGCAGCTACTCGAGTAATTGTGGAGGCAAGTGCTTATGATGATGTAGTTGCCTTACTTTCTGAGCAGGCAAAAAATGTGATCAAAGTTGGTATGCCAAATGAGGATGTATTAGTTGGGCCAGTAAATAATGCTAATCAGCTAGCACGCGTGCAGGGCTTTTTAGATCGAGTGCCAGCTCATGCCAGAGTCACTGCTGGTGGTACTGCAATTAAGCGCCCTGGCTACTTCTGGAACCCAACTGTGGTTGCAGATTTAAAACAAGATGATGAAATGATTCAAAGTGAAATATTTGCGCCAGTTATTACGGTACAAAAATTTAGCGATGAGGCTCAAGCTGTTAAGTATGCAAATGGCGTTAAGTATGGGCTAGCTTCAAGTGTTTGGACTAAGGATCATGGCCGGGCAATGAGAATGGCCAAAGCTTTTGACTTTGGTTGCGTCTGGATTAACACCCATATTCCTATGGTGGCTGAGATGCCACACGGTGGATTTAAGCACTCAGGCACAGGAAAAGATTTATCTTCCTATGGATTTGAGGAGTACACCCGCATCAAACACGTCATGACTAACCTAAACGCCTGATAGATTTTCCCACAACCTTCCGCCAACTCCTTAGACAAAAACGAAAAGAGAGAGAAAATGAAGAAAGACATAAACTCAATATCTCCTGAAGCTCGCGCAATAATTCGCGCCCAGCTCTCACGCCGTTCTTTATTTGCAGGTGTTGGAGCAGTATCTGCAGCTGGAATATTAGCTGCTTGTGGAACTGGTTCATCTACTGGAGTGAAAGCAATTGTTGATGTTAGTGATAGTGAAAAAATTGTTCGTTGGGCAAATTGGCCACTGTATTTAGATTTTGATGAGGATTCAAAGATTTATCCAACTCTTGCCGCATTTGAAAAGCAAAGTGGCTTAAAAGTTACATATGAAGAAGCAATTGATGACAACAATACTTTTTATGGCAAGGTGCAAGGACAATTATCAATCGGTTCAGATATTGGTTATGACATAGTTTCACCAACTGATTGGATGGCAGCAAGGTTTATTGAACAGGGCTATGCACAAAAATTAGATCCAGCTAATGTGCCAAACAAATCAAACATACGTGCTGTGCTAGCTGATGTTGGATATGACAAGGGCCGCCAATACTCACTTACCTGGCAGTCAGGTTTTGCAGGTTTTGGATGGAATACCCAAAAACTTCCTAAGGGTGTTCGAACAATGGAAGATTTATTTGCACCAGCAAATAAAGGAAAAGTTGTTGTGCTCTCTGAGCTTCGCGACACAATTGGTGTAATCATGCTCTACCAAGGCGTGGACCCATCCTCTAACTTCACTGAGGATCAATTCATGAATGCAATTGATTTCTTTAAGGGAAAGATTGCTGATGGATTTATTCGCCAAGTAAAGGGTAATTCTTACGCTGAAGATCTAAAGCGTGGAGATGCTAACGCAGTAATTGGTTGGTCTGGTGACATATTTATTCTTAAATCTGAATCAGATGGCAAGTTTGATTTTGCTATTCCTGAGTCCGGTGGCACATTATGGAGCGATAATATGTTGATTCCATCAACTTCAACCCACAAGAAAAATGCTGAAAAATTAATGAACTATTACTACGAGCCTGCAGTAGCCGCTGAAGTTGCAGCTTATGTTAATTACATCTGCCCAGTAGAGGCTGCGCAACCTGAGTTGGAAAAAATCGATCCTAAACTTGCTGCTTCTCCATTTATATTCCCAGATGCAGCAACTCTGGCAAAGGTTAAAGTCTTTAGATCACTCTCAGCAGATGAGAGCACTAAGTTCCAGACAGCTTTTGACGAAGCTATCGGAAATTAAGGAACGATAAGTATCTGGTTATGGCGAACAGTAAAGTTTCGCAAGATACTGGTGATTTAAAGTTAGATCGTATTTCCAAACACTATGGAGATTTTTGTGCTGTTGATGATCTCTCATTAGTTGTTCCAGATGGTTCATTTTTTGCACTCCTTGGACCATCTGGGTGTGGAAAAACTACTACGCTTAGAATGATTGCAGGCTTAGAAGAGCCATCAGCAGGAACAATTTCAATTGGTAATACTGACATCACTACCCAAAAACCTTATCGACGAAATGTAAATACAGTATTCCAAAATTATGCACTCTTTCCTCATTTAACAATCTTTGAAAATATTGCCTTTGGTTTACGCAGGCGTGGCATTAAAGATATTAAAACTGAGGTCGAAAATGCTTTAAATCTAGTTGAGATGGGCCACCTATCAGAGCGCAAGCCAAATCAATTATCAGGTGGACAGCAACAAAGAATTGCCGTTGCTAGAGCAATTGTAAATCGGCCTGAGGTTTTACTTCTTGATGAGCCATTGGGCGCACTTGATCTAAAGCTACGTAGGCAGATGCAGATAGAGTTAAAACGTATCCAAACTGAGGTTGGAATTACATTTATTCATGTTACTCATGATCAAGAAGAAGCAATGACGATGGCTGACACTATTGCGGTAATGAATCAAGGAAAGATTGAGCAGATGGGTAGTGCGACTGATCTCTATGAGGCGCCAAAGACCGCATTCGTAGCTAACTTCTTAGGCCAATGTAATTTAATTAAAGGAAAGATCACTTCAAGATCTGCAGATAAGGCAACAGTTACTGCAAAAGGATTAACCTTTGAGGTACCACTTTCAAGAGTGGCCACTACAAATGATTCAGTCTTTCTTGGTGTGCGGCCTGAAAAATTAAGGCTTGATGATACCGGAGTTAATTCAATTAAAAACTGTGTTGTAATTGACCGTTCATTTGTTGGAACTTCAACTCAATATTTAGTTAAATCACCATGGGATTTAGATCTTGTAGTTTTTGAGCAAAATGATGAGGGACTACACGATCTTAGAGTTGGCGATACGGTTTCACTTGAGTGGGATCCTGAACATACATTTGCATTAGATGGTGCTGGCGATATAAATGCTGGTTCTGATCTTGATGATGACGAGTAGTAGATGGCATTTTTACATGCAGTAGGTAACAAGGGATCACAAGCTAAGGCCAACCTTAAAGCACGCTCACTTACTCCATACTTACTTTTAGCTCCCGGATTAATTTGGTTAGTTACTTTTTTTATAATTCCGATATTTTCTTTGGCAAGTACTTCCACCATGGTCCGGCCAGAGGGTGCTCAGATCGGCACCTATGTTCAAGAGCTTCGTTTTGCAAATTACATTGATGCATTTATGACAAATAGGGATCAGTATTTAAGATCCTTTGTCTACGCAGCTTTTGCCACAATATTGGCGTTAGCAATTGCTTATCCACTTGCATACACAATTGCCTTTAAATCTGGCAAATACCGCAATATTTTATTAGTGCTTGTGATTGCACCGTTTTTTACTTCATTCTTGCTAAGAACCATTGCTTGGACTCAAATTTTATCTGACTCAGGCCCAGTGGTTTCAGCAATAAAAGTTTTGCCATTTGTTGATGAGCTATTTCGAATTAATAACACATCAACAGCGGTTGTAATCGGTCTTGCTTATAACTTTTTACCCTTTATGACCTTGCCTCTATATGCAAGTCTTGAACGAATTGATCCGCGCACACTTGAAGCCGCAGGGGACTTGTATTCAGATGGATTTACTACATTTAGAAAAGTTACCTTGCCACTATCAATGCCGGGCGTCGTTGCTGGCACGCTTCTAACATTTATTCCAGCAGCTGGTGATTATGTCAACGCCGCCATTCTTGGTAATCCAAGCACAAAGATGATTGGAAATGTGATTGAGTCTCGATTCTTTGCAGTAGTGGACTATCCAACCGCGGCCGCTCTTTCCTTCACTTTGATGGCAACTATTTTAATTTTAGTAACACTTTATATCAGAAAATCTGGAACGGATGAATTGGTATGACAATGACATCTGCGCCAATGCCATCACTTCGCCATCGCACTTCAAGGTGGTTTTCAAGAAATTTAATTCGAATTTATGCAGCTCTTGCATTTATTTACTTGTTTATTCCAGTTGCCTATACCTTCGCTTTTTCATTTAATGATGCTGGAAAAAGTAATTTAGTTTGGCAGGGCTTCACCTTAGATAATTGGAAAAATCCTTGTGGTGCACCGCAAGTTTGTGAATCTGTGGCTAACTCCTTAAAAATTGGTGTAATTTCCACGGTACTGGCAACTATTTTAGGAACAATGATTGCATTTGCAATAGGCCGTCATAAATTTAAAGGGCGTACTACAACTAATATTTTAATATTTCTGCCTATGGCTACTCCTGAAGTAGTACTTGGAGCATCACTTCTTGCTATGTTTTTAAATTTAAGAATTAACCCAGGATTTTGGACAATTGTGATTGCCCACGTGATGTTTTGTATCTCATTTGTTGTTGTTACCGTTAAGGCACGAATTGCCTCCCTTGATCCAAAACTTGAGCAGGCAGCAATGGATTTATATGCAAATGAGCGAGAAACCTTTAGGTATGTGACTTTGCCATTAGTAATGCCAGGAATTGCCGGAGCTGCGCTATTGGCATTCTCTTTATCTTTTGATGATTTTATTATCACTAATTTTAACTCAGGTGTGGTTTCAACCTTTCCAAAGTTTGTTTATGTCTCAGCTGCTAGAGGAATACCGGCCCAAGCAAATGTGATTGGTAGTGCGATGTTTTTCATTGCTTTAATAATTGTAATAGTTGGTCAAGTAGTTAGCCGGCAACGCAAGAAGGTATAAAAAGATTACTTATTAACCATCTAATCCATACGGATCATTTTCATTTAGATTACGCCTTCTAATTCTAATTTTATGAATCGACTGGTGAGTTTCTGGATCATAAAGCTCAATGCGCTTACCAAATATTAAGTTTGCAAGCCAGTCTAGAAAACGCATTTGATCCCTTTCTAAATCTAGGCACCTATAATTTTGAGGAAACTAAATGCTACTGCTTTATTTGGTGTAACTGGCTATAAGTAGTCATTTTTTTCACTTTACCGATTAATTACGGGATATATACTTAGGCCCATGACCAATATCGGCAATATGTATGGCCCTGATTTCACTTTTCTGGGTATTCCAAGATGTGATTTAGATAAGCCAGATACTTATAAGGGTGCTGATGTTGTAATTGTTGGGGCTCCTATTGATAGCGGAACATCACATCGATCAGGTGCAAAAATGGGACCACAAGCTATTCGTATGGGTGATTATCTACCTCATGATGCATCTCGCCCACACCTTGCAATGCGGATTGATCCACTGCAAAAGCTAAAGATATTTGATGCTGGTGATCTTTTAATGCCAGGTGGAGATTTAATCAACTCATTAAAAGTATTAGAGGTAGCAACTGAAAAGATTTCAAAAGCTGGCGCTATTGCTGTTGTCTTAGGCGGGGATCACTCAATTGCTTCCGCTGACGTAACTGGTATTGCTAATCATTTAGGTAAAGGCAAAGTTTCAATGATTCATTTTGATGCTCACGCTGATACTGGTGAGGATCAATTTGGCGCACTAATTGGCCATGGCACACCAATGCGCAGATTAATTGAATCAGGGTCAGTTCGTGGTGATCGCTTTTTACAATTAGGACTTCGTGGTTACTGGCCAGATGATGCCACTTTAAAGTGGATGGTTTCTAAAGGAATGAAATCTTATGAAATGACAGAGATTCATCATCGCGGAATGAAAGCTGTTTTAGATGAATCATTTGCAATTCTTACAGATGGTTGTGATGGCGTGTTTTTATCTGTTGATATTGATGTGGTTGATCCAGGAATGGCGCCAGGTACTGGCACACCAGAGCCAGGAGGCATGACAAGTCGAGAGTTACTTGAAGCTGTTAGAAGAATTTGTTTAGAACTGCCAATTGTAGGAATTGATGTAGTTGAAGTAGCACCTGCTTATGACAGCAGTGATATCACTGCGATCTTGGCTAATCGAGTGGTGTTAGAGGCGTTAAGTGCGATTGCGCTTAAGAAAGCGGGCGGTAAATACTCTGCAACCCGAAATTTATTAGATAGAGATTAATTTTTAATAGAAGCTATTGCTTCATCTAATACAGAAAGACCATCTTTTAGCAGATCTTCATCAATAATTAATGGTGGCAGTAATCTAATTACATTTGCATATGTTCCAGCAGAAAGAATAAGCACACCCTTGCTTATGCAATACTTAATAATTGCTAATTGAGCTTCTGAGTTTGGCTCATTAGTACCAGGTTTAATTAACTCAATCGCTTGCATAGCGCCTCGGCCTCTAACCTCACCAATAATGGAGTATTTCTTAGCCATCTGAAGGAGGGCATCATTCATAATCTTGCCAATTTTATTAGCACGCTCTACCAAATTTTCTTTTTCAATGGTTTCAATAGCGCCAAGAGCTGCAGCACATGCAATTGGATTTCCACCATATGTGCCACCTAGTCCTGAAAGATGAATTGAATCCATAACGTCGGCTCTACCAGTTACTCCGGCAAGTGGCAGACCGGCAGCGATTCCTTTAGCAGTAACAATTAAATCTGGAACGACAGATTCATCCTCAGATGCAAACATATGCCCAGTTCGCCCAAATCCAGTTTGTACTTCATCTGCAATAAAAATAATTCCGTTATCTTTACAGAATTTAGCAAGTCCAGGTAGAAAACCCTTACACGGAACGATAAATCCACCCTCACCAAGAATTGGCTCTATAACGATACAAGCGACATTACTGGCGCCAATCTCTTTTTCAATTTTATGCAGCACCATGGATAAAACAGAACTCTCACAAGGTTTAACGCATGCATCACACCTATATGGATATGCCATCGGCATTCGGTAAACCTCTGGAGCAAAGGGCCCAAATCCATCCTTATATGGCATGTTCTTAGCTGTCATAGCCATAGTTAAATTAGTACGACCGTGGTAGCCATGCTCAAAAACCACAACTGCAGATCGCTTAGTAAATTTACGAGCAATCTTTACAGCATTTTCAACCGCCTCAGCACCTGAGTTAAAGAGTGCTGATTTCTTCTTATGAGTTCCTGGTGTTAGGCGATTAAGTGCTTCACATACTTCAACATATCCGGTGTATGGCACAACCATAAAACAAGTATGAGTAAATGCATCCATTTGTGTTTTAACATTTTCAATTACTTTAGGTGATGAATGGCCAACATTTAATACCGCAATACCTGCGCCTAAATCTAAAATTGAATTACCATCAACATCAAGAATTATTGAACCTTCAGCTCTTTCAATAAACACTGGAAAAGCTGTACCTAATGAGGCTGAAACTGCCTCAGCTCTGCGTTTAATTAATTGCTCAGATTTTGGTCCAGGAATAGCGGTAATCAGATTACGCTTTTGCGCAATTGGGTTTTTTGCCTCTGAGTACATGCGTAAATGCTAGCGGATTAGGTCTAGCACCGGCGCAGTTAAGATACTCATATGCGCGAGATAGTCATTTTGGGCTCAACTGGATCAATTGGTGTGCAGGCCCTGGAGATTGTTGCCGCCTATCCAGATAAGTTTCGAGTTATTGGACTAAGCGCCGGGCGAAAAAATCCAGCATTACTAATGCAGCAGGCTAAAAAATTTAATGTGCCAATTGTCGGCAGCATGGCGGAAGCTCCTAAAACAGATGGAGTTAAGGTAATTGATGGAGATAACTCATCAATTGAGATTGCGGCAATTCCTTGTGACATTGTATTAAATGGTATTACTGGATCAATTGGGTTAGGCCCAACTCTTTCTGCGCTAGCAGTTGGTAACAAAGTTGCCTTAGCAAATAAAGAGTCCTTAGTTGCTGGCGGGGAATTAGTCATGAAATATGGCAGCGATAAATTAATACCGGTTGACTCTGAACACTCTGCTATTTATCAGGCACTTTTGGCTGGAAAAGTAAGTGATGTTAAGAGACTGATTTTAACTGCAAGTGGTGGTCCGTTTAGAGATAGAGCAGATCTATCTGATGTCAGCGTTGCTGATGCTTTAAATCATCCAACATGGTCAATGGGTGAGGTAGTAACAATTAACTCTGCCACCTTACTTAATAAAGGACTTGAGATTATTGAAGCTCATTATTTGTTTGGACTTTCATATGATGTGATTGAAGCAGTAATTCATCCGCAATCTGTTGTGCATTCACTTGTTGAATTCATTGATGGTTCAACAATTGCGCAAGCGTCACCACCAAATATGAAAGGCCCGATTGCTTACGCACTTTCTTATCCAGAGCGAATAGGTAAAGCTTGTGAGGCGATTGACTGGAGTAAGTCACATACTTGGAATTTTTCACCAATTGATAATAAAAAGTATCCTGCAGTTGAGTTAGCAAAAAATTGTGGCAGGGCGGGTGGGGGATTACCAGCAATTTATAATGCAGCAAATGAGGTAGCAGTTACTGCATTTTTAGCATCACAAATTAAATTCACAGCGATTATTGAGGTGGTTGAGCGAGTAGTTAACGCATTTATTAGTAACACAGCAACTACAATTAGAGACATATCCGATGTCAGTGGCATAGAGCAGAGTGCGCGAATTAAAGCTGGTGAGTTTATAAAGGAGATCGCTTAAATGGCATTTATCGGTGTAGTAGCTTTTATCGCAGCGCTTTTAATTTCAGTAATGATTCATGAGGCCGGACATTATTTAACTGCCAAAAAATTTGGTATGAAAGTTACTGAATTTTTCATTGGTTTTGGTAAGAAGATTTGGTCTACTCAACGAGGTGAGACTGAGTTTGGTGTTAAGGCGATACCAGCTGGTGGCTATTGCCGAATTGTTGGAATGTCACCCAGGGAAGAACTATCTGATGCTGATAGTGATCGCGCTTTTGTTAAAGCCGGAGTTGGCCAACGCTTAATTGTTTTAGGTGCAGGCTCTTTTCTACACTTTGTGATTGGATTTGTTTTACTGTTAACTCTATTTTTATCAGTTGGTGTTACTTCCGTTACCAGCACTATTGAAAATGTAAGTGAGTGTATTCCGCAAAAAACTAATGAAGTTTGTTCATCAAGTTCTGTGCCATCACCTGCTAAAAAAGTTGGAATTATGGCTGGTGATAAAGTTACAAAAGTTAATGGTCAAACCTATGAAGAGTGGGTAGATGTAATTGGAATTATTCGTGCATCATCAGGAAAGCAAATTGAGATTACTGTTGAAAGAAATGGTATGCCAATGAACTTCTTAGTGACGCCAGCAAGTAGAGATTTAAATGGTGAAAAAGTTGGTGTTCTAGGTGTTATAAATACAGTTGGCACAATTACCTATGCACCAGTTACGGCAACTGCTAAAGCAACTAAATACACCGGTGAAATATTAAAAAATAGTTTGACATCATTATTTACCCTTCCTGCCAAGATTCCAGATTTGGTAAGACAAACCTTTGGTGGGGAAAAGCGAGATGAACAAGGTTTAGTTGGTGTAGTAGGTGTGGCAAGAGTAAGTGGTGAAACAGCTAGTACTGATGTTTTAACAGTGCGAGAGAAGGTAGCCACCTTTATATTAATAATTGCCTCACTTAATTTGTTTGTTGGAATGTTTAATTTACTTCCACTTCTGCCACTAGATGGTGGACATATGGCAGTTGCAATCGCGGATGGAGTTAGAAACTTCCTAGCTAGGCGGCGTGGATTTAGTAAGCCTGCGCCATTTGATGTCGAGCGATTAGCGCCAATAACTATGGTGGTCTTTATTTTCATGGCTTCTTTATCACTTCTTCTGCTCACGGCAGACATCTTTAATCCAATCAGACTAAATTTCTAGATAAGATTTAGCCATGGTTGATTTAGGTATTCCATCAGCACCAGCGCCAACTTTGGCGCCACGTCGAAAAAGTAGGCAATTAAAAGTTGGTTCAGTATTAGTTGGTGGAGACGCCCCTGTCTCAGTTCAATCGATGTGTACAACTCTTACAGCAGATGTTGATTCAACTTTGCAACAAATTGCCGAATTAACCGCTTCTGGTTGTCAGATAGTTAGAGTTGCCGTTCCTTCACAAGATGATGCAGATGCGTTAGCGCAGATTGCTAAAAAATCACAGATTCCAGTAATTGCTGATATTCACTTTCAGCCAAAATATATTTTTGCAGCAATTGATGCTGGCTGTGCTGCAGTTCGAGTAAATCCTGGAAACATTAAACAATTTGATGACAAGGTTAAAGAGGTTGCAAAAGCAGCTGGTGATGCAAAGATTCCAATTCGAATTGGTGTTAATGCTGGCTCACTTGATCCGAGATTACTTGCAAAGTATGGCAAGGCAACACCTGAAGCGTTAGCTGAGTCAGCTTTGTGGGAAGCATCCTTATTTGAAGAGCATGGTTTTAGTGATATTAAAATTTCAGTTAAACATCATGATCCAGTAACTATGGTGAAGGCTTATCGTATTTTGGCCGCTAAATGTGATTATCCATTACATCTTGGTGTTACTGAGGCGGGCCCGCTATTTCAAGGAACAATTAAATCTTCAACAGCATTTGCCATATTACTTGCTGAAGGAATTGGTGACACTATTCGTGTTTCACTATCTGCCCCGCCAGTTGAAGAAGTAAAGGTTGGAATATCTATTTTAGAATCACTTAATTTACGCCAACGTAAATTAGAGATCGTCTCTTGTCCTTCATGTGGTCGCGCACAGGTAGATGTCTACTCTTTGGCTGAAAAAGTTCAAGCAGGATTACAAGGAATGACTGTGCCACTTCGGGTTGCAGTAATGGGTTGTGTAGTTAATGGACCGGGTGAGGCACGAGAGGCGGATCTTGGTGTCGCTTCTGGTAATGGTAAGGGGCAAATATTTGTAAAGGGTGAAGTAATTAAAACTGTGCCAGAGGCACAGATAGTTGAGACGCTAATTGAAGAAGCAATGCGCCTTGCGGAAGAAATGGAAGCCGCGGGAGTTGCATCAGGTGCGCCAACTGTTGCAGTTAAATAGATAGGCTTTACCTATGCTTAGGATGTCCACATTATTGCTGCGCACATTGCGAGATGATCCAGCAGATGCTGAGGTTGCATCTCATCGATTACTAGTTAGAGCAGGTTTTGTAAGAAGAATTTCAGCTGGTGTTTATTCTTGGTTACCACTTGGCTATCGCACATTTAGAAAAATCGAACAGGTAGTGCGCCAAGAGATGGATAACGCTGGTTTTCAAGAGGTGCATTTTCCAGCCCTACTTCCAAAAGAACCATATGAATCAACAAATCGTTGGACAGAGTACGGTCCAGATTTATTTAGATTACAAGATCGAAAAGGCAATGATTATTTACTAGGACCAACTCATGAAGAGATGTTTACTTTAATGGTTAAAGGTGAGTTCTCTTCCTATAAAGATTTACCACTATCTATTTATCAAATTCAAACTAAGTATCGAGATGAACCACGTCCTCGTAGTGGAATTATTAGAGGTCGAGAGTTTGTAATGAAGGATTCATACAGCTTTGATTTAGATGATGCAGGCCTTGAGGCCTCATACAACAAACACAGGCAGGCTTACATAAAAACCTTTGATCGGTTAGGGCTTAAGTACAACATTGTTTCGGCAATGAGCGGAGCGATGGGTGGATCAAAATCAGAGGAGTTTTTAGCACCTTGCCCAACCGGTGAAGATACATATGTACTTTGTAAGGCTTGTGGTTATGCCGCAAATGTTGAAGCGATGATTTGTAAGGTTGCACCTTTTAAAGGTGAGAAAGTCGGTGCAATTGAATTACTTGATACACCTAATACTCCAACAATTGATTCTTTAGTTGAAATTTTAAATAAGAAGTATTCAGCTTCAATTACTGCCGCTAATACCTTAAAAAATGTATTAATCATGGCTGATGAAAAACCAATCGCAGTGTTAGTACCAGGAGATCGCGAAGTTGATTTAAAGCGCCTTGCTGCAAACTTGCCAGAGGTTAAAGAATTAAGATTATTTGAGGACGCAGATTTTGCTAAGTATCCAAAATTAGTTAAAGGTTATGTTGGTCCACAAGATGCTAAAGCTTTGGGTGTTAGCGTTTATGCAGATCCAAGAGTTAATCAGGATTCTGTTTGGGTAACTGGTGGAAATAAGAAAGATGTTCACGCTAGAAATGTTGTGTGTGGTCGAGATTTTCAAGTTGAGCATTATGTTGAGGCAGCTGAAGTTAAAGCAGGAGATAATTGTCCAAGCTGTGATAAACCAGTAATTATTGATAGAGCAATTGAAATCGGCCACATATTTCAATTAGGAAAAAAATATGCCCAGGCTCTTGGTTTAACTGTTTTAGATAAAGAGGGTAAGCCCCAGGTAGTAACTATGGGTTCATATGGAATTGGTGTATCACGAGCTGTAGCTGCGATTGCTGAACAAACTTATGATGAACTTGGATTATGTTGGCCAGCTGAGATTGCACCAGTTGATGTTCATATTGTTGCAACTGGAAAAGAAGATCAACCATTTGAAGTTGCTGAGCAGATTGCTAAAGATCTAGAGGCAAAAGGGTTAGAGGTTTTACTAGATGATCGCCGGGAAGCAAGTGCGGGAGTTAAATTCAAAGATGCAGAGCTAATCGGAGTTCCAAAGATCATAATTGTTGGTAAATCATTAGCAGATGGAAAAGTGGAGATAAGAGACCGTAAGTCATCAGATAAAGTTGAGGTCGCTTTAGCTGATGTGGTTAAAACAATAGTTAAATAACTTATGAGTATTGAAGTTTTAATCTTTCTAGCTCTTGCCTCAGGCTTTGCTGGCTTTGTAGATGCAATGGCTGGCGGCGGAGGACTTATTCAGTTACCAGCCTTACTAATTGGGTTACCAAATAAAGAGCTTCCATTGATTTTAGGAACAAATAAAGTTCCTTCAATTTTTGGCACCACAGCAGCAGCTCGTAATTACTTTAAAAACATTAAACCTGACATTCCATTAACAATTTCGATGATGGGACCAGCATTTATTGGTTCTATGACAGGTGCTGCTTTTGCAGCTGCTATTCCAAAAGATTTTTTTAAGCCATTTATTGTATTTTTATTAATTACTGTCGCCATTTATACCTGGCGAAAGCCAGCACTTGGCATGAATGAAAATCTTAAATTTACTCACAAAAAAAGATTACTCTTTGTTGCATTAATCGGATTATTAATTGGTTTCTATGATGGCATCTTTGGACCTGGTACTGGAACCTTTTTAGTCTTTTTTCTAGTCTCAGGTATCGGCTACGCTTTCTTAAAAGCATCTGCAACTGCCAAATTAGTTAACATAGCTACAAATGCGGGCGCCATATTAAGTTTTCAACTAACCGGGCATATCTGGTGGCAACTAGGTTTACTGCTTGCTTTTGCAAATGTATTAGGCGCAGTAATTGGCTCACGCCTTGCAATCAAGGGCGGATCACCTTTGGTGCGTAAAGTTTTTCTAGCTGTAACCTTCTTACTAATCACCCGCGTTGCTTGGGATACATTTATAAGTTAAACTACCAACACAACTTAATATCGAAAAAGGAAAATATGGGAAAGAAAGAAGATATATCTGCGGCGATTACTCCCGCATTAGAGGCCCTCGGTTTTTACCTTGAGGATGTAACAATTACTTCAGCGGGGCGTCGAAGCATGCTCACAGTAATTGTTGATGGTGATACTCATTTATCTCTTGATCAAGTTACCTCTGCAACTAAAGCAATTGGTGAGATTGTAGAAAGTATTCAAAGTTTGGGTGAAACCCCATTTACTTTAGAGGTGACCTCACCTGGATTAGATCGCCCGCTAACTAAAGTTCGTCATTGGCAAAAAAATATAAATAGGCTGGTAAAGGTAGTGCTATTAGATGGCTCAGAAGTTAAAGGAAGAATTAATGAGGTTAATGAGGCAAGCTCTGTAGTTGGTGAAATAAAAGTTAATTTCTCCGACATAAAGCGAGCAACCCTTGAAGTTGAATTTAAGCCGGTGAGTAAGTGAGTGTTGATGTCACCGCTCTTAAAACACTTGCCGAAGAGAAGAAATTACCTCTTGAGCGATTAATTAATGCAATTGAGAATGAGGTTGCTAAAGCTTACGCAGAGTTGCCAGTTGCTAAGGCCCATGGTCGGGCAGTTTTAAATCGCCAAACTGGTGAGATTTTAATTTATGTTCCACTACTTGGACCAGATGGTGATCGCATCGACACTATTACCGATAATCCAGATGGCTTTGCAAAACTAGCCGATAAAACTGCGCGCAAGGTTATTAAAGAGAAAATGCGTGAAGCTAAAGATCTTGAAGTAGTGACAGAATTTTCTGGCTCCGTTGGAGATGTAATTGGCGGCATTGTTCAACAGGGTAGGGATGCAGAAGTTATTTATGTAAGTTTAGGAAGAGTTGAAGGAAAAATTCCACCTGCTGAACAAGTAAAAGGTGAGGTATATAAACACGGAGATCGAATTAAGAGTTTTGTAGTAGATGTTAAGCAAGGTGAGAAAGGTCCAGAGGTAACACTTTCTCGAACCCATCCCGCATTTGTAAAAATGTTATTTGCATTAGAGGTTCCTGAAATTAAAGAGCGAGTTGTAGATATTGTTGGAATAGCTAGAGAACCTGGAGCTAGAACTAAGTTATCAGTTAGAACTCACCGGGCAGGGGTTAGCGCAAAAGGAGCATTAATTGGACCGCAAGGTTCTAGAGCGCAAAATGTAATGAATGAATTAAATGGAGAAAAAATTGACATTATTGATTTCTCTGATGATCCAGCCACCTATGTTGCTAATGCGTTAGCACCCGCTCGTGTCACATCAGTTGAAATTGTTGATTTAGAAAGTAAGTCAGCCAAGGTAATAGTTCCAGATTTTCAATTATCACTTGCAATTGGCAAAGATGGCCAAAATGCCAGGCTGGCTGCTCGCCTTACTCAGTGGCGAATTGATATCCACCCAGATAATCCAGTGACTTCGATTAAGGCGGAAAACGTAGAGGGTGCGGTAGATATTTCTCCTGTTGAAGGGGCTTAGGGTAGAGTTGTCATGTTCAGTAAAAAGCTACGGCAACGCAGTTGTATCGCTTGTCGAGGCTTAGATAACCGAACAGATTTGATTCGCACGGTTCTAGTCGGCAATGAAATAAAGGTCGATTTAAATCATCGAATGCCTGGTCGGGGAGCATGGCTTCACAGCCAATGTTTTCAGGTCGCAGTTGAGCGAAAGGCTTTTAATCGGTCCTTCAATTATGAGGGGCAGATTAAAGTGAAAGAGTTAGAAGATTACTTAAAAAACTTAAGTAATTAATTCAAAGTATGGAGCGAGCGAGAATGACACTCTAATGAGCACTTCAAGATTATGAGTAGGTCTATTTAGGTTCGCACGTAACTAACGTCGGGCCAGGAGAAGGAGAAGTGTGGCCAAGGTCCGCGTTTATGAATTAGCTAAAGAGTTAGGGCTTGAAAGTAAAGAGCTACTAGCAAAGTTAGTAGAGGTCGGCGAATTCGTTCGATCTGCATCATCAACAGTTGAAGCACCAGTTGTGCGAAAGTTGATGGATAAATTTCCTGATTTAATGCCGGCTGAAGCTGCGCCGAAAGCAAAGAAAGCACCTGCTAAAAAAGCGACTGCAAAGATAACTGTAAAAGTTGAAGACCTTCCTCCTGAGTTACAACAAATGATTGAAGATGCCACACCAATTACAAAACCAGTAGTACCTCCTCGCGCAGCTAATAATCCTTTTTCAACAACACCTAACGCAACGCCAGCTGGCAGTTCTATGCCAAGACCACCACGTGCTGGAAATAATCCATTTAGTTCAGGTAGCGGTGCAAGCCGTCCACCAGCAAGACCAATTCGTCCAGGTGAAGCAGGACGCACACCAGGAAAAATACAACCAGGACAACGTCCGCCAATGTCAGGTGCACGTCCTGGTTCAGTACGCCCAGGTTTTGCAGCACGTCCGCCACAAAGTAATCCACGTCCAGCAAATGCTGCTGGCAGTTCACGTCCAACAACTGGTTCATCTCCTTATCGCTCACCATCTGCTTCACCAACTGGTTCACCATTTGGCGGTAAAGGTGGAGGTCGTCCACCACAAAGAGGTGGCGCTGCAGGTGCTTTTGGTAAAGGCGGAAAAGGTAAAGGAAAAAATAGAGGGCAAAAGAGTAAAAAAGAAAGACGCGAAGATTTTGAAAATTTACCAGCACCACAATTAGGTGGCGCAGTTGTTCCCAGGGGCGACGGTAAAACTGTAGTTCGCATGAGGCGTGGTGCAACACTGATGGATTTTGCGGAAAAAATTAGCGCAGATCCAGCCGCATTAGTTTCAGCCTTATTTCACCTAGGTGAAATGGTTACAGCAACTCAATCAGTTGATGAAGATACCTTCACATTACTTGGCGCTGAGCTAGGTTTCATCATTCAAATCGTAAGTCCTGAGGATGAAGACCGTGAGTTACTTGAAGAGTTTGATATTAATTTAGAGCAAGAGTTGGCACAGATTGATCCAGAGGATCTAGTAGTGCGCTCGCCAATTGTCACAGTAATGGGACATGTTGATCATGGTAAGACTAGGTTGTTAGATGCGATTAGAACTACTGAGGTTGTTAAGTCAGAGGCTGGCGGAATTACCCAGCACATTGGTGCTTATCAAATTCACCATGATCACAATGGAACAAACAGAGCAATTACATTCATTGATACTCCAGGACATGAAGCCTTTACCGCAATGCGTGCACGAGGTGCGAAGGTAACTGATATCGCAGTTCTTGTAGTGGCAGCTGATGATGGTGTTATGCCTCAAACAATTGAAGCCTTAAACCATGCTCAGGCGGCTGATGTTCCAATTGTGGTTGCAGTAAACAAAATGGATAAAGAAGGTGCTAATCCAGACAAGATTCGTCAGCAATTAACTGAATACAACCTAATTGCCGAAGAGTATGGCGGACAAACTATGTTTGTTAACGTTTCAGCTCTTTCTGGAAACGGTATTGATAATTTAATTGATGCAATTTTATTAACTGCTGATGCAGCGATTGATTTGCGCGCAATTGCAGATGACATTGCAAGAGGTGTTGCTATTGAAGCAAATCTTGATAAGGGACGTGGCCCAGTTGCTACTGTATTAGTGCAACGTGGAACACTTCATGTTGGTGATGCAATTGTTGCCGGTGGCGCATATGGAAGAGTACGTGCGATGCTAGATGAGCATGGTGAAGCTGTTGAATTTGCTGGACCATCTCGGCCAGTTCAAGTTCTTGGCTTTACATCAGTTCCTGGAGCTGGTGATTCATTTATTGTTGCCGAAGATGATCGAACTGCTCGCCAGATTGCCGAGAAGCGTCAGTTAGCTTCTCGTAATGCATCCCTGGCTAAGGCTCGTAAGAAGGTTTCATTAGAAGACTTCCTTGAGCAATCAAAGGTAAGCACTTTGAACTTAATTCTTAAAGGTGACGTTTCTGGATCTGTTGAAGCGTTAGAGGATGCATTGCTTCAACTAGATGTTGGTACTGAAGTTGACTTAAGAGTTATTCACCGCGGTGTTGGCGCAATTACTAAGAACGATGTTACTTTGGCATCAGCTTCAACTGCTGTAATTATTGGTTTTAATGTTAAACCAGAGCCACAAACTGCAGTATTTGCTGAACACGAAGGTGTTGAGGTCAAGTTCTACACCGTTATTTATAAGGCGATTGAAGAGATCGAAGCATCACTTAAGGGATTACTAAAGCCTGAGTTTGAAGAGGTAGTTCTTGGTAATGCTGAAGTTCGCGACATCTTTAAATCTAGTAAGTTTGGAAATATTGCTGGCTGCATGGTCTCTGATGGAAATATTCGCCGAAATGCAAAGGTACGCACAATGCGTGCTGGTGTAGTAATTGGTGAAAATTTAAGCATCGAATCTCTTCGTAGATTTAAAGATGATGCCACCGAGGTTCGCGAGGGCTTTGAGTGCGGTATCGGTCTTGGATCATTTAAAGAGCTACAAGTTGGCGATGTAATTCAGGTTTATGAGAACCGTGAGAAAAAGCGGGCCTAACTATGCCAAGTAAACGACCATTACAAGTTGCAGACCGAATAAAAGAAATTGTTGCTAACGCTCTTGAATCTAGAGTAAAAGATCCACGCTTAGGTTTTGTGACAATTACAGATGTTCGAGTCACCGGTGACTTGCAGCAAGCATCTATTTTTTACACAGTACTTGGAGATAACGCCGCACATGAAGCAACTGCGGCAGCTTTAAGTAGCGCTAAGGGAATGCTTAGATCTGAAGTTGGTCGAGCACTCGGGCTTAGAATCACACCATCACTTGAATTCTTTTTAGATGGTATGGGTGAATCTGCTTCTGCAATGAATGATTTAATTGAGCAAATGCACAAAGCTGATGCGGAGTTAGCGAAATTACGTGCGGGCGCAAAACCAATTGCTGAAGATCCATATAAAAAGCACGACTAAAAGGTGAATTAATGGATGGCTTCCTGTTAGTAGATAAAGCCGGTGGAATGACTAGCCATGATGTTGTGGCAAAAGTTAGAAAGAAATTAGATACAAAAAAAGTTGGCCATGCTGGCACCTTAGATCCAATGGCAACTGGGGTATTAGTACTAGGTGTTGGAATTGCTACACGATTACTTCCATATATTACAGATGGTAAAAAAGCTTATCTAGCCACAATTTCATTAGGCGTAGCAACGCATACTGATGATAAAGAAGGAGACATTACTTTTACTGCAGATAAATCTGTTCTAGCTAATATTTCCGATAATCAGATAAATGATGAATTACTCAAATTTATCGGAACAATTAAACAAAGGCCTAGCTCGGTATCAGCAATTAAAATTGATGGAAAAACTGCGCACGCAAGAGTAAGAGCTGGTGAGAGTGTTGAAATTGCTGAACGTGATGTAGTAATTGATGAGATTAAGATAATAAATATTCAGCGCCCGAGTGATCGAATTGAAGTAGAGATATCTGTTACCTGCTCAGCTGGTACATATATCCGAGCCATTGCCAGAGATTTAGGCGAGCGGTTAAAAGTAGGAGGCCATTTGATTAAGTTAAGACGAAACTTGGTTTCCCCTTTCGCACTTGATCAATGTAAATCTATTGAAGAGGCTGCGCTAATTCCTATAAGTGAGGTAATTGAAAAGATATTTCCAATTCGAAAGCTTGATTTATCTCAAAGCCGGGAGATATCTTTTGGGCGAGTTATCGATCAGAATCCGAAACCAGGGGTATTTGCAGCAATTGATAACCAGGATAATTTTGTGGCCTTGCTTGAAAATAAACTACAGGGCAATCAAATGATTGCAGCACCGATTCTAGTTAAGGGATCTGGGCAATAGATGAATGTGAAAGAATAGGTCTATGAAAAAGGTTGTAGCAATTGGTATCTTCGATGGTGTCCATGCTGGGCATCAACAGATAATTAGTGCTGCAAAATTAATTGGTGATGTAACAGTTGTAACCTTTGATCCGCATCCAACCTCTGTAATTGCACCTGAGCGAGCACCAACTCAATTACTAAATATTAAAGACAGAATTAAACTGCTTAAGGTAGCAGGGGCATCAGGTGTTGAGGTAATTAACTTTAATAAGGATTTTTCACTTCTATCCCCAGATCAGTTTATTGAGGATATTTTAATTGGCAGATTTGCAGCTGAACATGTTGTAGTAGGTGAAAACTTTAATTTTGGTTATAAAGCGCAAGGAACTCCTAAGTACTTAGGTGAGGTTGGACCAAAATATGGTTTTGGACTTTCTGTGATCAAGTTAAGAGAGGATCGCGGGTCAACAATTTCATCTTCTAGAATCAGGAATTTAGTTATCGATGGTCAGATTGAACGTGCTAATGAGTTGTTAACTCGTAATTATTATTTAAAAGGCCCGGTAATTCATGGTGAGAAACGTGGGCGCGAGATTGGTTATCCAACTGCAAATATTGGATTAACACCTTTAGCCACAATTCCAGCTGATGGTGTTTACGCTGGCTGGTTAACTGTTGGTGAAAATAAATGGGGTGCAGCAATTTCAATTGGAACTAATCCAACTTTTGCTGGCGTTAGAAGTAGGCAGGTTGAAGCCTACGCTCTTGATCAAGTTGGTTTAGATTTATATGATCAAGAGGGAATGATTGAATTTGGATTTAGACTTCGGGATACTTTAAAGTTTGATGCCGTACCTGAACTGCTTGAGCAAATGAAAAAAGATTGTGATCAGGCCCGCAAATTAACCGTTAAATAACGCTCAATTTCCACTCGATTTTAATTATCAAGGAGTGCGCTGGTAATCTTGCGCCACTAAAGCGAGAAAGTGCGCCTTCGTGAACAACACCGAGGCCCTCGTGACAGACAGAAGGAGCAATACACATGGCATTAACGCCAGAGGTTAAAAAGGAAATAATTAGCAAGTACGGCTCATCTGCAACTGACACAGGAAGCCCAGAGGCACAGGTAGCACTTCTTTCAAAGCGTATTGATGAGATAACACAACATTTGCAGACAAATAAAAAAGATCATCACAACCGTCGTGGTTTGTTATTGATGGTCGGTAAGCGTCGTCGGATTTTGCAATACCTCGCCAAGACAGATATTGAGCGCTATAGAGCGATTATCGAAAAGCTCGATCTTCGCCGTTAAGAAAAAAATCAGCAAAAACTTTATTTAAAAGAGTTTTGGTCCTCGGTAGTGGTTTCCGGAAAACGTTTTCCGTGAACTTCGATCGAAGATCCATTCTCCTTAATTAAAGTGTTGAGAAATGGAGATGACCCATGGAGGGTCAAGATGTGCAATCAGCCGTTGCCAAAATAGACAACGGTAAATTTGGAAAGCGGGAGATCCGCTTTGAAACTGGCCGACTAGCTCGGCAAGCAGCGGGAACCGCTGTTGTGTACTTAGATGATGACAGCATGTTGCTATCTGCAACTACTGCATCAAAAAATCCGAAGGATCAATTTGATTTCTTCCCACTCACAGTTGATGTGGAAGAGCGAATGTATGCCGCTGGCAAAATTCCTGGATCATTCTTTCGCAGAGAAGGACGTCCTTCTGAGGATGCAATCCTTACCTGTCGCCTAATCGATCGCCCATTGCGTCCATCCTTTATTAAAGGATTACGTAATGAGGTTCAAATCGTTGTAACGGTTATGGCTTTAAATCCAGATCATATGTATGACGTAATTGCGATTAATGCTGCATCTATGTCAACACAATTAGCTGGCTTACCATTTTCTGGTCCAATCGGTGGTGTGAGAGTTGCACTAATCGAAGGTCAGTGGGTTGCTTTCCCAAATCATTCTGATTTAGAAAAAGCAGTTTTTGATATGGTAGTTGCAGGTCGTATTTCAGATAATGATGTTGCAATTATGATGGTTGAAGCAGAGGCCACTGTTAAGACAATTGGATTAATCAAAGATGGCGCAACTGTGCCAACTGAGGAAATTGTCGGCCAAGGTCTTGAGGCTGCTAAGCCATTTATTAAGATCCTGTGCGAGGCTCAATTAGCACTTGCTAAAAAGGCCGCAAAGCCAACGGGTGAGTTTCCAGTATTCCTTGAGTACCAAGATGATATTTATGCAGTAGTAGAAAAAGCTGCAAAAGATGATCTAGCAAAGGCATTAACTATTGCAGGTAAGCAAGATCGTGAAACAAAACTTGATGAGATTAATAAGTCTGTTGTAGAGAAAGTAAGCGTTGATTTCTCAGAAAGAACTAAAGAGATATCAGCAGCACTTCGCTCTGTTACTAAGAAACTAGTACGCCAGCGAGTATTGCGCGAGAAGATTCGCATCGATGGTCGCGGACTTCGTGATATTCGTGCGTTAACTGCTGAAGTTGAGGTAATTCCTCGTGTTCATGGTTCTGCAATATTTGAACGTGGTGAGACTCAGATTCTGGGTATTACTACTTTAAATATGCTTAAGATGGAGCAACAACTAGACACACTTTCTCCTGAAGATCACAAACGCTATATGCATAACTACAACTTCCCGCCTTACTCAGTTGGTGAGACTGGTCGAGTTGGTTCTCCTAAGCGTCGTGAAATTGGTCATGGAGCATTAGCTGAACGCGCATTGCTACCAGTTCTACCAACTCGCGAAGAGTTTCCATATGCAATTCGTCAGGTTTCAGAAGCTCTTGGTTCTAATGGATCAACATCTATGGGATCTGTTTGTGCTTCAACAATGTCATTACTAAATGCAGGCGTGCCACTTAAGGCCTCTGTTGCAGGTATTGCAATGGGTCTTATCTCAGATGTAGTAGATGGTAAAACTGAGTACGTAGCACTTACCGATATCTTAGGAGCCGAAGATGCATTTCGGTGACATGGACTTTAAAGTTGCTGGTACAAAAGAGTTTGTTACCGCTCTGCAATTAGACACAAAGCTAGATGGAATTCCAGCTTCAGTTCTTTCAGCAGCATTGCTGCAAGCAAAGGAAGCACGTCTTGCAATTCTTGATGTTATGAACCAAGCAATCTCATCACCTGATGAGATGTCATTACTTGCTCCTCGAATTATTTCAATTAAGGTGCCAGTAGACATGATTGGTGCAGTTATCGGGCCTAAGGGCAAGATGATTAATCAGATTCAAGATGAAACTGGCGCTGATATCACAATTGAAGATGATGGAACTATTTATATTGGAGCAACTGAAGGTTCAGCTGCTGAGGCTGCGAAAGCACAAATTAATGCGATCGCAAACCCAGTTCAACTATCTGTTGGTGATAAATTCAATGGCGCAGTTGTAAAACTTGCGACATTTGGTGCATTCATAAATCTAGCTCCAGGTAAAGATGGCTTGCTCCACATCTCCCAGATTCGCAAGATGCATGGTGGAAAGCGCATTGAAAACCTTGAAGAGGTAATGAAGGTAGGAGAGAAGATTGAAGTGGTTATTAATGAGATTGATCCAAAGGGTAAATACTCATTAGTTCCAGCAAATCTTTCTGAAGAAGCAAAGAGCGAGTAATTTGGCAAGAACGGTCTTATCAAGTGGCCTGCGTATAGTCACTGAAGAGGAAAGATCTGTTCGCTCTGCAGCTTTTGGTATTTGGGTCAATGTTGGCTCCCGCGATGAAACAGTTTCAACTGCGGGAGCTTCACACTTTTTAGAGCATCTTTTATTTAAAGGAACTAAAAAGAGAACTTCTTTAGAGATTTCTTCCGCCATAGAAGCTGTGGGCGGTGAAACAAATGCATTTACCTCAAAGGAGTACACCTGTTTTTATGCACGGGTGATTGATAAAGATTTGCCACTTGCTGTTGATGTAATCAGTGATCTGATTACTTCATCTGTAGTTAAAGCAGTTGATGTTGATGCTGAGCGCAAGGTTGTGCTTGAAGAAATAGCAATGCGTGATGATGATCCAAGTGATTTAATCCATGATCTGTTTTTAGAGAAATATTATGGCGACACCCCACTTGGTCGACCTATTTTAGGAACTGTAAAATCAATTAAAGGTATGAGCCGTAGTACTGTGTTTAATTACTATCGAAATAGATATAAACCAGAGGATTTAGTTGTTTCAGTTGCTGGAAATGTTAAACATAAAAATGTAGTTGCTATGGTTGAAGAGGCACTTTCAAAGGATGATTTTCTAGATCAGCCTAAAAAAGATTTCAAGGTAAGAAGTTCACCCCAGATTAAGGTTGCAGGAAAAGGTGAGGTAACACTGCTGGAGCGTAAAACTGAACAAGCACATATTGTTTATGGTGTTCCTGGCGTTGCTAGAGATGATAAACGCAGGTTTGCACTAAGTATTTTATCTTCAGCACTCGGTGGTGGCATGTCATCTAGGTTATTTCAAGAGATTAGAGAAAAACGTGGGCTTGCCTATTCAACATATGCTTACAGTCAACAATTTGCTGGTAGTGGAGTCTTATCTTTTTATGTTGGATGCAAACCAAATAAAGCGAAAGAAGCGATAAAAATTATTCAAAGTATTCTCTACGATGTTGCCGAGAATGGTTTAACAAGTGATGAGATCAGTAGGGCAAAAGGAGCCGTATCTGGATCTTTAGTATTAAGCCAAGAGGACACTGGCTCTAGAATGACTCGAATTGGTAAAAGTGAGTTGGTTTATGGCCAGGTCCTAAGCTTTGATGAAATATTGCGCGAGATTTCATCTGTAACACCTGAGCAAATTAAGGAAATTGCCCGCCAAAGCTTGCCCACATCTCCTACCCTTGCACTAGTGGGTCCATTTAGATCTGCATCGGATTTTGAAAGGTTGATTTCATGAAGGTGGCAGTTCTTGGTGCTAAAGGCAGAATGGGCGCAGAAGCAGTTTCTGCAATTAGTGCATCATCTGACTTAACACTTAGTGCATCCCTTGACCTTGGAGATTCATTGGAAGAATTAATAAAGAGTAATACCGAAATTGTTGTTGATTTCACTAATCCTGATTCAGTGATGAAAAACTTAGAGTTTGCAATTAATAACGGTATTCATGTTGTGGTAGGAACAACTGGATTTGATGATAAAAAGCTTGCACAATTAAAAGATCTGCTAAATAAAAATCCAAAAGTTGGTGCATTAATTGCTCCTAACTTTGGCCTAGGTGCTGTACTAATGATGCAATTCTCACAAACTGCAGCAAAATACTTTGAAAGTGCTGAAATTATTGAATTACACCATGCCAATAAAGTAGACGCACCATCTGGCACAGCAATTCGAACCGCTGAAATGATTACGGATTCTAGAAAACTAACCAAAAAATCTGCGATGCCTGATTCAACTAAATCAGCATTACCAGGATCACGTGGATCTAAGGTTGGTGATGTTCCAATTCATTCTGTTCGCTCCCATGGTTATGTTGCGCACCAAGAGGTGATTTTTGGCGATATGGGCGAAACCCTAACAATTCGCCATGACTCAATTAATCGGGCAGGCTTTATGCCTGGGCTATTAATTGGAATTAGAAATGTGAAAAAATACCCAGGACTAACAATTGGTCTTGAAAATTATATGGAGGATATGAAATGAGTGAGATAACAATGTATGGAGCAGAATGGTGTGGAGATTGCCGCCGTTCAAAGAAGTTTTTAGATTCAAATAATGTTAAATACAACTACATTGATGTTGAAGCTGATGCATCGGCCTCAGATAAAGTAATTGAAATTAACGGCGGAATGCGCTCAATTCCAGTAATTATTTTCTCAGATGGAACTCATTTAACAGAGCCATCTGATTCTGCGCTAAAAGAAAAACTTGAGTCTTTAAAGGTTCTTTAAAACAAGTTATATATTCCAGCAGAGGTTATTGCTGCTGAGATTACAACTACTGGAAATGGCGCTTTAAACTTTAAAGCTATCAGCGCAACGGCTACTCCAGCTACTCTTTGATCAATTACTAGCTTGCTGCCTTGAGCAAATGTTTGAATACCAACTAAAGCGCTGAGTAAAACAATTGGAACAAGGGTATTAATTCTTTTAAATCTTGGCCGGTCTAGCCACTTTTCTGGAACGCTATGACCAATAAATTTGTTTAAGAATGCGGTCAAGCTCGATCCAATTACTGCTATCCAAATTGCGGTCATTTTTTCCACCCAAAAATTACAGCAAGTATCACCGTAGTAATTATCGGCACTCCAGCAGGAGCGATTGGTGTTAGTAGCAATGCCAATGCAATTGCTGCTGCTGTGATTAAAAATTCTCTCTTCTTTTTAATTCGTGGCCAAACTAATCCACAAAATGCTGCTGGAACTGCCGCATCTAATCCCCATGCTGCTGGATCACCTATTGCACTTGCACCTAGGGCGCCTAAATAAGTGAATAAATTCCAAAATACATAAACTCCAATACCTGTGACATAAAAACCACGGCGTCTATCAGGGTCATTTTCTTGCAGAGTAGAAACGGCAGTTGATTCATCAATTGTTATTTGAGCAGCGAGAATTCTTTTTATCCCAATAACTTTTAGAATAGGAGCCATCTGAATTCCATAAAGTGCGTTACGAAAACCAAGCAAGGTAGCAGTTGCTATGGCGCTAATTGCAGATCCACCTGCGCCCATAATTCCAACAACTGCGAATTGTGATGCACCAGAGAAGAGTAAAAGTGAAAGTAGACAGGTTTGTAAGATCGAAAATCCTGCAGTTACTCCGGCTGCGCCAAAGGCGGCCCCGTAAAGACCAACGGTAAAGGCAACGCTTAAAGCGGTTCGATCTACCGGATTTGTCTTTGGATTAATGAACACGCCGACACCTTAATCCAAGCAAACGACCAATCACCAAAGATAGGGTCGCAGCCATGAGTGATGAGATCATTTTTCGCGAGGATATGTCAGTTGAGCTAGTTAAATCTAGTGCAAGTGATGCAGACGTTATTTGGGCTGCACGTGTTTCAACTGCAGGGGATAAATCGTTAGAAGATGTTGGTTCTGATGCATCAAAGGCTGAGGGATTGATTAATTATTTAGCGACGAGAGCGACATGGTTCACCATTTGAACATACCTCTATGACGTTTTTTATTTCAGCGCCTATTTTTGTTTTTAGAGAGTTTATGCGCCATCGAATTGCTTCATATAATGAAGAAAGCGGGCGCTATCGTGAACTTAAGCCAGTATTTTATGTTCCAAGTAAAGAGCGTAAATTAGTTCAGATTGGTAAAGCTGGTTCTTATACATTTATCGACGGTAATGCTGAACAATATGAGATAACTGTTAAAGCTATCAAAGAGACATGTAAATTGGCATACGCAAATTATCAGAAGATGCTTGATGCGGGAGTAGCGCGTGAGGTGGCCAGAGCGGTACTACCGGTAACACTTTATTCTTCTATGTATGTCACGATGAATGCTCGGGCATTAATGAATTTTCTATCACTACGAACAGCCCGCGATGGTTCACATTTTCCTTCGTACCCACAACGTGAAATTGAGATGGTTGCTGAGAAGATGGAAGCCGAATTCGCCAAACTAATGCCGATTACCTATGGAGCATTTGAAAAATCTGGCCGCATAGCGCCATAAATAAGCGGTAGCCTTAAGCCATGCAAATTACGCCACCATTTGGACGGTTAATAACCGCAATGGTTACACCATTTACTAAATCAGGTGAGATTGATTGGGCTGGGGTAGAAAAGATTGCTAATCATCTTGTTTCAACAGGACATGATGGAATTGCAGTAAATGGCACAACTGGTGAGGCGCCAACAACATCTGATGATGAAAAAGATCAAATAGTTAAGACAGTTAGAAAAGTAGTCGGTGATAAAATTAAAATTATTGCCGGAGCAGGAAATAATGAAACTTCACATTCAGTTGAGCAAGCAAAGCGCGCCGCTAAGGCTGGAGCAGATGGTTTATTAGTTGTTACTCCTTATTACAATAAGCCACCACAGGCTGGAATTGAAGCTCACTTTAAAGCGATGGCAGATGCCACTGATGTACCAGTAATGATCTATGACATTCCAGGGCGTACTGGGGTTGAAATTGAGTCAGACACAATTGTGAAATTATCTGAGCATAAAAATATTGCAGCACTTAAAGATGCTAAAGGAAACCCAGCTGCTACCTCTTGGGTAATTAAAAGATGCGCAATTCCAGTCTATTCTGGCGATGATATTTTAAATCTTCCACTACTTTCAGTTGGAGCAGTTGGTTTTGTTTCAGTCTGCGGTCATACAGTTGGCGCAGAATTACGAGCGATGTTAGATGCCTGGTTTAAAGGAGATTCAAATAAGGCACTAGAAATACATCAACAATTACTTCCAGTATTTACTGGAACATTTCGCACACAAGGTGCGATTCTTACAAAGGCTGCATTAAATTTAATGGGTCTTCCTGGCGGATTTACTAGATTGCCACTTGTCGATGCAACCGAGGCGCAGGTCGCCCAACTAAAGGTTGATCTACAAGCAGGCGGCGTTAAATTAAAATAAATAAATGAATCATCCCCATCCTGGTCTGCCTTACCCTGCGAAATTAGCTAAAAAAACTCTACGAATTGTGGCCCTTGGTGGCTTAGGTGAGATCGGTCGAAACATGACCGTATTTGAGTATGAGGGAAGATTATTAATTGTTGATTGTGGAGTCTTATTTCCTGGCGATGATCAACCTGGTATTGATTTAATTCTGCCTGATTTTTCTTATCTTAAAGATCGAATGGATGATATTGAGGCAATCTTTTTAACTCATGGCCATGAGGATCACATTGGCGCTGTGCCATATTTGCTTAGAGAACGTAGTGATATTCGAATAATCGGTTCACAGTTAACACTTGCATTTGTAGCGCCAAAACTTAAGGAACGACGCATGAGTGCGCCAATGACGCAAGTTAAAGCGGGTCAAATAGAAAAAGTTGGTCCATTCACACTTGAATTTATAACAGTTAATCACTCGATTCCAGATTCACTTGCCGTTGCTATTAAAACGCCAGCAGGAGTTATTTTACATACCGGTGATTTTAAGATGGACAAAATGCCATTAGATGGGAAGGTTACTGATTTAGAAACTTTTGCAAGGTTAGGTAAAGAAGGAGTGGATCTATTCTTAGTTGATTCAACAAATGCTGATGTTCCTGGCCTGACAGTTGCCGAAAAAGATATCTATCCAGCTCTTAAGGAAGCGATTGCTAAAACGCCAAGACGTGTTGTTGTTACCTCATTTGCATCTCATGTACACCGAATACAGCAGGTATTAAATGCTGCCCAAGAGGCAAACCGCAAAGTCGCCTATGTTGGTAGGTCAATGATTCGAAATATGAAATTAGCTGAAGATTTAGGATATTTAAAAGTACCTACAGGTTTAGTTGTAGATTATAAAGATATCGATAGTTTTGGGGACAAGATTGTCTTAATCTGCACAGGTTCTCAAGGTGAACCACTTGCCGCGCTCTCTAGAATCGCAAATGGTGATCATGAGATTATGGTTGGAAAAGGTGACACAGTTGTGCTGGCCTCTTCGTTAATCCCAGGAAATGAAAAATCTGTTTACCGAGTAATTAATGAATTAACTAGATTTGGTGCACATGTTGTGCATAAAGGAAATGCAATGGTGCACGTATCTGGTCATGCCTCTGCTGGTGAACTTTTGCATTGTTATGAAGTAGTTAAGCCAAAAAATGTATTACCAGTTCACGGTGAGTGGCGGCATATGAGAGCAAATGCCGATCTTGCAATGCAATCAGGTTTATCTGAACATAATGTTGTAATTGCTGAAAATGGAATCACTATTGATGTTGCAGATGGCCATGCTGATATCTCAGGATCAATCCCATGTGGTTATGTTTATGTTGATGGCCAAAGTGTCGGAGAAATAACTGAGAGTTCATTAAAAGATAGAAGAATTTTGGGAGATGAAGGGTTCATTTCAGTTGTTGTTGTAATTGATTCTCAAAGCGGAAAGATTGTGGCAGGCCCAGATATTCATGCCAGGGGATTTACAGAGGATAAAACATTATTTGATGATGTTAAAGGTGATATCGAAAAGGCATTAAGTAAGGCAGTGGCTGGTGGATTTAATGGCACACACCAACTCTCTCAAGTTGTTCGCAAAACAATCGGAAGCTGGGTGGGGGAGGAACATCGCCGAAAACCGATGATCATTCCATTAGTAGTTGAGGTTTAGTAATCAAGATTTAGTTAAGTTTTAGGATAAAGTGCGTGCCGATTACACCAAGTAATAAACTTATTCTTTAGGCTTATCTTCTATGGCAAAGAAGAAAAATTCGTCAAAGAAATCCGGAATATTTTCGGCTCTCATACGAGCAACTAGCTCTGTTTGGCGTTTAATTTCTAAAATTATAGGCAGCGCAGTTAGATTTGTTTTCAGGTCATCAAAAGATTTAGATCCTGAACACCAGCGAGATGGCATTGCATTCTTTCTTTTTATTTTAGCTCTACTTGCAGCATCTGGGACTTGGTTTGGCTTAGATAATGTTTTAGGTAGAGGTATTTATGCATTCATATTTGGAGCAGTTGGAGTTCTGGCATTTATAACACCTTTGATATTTATTTATTTTGCCTATCGCCTTTTTAAATCACCAGATGATCCAGCTGCTGTTGGACGAATAACAATTGGAACAATTCTAATTCTAGTTAGCACCACAAGTCTTGCCCACATTATTAATGGCTCAGTTGGTAGGGGTGCTACAGCTATTCGAGAGGGTGGTGGCTTAATTGGTTATGGTGTTTCAACACCACTCATTGCTTTAGTTACTGAGATATTAGCTATTCCAATTCTAGTTATATTCCTTATTTTTGGTTTACTTGTAATAACCAAAACTTCGTTTTCAACACTAATTAGGCAGTTTACAAAGGTATTTAAGTTTGGCGCAGCTGGTGTTGGAAGTATTAGGTCTAGGCGAGCACAACGTTTAGTTGATGAGGATTTTGAGGTGAGTGAGACTCCTCCTTTTGAAACTCCGCTAGTTAAAGATTTAGTCGAGGAGTATGAGCCATCTGAATTAGATTACGAGGTTGAACTAGAAGATTTTGATGAAGTAACTCAAGCGATTCCAAAGATTAGTAAACCAGTAAAGAGTGAAAATATAAGACCCCAACAACTTCTCTTAACCTCAGATACTAAGTATGAATTACCGCCAGCTGATTTACTTAGAACGGGGCCAACTGCAAAAGGTAAATCAAAGGTAAATGAAACTGTAGTTGCAGCTCTTAAGCAGGTATTTGATCAATTTGAAGTTGATGCTCAAGTTACTGGTTTTATGCGCGGGCCAACAGTTACTCGGTATGAAGTTGAACTAGGTAATGGCGTTAAAGTGGAGGCTATTTCGGCGCTCTCTAAAAATATTGCATATGCAGTGGCAAGTGGTGAAATAAGAATACTTTCGCCAATTCCCGGCAAATCAGCAGTTGGAATTGAGATACCAAACTCAGATCGAGAAATTGTGGCACTAGGAGATGTTCTGCGTTCTTCAGTTTCAGGTAGTGATCCGCATCCGATGCTAATTGCGTTAGGTAAAGATGTTGAAGGCTCTTTCTTATGTGCAAATTTAGCGAAAATGCCCCACTTATTAGTAGCTGGTGCTACGGGTGCTGGTAAATCTTCCATGATTAACTCTTTAGTTGTTTCAATTCTGATGCGAGCAACACCTGATGAAGTGCGACTAGTAATGATTGATCCAAAACGTGTTGAGCTAACAAATTATGAGGGTGTACCCCATCTAATTGCGCCAATTATTACCAACCCTAAAAAAGCTGCAGATGTTCTAGCTTGGGTAGTTCGTGAGATGGAGATGCGCTATGACGATCTATCTGTCTTCGGTTTTAGACATATTGATGATTTTAATAAAGCAGTTAAATCTGGAAAAATAAGTGCAGTTACGGGTAGTGAAAGAACCCTTGAGCCATATCCTTATTTATTAGTAATTGTTGATGAGCTAGCAGATCTTATGATGGTGGCAGCACGAGAGGTTGAGGAATCAATAGTAAGAATTACTCAATTAGCAAGAGCTGCCGGTATTCACTTAGTTCTTGCAACTCAGCGGCCTAGCGTTGATATTGTTACTGGTTTAATTAAAGCAAATGTGCCATCTAGATTATCTTTTGCAACTAGTAGCTTGGCTGATTCAAGAGTTATTTTAGATACACCTGGAGCAGAAAAATTAGTTGGACAAGGTGATGGTTTATTCCTACCAATGGGAGCAAGTAAAGCAGTTCGTATTCAAGGTGCCTATGTTTCAGAGCGTGAGATTGAAGCAGTGGTTAATCATGTTAAGGCACAACTACAGCCAGTTTATAGAATTGATTTAAACGCGCCAATAAAATCTAATTTAGTAAGTGATGATGTTGGAGATGATCTTGATTTATTGTTACAAGCAGTTCAACTAGTTGTATCTACGCAATTTGGATCAACTTCAATGTTGCAACGTAAATTAAGAGTTGGATTTGCTAAAGCTGGTCGGTTAATGGATTTAATGGAAAGTCGCGGAATAGTTGGACCAACTGAAGGCTCAAAAGCCAGAACTGTTTTAATTAACGCCGAGCAAATGCCAGATGTATTGGAGTCACTTCGCGGTAACCAGTAGTTCACCAATCTTCGGGGGGTGAATGGCTGGGTGAACTTTTGGATTGCTAGAAACTTGGCGCGCTGACCCCCAAAAGGTCTGAGAAAAAAACTTTCTAAAATTCCTAAACTGCCTTACCCTTAGTGTCCCCAATAAGACAGGTAAAGTGATGGCAGAAAAATCATCCTTACAGCAAGCGCGAGAAGCTGCTGGTTTAACTGTCGAGCAAATTTCAGCAATTACAAATATTCGCGCAGGGGTTATAAGAGATTTAGAAAATAATTCAGTTGAGATTTGCGGTGGCATTGCATATGCCCGTGGACATGTGAGATCTATTGCAAAAGCTATAAATTCAAAAACTGGCAAAGCAATCAACATTGATGCAGATATTTTAGTTGCCGAACTTGAGGCATCTCAGAGTATTGAGAGTAAGAAAATAATTGATCAGTTAGCTGAAAATAATGTTGCGGATAGGCCTAAAGAGAAGAAGAGAATGAAATTTGGCACCCTTGCCACTATTTCAGCTACTGCATTAAGTATTGGCTTTATCGCTCAGGTTGCAATTAATAATGTTGCATCAATTAGTGATGGTGTAACTACAATCTCAGTTAAGAAGCCAAGTGCGCAAGAGAGTACCTCGGAGATTACTTTGCCAGCGGGAGTTAATCTCGTTGTAACTGGTATATACGGTAAAAGTTGGGTTGGGATATCTAACTTAGATGGTCAAGTAATTTTTAATGGTCAGATCACTGAGGAACAAGTTGTAGCATTTAATGATCCAAAAATACTTAAAGTGGTCATCGGTAATGCTGGGGCGGTTAAGTTGAATTTAAATGGCACAGATTTGGGAGTTGCTGGCGCCGATGGTGAGGTAGTCCGGTTAGATTTTGATGAAAACGGGCAGGTTTAGTAGAAAAAAAGAGTAAGTAATTTTCGCGCTATCCTTAGCGCATAGTGAGCACTAAAACCATAAATAATAAATCACCTCGAACAGTTGCCTTGGTGACTTTAGGTTGTGCTCGAAATGAGACAGATTCTGAAGAGTTAGCTGGAAGGCTAGCCGCTGATGGGTGGAAGTTAGTTTCAGATCCAGCAAAGGCAGAGATTGCAGTTATTAACACCTGTGGATTTATTGAAAGTGCTAAAAAAGATTCAGTTGATGCCCTAATTCAGGCTCACTCACTTAAGGAAAATGGTGTTACAAAAGCAGTAGTTGCAGTTGGCTGTATGGCTGAGAGATATGGAAATGAATTAGCCACAGCAATGCCTGAGGCGGATGCAATTCTAAGTTTTGATGATTACAAAGATATTTCAGCCAGACTTTCTACCATTATTGATGGTGGAAAAATTAATACTCATGTTCCTAAAGATCGCAGAGCTTTACTGCCAATCGCACCGGTTGCGCGAGCGCAACAACGTGCCCAAGATAAGGCTGCTGAGATTTCACCCCTTGGCTCAGTTCTTCGAGTGCGATTAAATGACGCCCCAATTGCCCCTCTTAAAATTGCAAGTGGTTGTGACCGAAGGTGCTCATTTTGTGCGATTCCATATTTCAGGGGCTCCTTTGTCTCACGCCAGCCTGCTGAGATTATTGAAGAGGCTAAATGGTTGGCAGATAACGGAGTATCTGAGCTTTATTTAGTTAGTGAGAACACCACCTCATACGGCAAAGATTTTGGTGATTTAAAGCTTATGGAGAAGATGCTGCCTGATCTAGCAAAGATAGATGGCATTAAGCGAATCAGGCTTTCCTACCTACAACCTGCAGAGGTAAGGCCATCACTTTTACAAGCAATGGTTAGCGTGGACAAGGTTGTTCCATATTTTGATCTCTCATTTCAACATGCCAATGGGGATCTATTAAGGAGCATGCGCCGCTTTGGTGATGGTGAAAAGTTTCTACATCTAATTACACAAATTAGGGCGCTTAATCCAGCCGCTGGAATAAGATCAAATTTTATTGTCGGATTTCCAGGTGAGAGTGATGCCCAGTTTATGGAGTTAATTGAATTCTTAACTCAGGCACAATTAGATGCAATTGGAGTATTTGCTTACTCTGATGAGGATAAAACAGAGGGAGCGAGCTTAGGAAATAAAGTAGCACCTGAAGTAATGACTGAGCGGGTAAATGAACTCTCCACATTAGTTGATGAACTAATTACGCAGCGAGCTGAGATGAGAATTGGTGAGAAAGTTTGCGTCCTAATTGAGGATGAACTAGAGCAAGAAGGCCGAGCTGAGCATCAAGGACCAGATGTAGATGGCTCAACTTTTATAAAATCCCGCAATAAGTATCGAGTGGGTGAGTATGTTGATGCAATTATTAGTGATGTATCAGGCGTTGATTTGATTGCGCAGGTTTTATAAAAGTGAAGGATTTAAATCTTCCTAATGCCTTAACAATTTTTCGAATCTTAGCTCTGCCATTTTGTGCCTACGCCTTATTTAAAAATGGGGGCGATGATGATAGCTGGCGAATTATTGCTTTTACTCTTTTCTTTATCGTTGGCTTAAGTGATATTTTAGATGGAAAAATTGCAAGATCTAGAAATCAGATAACTGAGTTTGGTAAATTACTTGATCCAATCGCTGATAAAGCAATGCTTGCCACCGCAAGTATCGGTGCTTCTCTTCTTGGAATGTTATCTTGGTGGGTGACTGCAATCTTTCTAATCCGCGAGATAGCTGTAACTATTTTAAGATTTGCTGTAATTAAGAAATGGGGTAATCCCAGCTAGTAAGGGCGCAAAGCTAAAGACTTTTTTCCAAAGCTTTTCGGTCGGCTTCTATATTCTGCCGCTGCCATCATATTTAAATATTCCGCGTGACTTGTTTACAGCAGTTGCCATTTATTTAACTATCACTACTGGAGTTACTTACTTTAGAAAGGTGTTTAGAAAGTGAGTAATGAAGAGATTGCTAAATCAGTTATTAAGAAGTTAAGTAAGTTAGATAAGAATTTAAGTGTGGCCGAATCAATTACTGGCGGGGGTTTAGCTAACACTTTAACTGACATTCCAGGTTCTTCAAAGGTATTTGTAGGTGGGGTAATTGCATATAGTGATGAGATAAAGATTAATCATTTATCTGTGAGCAAATCTGATCTTAAAAAATATGGCCCAGTCTCTGAAGAGGTTGTGTTAGAGATGGCCCACTCTTGCCTTAAGAAATTTAAAACAGATTACGCACTGGCTACAACTGGTGTGGCAGGCCCAGGTATGGCCTATGGGAAAAAAGCGGGAACGGTCTGGATCGCAGTAGCTAGTAAAAAAGAGAGTTTCGCAGTCGCACTTTCTCTGACTGGCACGCGTGAAGTGATCCGCCACGCCACAATTGCCAGCGCATTATCAGCTTTAGAGCGTATTCTTAAGCCGTGATACTTCTACGCACCCACATAGGTAGCACCCTTCGTGCTGCCCGCATTGAGCAAGAGCGCACCCTGCGAGATGTTGCAAAGAGTGCTCGAGTCTCTCTCGGTTATCTATCTGAGGTAGAGCGTGGACACAAAGAGGCCTCTAGCGAATTGTTAAATGCAATTTGTACTGCCCTTGATCTATCACTTTCCACAATCTTAGTTGATGTTGCCACTGTGGTTAAAACCCACGAATCCCCAGTATTAACAATTTCGACTTTGCAAGTGGTAGAGACCGCAGCTTAAGTTGTCTGCCGAGTCGGCGCTTGTTACCTACGCCCGCCAACGAGATACTAGTAATAAATCAAGAGTTGCGATTTTAGCTGGTGCTAAATTAGTCATTGCTAGAGTTGGAAATTATCAATCAAATATTGCAGATATTGCAGTAAGTGCGCAGGTAGCTAAGGCAACTATCTATAATCAATTTGCGGATAAGGCAGAGATGATGGAGTCTTTGGTTGAATCTGAAGTAATTAGGCTGACTGAGTTAGCGCTCGCGGCAGGTTCGCGGCAAGAGGCGTTAGCACTACTC
This sequence comes from Candidatus Nanopelagicus sp., assembly GCA_964203335.1. GTDB lineage: Bacteria > Actinomycetota > Actinomycetes > Nanopelagicales > Nanopelagicaceae > Nanopelagicus. The sequence goes on from CAXNKX010000001.1 coordinate 146,255, forward strand.
TCAACTGCTATTTCTCAAGATCTATCACTTCGTAAATTAGTTGAAACAGATCCAAGTGATATTGCAAAATTGGTAACAATTACAAATCATCCAATTTGGGTATTAGCTCATCAAGGCATTGCCAAAGTTTTTGGGGCAGATTCTGCCGCTTGTGGTGTGATTCTTAGATGGTTAATTGGGCAGATTGCCTCCCCAATTACGCAAGAAGAATCAGTTGCACAATCTAGGCGACTGGCCGCTACTTTATTTAACTAGAGATTAATCTAGTTTGGATTAAATTAAGTTAATGAGGATCTCCCAACTTCGAGGCAAATTAAGTGATTACTTTCCAGATGCTGACACCTATGCCAGGGATATCATCCATAGCGAATTAGGCGGCATAAGTGTGAATGCGGCAATTGAATTGGGGATGGAGCCGGATGAGATCTGGAAAGCAGTAGTAAGGCATAACCCTTCGATGCCTGAAAAATACAAATAACGGCGTGTCCTAGCCCTCTTTTACCCTTTCGAACAGTTGTTCGATACAATTATCTCGCCCAACCAGAGCGGTTCCACAGTTCCGCTGGCCTCTCAGCCAGCCGTCAGTGATGTTCCGTACCTTCTGGACTGAACATATGACCTCGCATTAGGGGATGAAAGCCCTAGAGCTGGTCAAGGAGATGAAAGGAAATAAATCACTATGGCCTCTACAAATAGAGAACCACAAGATGAGAAAAAAGAAGATAAACGATCTAGTGATCGTGCTAAATCCCTAGATACCGCCCTTGCCCAAATCGAGCGTCAGTTCGGTAAAGGATCGGTAATGAAAATGGGAGACCGTAAAGCTGTTGCTATGCAGGTAATCCCAACCGGCTCAGTTGCATTAGATATCGCACTCGGCGTTGGCGGCCTGCCACGTGGTCGAGTAGTTGAAATCTACGGCCCAGAATCATCAGGTAAAACCACAGTTGCATTACATGCAATTGCAAATGCCCAAAAAGCTGGTGGTATTGCAGCATTTATTGATGCTGAACATGCATTAGATCCTGAGTATGCAAAGAAACTTGGCGTTGATATTGATGCGCTATTAGTTTCACAACCAGATACTGGTGAACAAGCACTTGAAATTATGGATATGTTAGTTAGATCAGGTGCGATTGATATTGTCGTAGTTGACTCAGTTGCAGCATTAGTACCAAGAGCTGAAATTGAAGGTGAAATGGGTGACTCACATATGGGTCTACAAGCTCGCCTGATGTCACAAGCACTTCGAAAAATGACTGGTGCACTACACCAATCAAATACCACTGCAATATTTATTAATCAGTTAAGAGATAAGATCGGTGTTTTCTTTGGATCTCCTGAGACAACAACTGGTGGAAAAGCACTTAAGTTCTACGCTTCAGTTCGCTTAGATGTACGAAGAATTGAAACCTTAAAAGATGGTCAAGATGCGGTTGGTAATAGAACCCGCGTTAAGATCGTTAAGAACAAGGTTGCGCCACCATTTAAGCAAGCAGAGTTTGACATCATTTACGGTGTTGGAATTAGCCGTGAGGGTTCATTAATTGATATGGGTGTTGAGATCGGAATTGTTAAAAAGTCTGGAGCCTGGTTCACCTATGAGGGTGATCAACTAGGTCAGGGTAAAGAAAATGCCCGTGCCTTCTTAATTGATAATCCAGATCTTGCTAATGATATTGAAACTAAGATCCGGGCTTCATATGTGCCATCTGAGGTAGATCCTGCCTTAGTAGCAGCAGTAGATGAAGCAACCGCTGATGTTGAGTTTTAATCACTAACTAAATAAATAACATCTTGAAAAAATCTCAGGCTGTTGTAGCTGATCCCTACTCAGAGGCGATGTCGATTGCGTTATACGCTCTCGCTCCTCGTGCTAAGAGTAGGGATGAGTTATATAAACAATTATTAAAGCGTGGAGTTGAAGCTGATACTGCTAATGCAGTTTTAGACTCACTTGAGTTACAGGGATTATTAAATGATTTAGAGTTTGCCAAAATATGGTCAGAATCTAGGCAGCGAGCAAAGAAGTTAAGTAAGCGAGTTATTGCAAGTGAACTTCGAACTAAAGGAGTTTCACAAGACATAATCACTGAAGTTATTGAAGAAATAGATGATGAAAGTGAGTATGCCCAAGCTTTCACACTTGCGCAGCGAAAATACAACTCAATTGCTCATCTTGATTCAGAGGTCATCTACCGCCGAATCTCATCACTTTTAGCCCGCAAAGGTTATGGGCATGGAATTTGCGCAAGAATTATGCGGGAGTTAACCAGCGTTAATTAGGCAAGTAGAATTAGACAATGCCTACCTTTGTAGTTGAAACCTATGGATGTCAGATGAATGTCCATGATTCAGAGCGGATCGCAGGACTACTGCTAGATGCTGGCTACACCCAAGCACTAGCTGATACACAACCAGATTTGGTTGTATTTAATACCTGCGCAGTTAGAGAAAACGCTGATAATAAACTATATGGAAATCTCTCCTTTTTAGCACCCCGAAAGAAAAGTGATCCTAATTTTCAAATTGCAGTAGGTGGCTGCATGGCTCAAAAAGATAAAGACATAATTATTAAGCGCGCACCATATGTTGATGTGGTATTTGGTACACACAATATTGGTTCACTACCTATGCTGCTAGAACGTGCTCGAATTGAAGAGGCTTCACAAGTTGAAATAAAGGAATCTCTTGAACACTTTCCATCAACTCTACCGGTAAAGCGAGACTCAGCCTTTTCAGCCTGGGTATCTGTTTCAGTTGGCTGTAATAACACCTGCACGTTTTGCATAGTGCCCCAACTACGCGGAATAGAAAAAGATCGACCAGCTCATGAAATTATGAATGAGGTGCGGGCATTAGTTGATGCCGGCGTAGTTGAAATAACTTTACTTGGCCAAAATGTTAATGCTTACGGAGTTGATTTTGGTGATCGCGGGGCGTTTGCAAAATTACTACGCCAGTGCGGTGAGGTGCAAGGTTTAGAAAGAGTCAGATTTATGTCACCACATCCACGAGATTTCACTGATGATGTAATTGATGCAATGGCACAAACTAAAAATGTTATGCCCCATCTGCATATGCCACTGCAATCTGGTAGCGATAAAATTTTGCAAGCAATGCGCCGTTCATATCGCGCTGATCGGTATCTTGGAATAATTGAAAAAGTTAGAAAGGCTATGCCTGATGCTGCAATTACTACCGACATAATTGTTGGTTTTCCAGGAGAGAGTGATGATGATTTTGCTGCAACTATCGATCTTGTTAAACAAGCTAAATTCTCAGCAGCCTACACATTCCAGTACTCAAAACGACCTGGTACACCAGCAGCTTTAATGGCTGATCAAATAGGTGATGACGTGATGGCGCATCGATACAACCAATTACATAATATTCAACAAGAGATATCAAAGAGTGAAAATGAAAAGCAAATCGGTAAAACTGTCGAGTTATTAGTATCTAGTAATGAAGGCAGGCATGATGTTGATCAAAAGCGTATGAATGGTAGAAGTGCTGATTTCAGGCTTACCCATTTTGATAATTCTGCAAATACTGCCCGGCCTGGTGATTTAGTTAAAGTAAAAGTTACGCAAGGCTTTGCTAATCATATTCTGGCCAGTGCTCCGTTATCAGTTAAGAAAACTAAAGGCGGAGATGTCCACGCATCTTGGGTGGAAGATATTGGTGATAAAAAGATTTTGTTAGGAATTCCAACTCTTAGCTCACTGAAATCTTTGTAGTATTTAATGAGTTTAACTGTTATATGTGGTGCAACTGCAACTGGGAAAAGTGAGTTAGCAGTAGCCCTTGCTAAAGAAATAAATGCTGAAGTCGTAAATGCTGATTCAATGCAGGTATATAAGGGGATGGATATTGGCACAGCAAAATTAACAATTGCGCAGCGAGATGCTGTTGTGCATCACTTAATTGATGTCTTAGATATTACTGAGGAGGCAAATGTCTCTTGGTATCAACAGGTAGCTAGAGATAAAATTGATGAATTAATTGCTTTAGGTAAATCAGTTGTTGTAGTTGGTGGTACTGGTCTTTATATCAAAGCTATTCTAGATGATTTAAACTTTCCAGATACTGATCCACAGGTTAGAGATAAAATAACAGAGCAGGCAGATCAATTAGGAAATGAAATAATGCATGGCAAACTTGCAAAATTAGATCCAGCAGCTGCGTTAGCTATTCCGAAAGAAAATATTCGAAGAGTAATTAGAGCTCTTGAAGTAATTGAACTAACTGGTAAGCCCTTCACCGCCAACTTGCCTAGGCAAGAAAGCAGCAAGTATCCAAATGCTAAACAGTTTGGCTTAGTACTTGATCGAAGTAATCTAGATGAAAAAATTGATCAGCGCGTTGATGATATGTGGGCAAAAGGTTTTGCAAGAGAGGTTTCACTCCTTATGACACAAGGTTTGGAGCAGGCAACAACTGCGAAAAAAGCTCTTGGCTATAGCCAAATTATGAGTTACTTAAATGGTGAATGTGATGAAGAGTTTGCAAAGCAGGAGACCAAACGAGTTACTAGGGCATATGCCAGAAGACAGGAGACCTGGTTTTCTAGAGATGATCGGATCAAATGGTTGGCCCCAGATTCAATGCAGATACGGCTAGAAAAACTCTTGGCTAGTATTAATTAATGGTTAAAGCTACCTACGGTCATGGCACACACAATGATTTTGTATTGGTCTTTGATGAAAATGATGAACTGAAATTCTCACAAGAACAAATTAAAAGAATTTGTGATCGTAAAACTGGCGTTGGCAGTGATGGTTTTATAAGAATTATAAAAAAAGATGGTAGCTGGTTTATGGATTACTCAAATGCTGATGGGTCTCAGGCTGAGATGTGTGGCAATGGCATAAGAGTAATGGCTAGATATTTAACTGATCGTAAACACCAGATGAGTGGAATTTATGCAATTAACACTAGAGATGGAAAAAAGTTTTTAGCAGTGCCAGAACAAGGTGATATTTCAGTAAATATGGGCCAAGTTTCACAAATTCCAGGTGAAATAATTGTTGAGGTAAATTCAAATAAATATCGAGGATTTAACATTAATGTAGGTAACCCACATGCTGTTGTATTCACTGATGATTTAACTTCAGTAGGGGATCTAAAGAGTGCGCCAATTGTTTCACCAACTGATCAATATCCAGATGGAGTAAATGTTGAATTTGTTCAGTTTTTAGATAATGGTGAGATCATGATGAGAGTTCATGAGCGAGGAGTAGGTGAAACCCAATCATGTGGAACTGGTACATGCGCGGTTGCTTTTGCTGCAAGTATTGAGAAGAATAAAAAGCTTCCAAGTAAGTGGATTATTAACCCACCAGGTGGACAATTAATTGTTGAAATTGATGGCCATAGCAACGCTACTTTAACTGGTCCAGCTGAATTAGTTAGAGATATTGAGTTGGATAAGTATTTGTGAGTGATTCAAAGTTTGATAAAGAGGACTCACTTGAGATTGATATCGACACATTAATTAGGGAAAATGCACAAGCAGTTGCAGATTATGAATTAAATGAGAGCCCAGTAAGTTCTAACCAAGATCTACAAGATCGCCAGGCGCTGCGCAGAGTTAGTGGATTATCTACTGAGTTACAAGATGTTTCTGATTCTGAGTATCGCCAACTTCGACTTGAAAAAGTTGTATTAGTTGGTGTGTGGACACAAGGTAGTGCACTAGATGCAGAGAACTCACTTAAAGAGTTAGCCGCACTTGCTGAAACTGCTGGCTCACAAGTTATGGAGGCATTAATTCAGCGCCGGGACAAACCAGATTCAGCAACATTTATTGGCTCTGGCAAGGTTAAAGAGGTTAGAGAAGCCGTTGTTGCAACTGGAGCTGACACTGTTGTTTGTGATGGTGAATTATCACCTGCTCAGCTTAGAACTCTTGAACAAAAAGTTAAGGTCAAAGTAATTGATAGAACAGCTTTGATCTTAGATATTTTTGCTCAACATGCGAAAAGTAGAGAAGGTAAGGCACAAGTTGAATTAGCTCAGATGTCATACATGTTGCCACGACTTCGTGGTTGGGGTGAATCACTTTCTCGCCAGGCTGGTGGAATTGGTGGCCGCGGACCAGGAGAAACAAAGATCGAAACTGATCGACGAAGAATTAATGACAAGATGTCAAAGCTAAGGCGTGAGATTAAAGAGATGAAAATTTCTCGTGATATTAAGCGAAATGAACGCAGAAGAAAAAATATTCCCTCCGTTGCTATCGCTGGCTATACAAATGCTGGAAAATCCTCACTCTTAAACAGATTAACTGGCGCAGATGTATTAGTAGAAAATGCTCTCTTTGCAACTTTAGATCCAACAGTTAGAAAAACTCAAAGTACTGATGGTCGTATCTATACATTTGTTGACACAGTAGGTTTTGTAAGACATCTTCCTCATCAATTAGTAGAGGCATTTAAATCAACACTAGAAGAAGTTTCAGAGTCTGACTTAATCGTCCATGTTGTTGATGGCTCCCATCCTGATCCACAAGAGCAACTGCGAGCAGTTAGACAGGTAATTAATGAGATAGGCGGCGGTGAGATTATGGAGATCATCGCTATTAATAAGGCAGATGTATCAGCCCCCGAGGTACTTATGAATTTACTACGTAATGAAAGTAATGCTTATGCAATCTCTGCTAGAACTGGTTATGGTGTTGATACTTTAGTAAAGGCAATTGAAGCCGCTCTCCCAAAGCCAAAAGTAGAGATTAATGCGGTGATTCCATTTAGTAGAGGAGATTTAGTAAGTGCTGTTCATGAACAGGGTGAGATTATTTCCGAGGAGTATTTACCTGAAGGAACAAAGATTCACGCAATGGTTGGTGGAGCGCTGGCTCAAAAAATTCAGATGCTTTGAGGTTAACCTCAATCGTAATTAGATTTTGCCCTTGAGAGTACTTTTTACTAAAACTAGAGCATTTAAGATCTATCAGATTCCACTATTTTCTAAGGGTATTGTTACAGCCCGTAGTTTAAGAAGCGGCTTAACAAGATTGAGTATCCATCTGATCTACAAAAGGATTCATAACTTTTCCACAAAAGTGAAAATCTCTACATATTTGTTTTAAAATGCTATTTGATTGGCAAATGTTTGACTTCAATATAAATCCAGAGCAAAAGCGTGGTTTAGTGATTATTTTTGCATTAACTATTGGTTTGGGTGGGTTTTACTTTTTCAACTCAAGGCCGTCAGCACAACCGGTATTAATGCAAGATGTAGTAACAGATATTGTGCAAGAGAGCATCCAAAGTGAATCTGCTCAATTAATTATTAACGTTGCAGGCAAGGTTAGTAATCCAGGTGTTTATCAGCTACCCCAAGGCTCGCGGGTAGTTGATGCTATTGAGGCAGCCGGTAAGCAACTAAAGGGTGTTGATATAAGTGATATAAATTTAGCTAGAGTTTTAGTAGATGGCGAGCAGATATTAGTTGGTGGTGTAAAAGTATCAGGTGGTAAGGCTGCTACTAAGAAGATAACTACAGCTAACCCGTTAGATATTAATAGAGCAACACTTGCTCAGCTAGATACCTTGCCGGGTATAGGCCCTGTTACTGCCGAGCGAATAATTGCTTATCGAAGCAAGGTTGGGCGGATTAATTCACTTGATGAGTTAAAGAAAATCTCTGGGTTAGGTGGAATGAAATTCGAAGAGATAAAGCCCTTACTTCGAGTTTTATAGATTATCGATTACTTTTAATCGGTATCACACTCTGGTTAGGGTCGGCGATAATTGGTTTTCTACCAAATATCAAACTCTTATTTATAGCAATCTTATTGGCTTTAATTCTCTACAATCGCAAAAAAGGATTTGTGATTTTGCTTTTAGCAGTTTTAGTCGGAAGTTGCCTAATTAGTATTCGCCAGCTAGCATTAAATAATCAATTTTTAGTTAACCACTTTAATGAAAAAGTTGAAATAGAAGGTGTTATTCAATCAGATCCTTACATTAAGACTCGGCAAAGTTGTTGGGTCTCATAGACTTAATGATCAATATAGCGCCCTATTTAAGCTAACTAAAATTAATGGAACAAAAGTTGATCTGCCTACTAGGCTCAAATTTGAATTAAAAAATAAGGTAGTAATTGATCAAAAAGTCAGTTTAAATGCAAAAGTAGTAAAAAGTAGAGAGCGTAAAGTTGCAGCCTTATTAATTGCTAATGGACCGATACAGATCATAAGTGAGCCTAGGAAGATATTTACTACTACCTCAGTAATTAGAAATAGTTTTAAGAAATTAGCCAAACAAACAGATGCGGGCGCTCTTGTGCCAGGGCTTGTGCTTGGAGATACCTCACTTCAAAGCGCTGACTTTACTGACCAAATGCGAAGAGTTGGGCTATCTCATTTAACCGCGGTCAGTGGCGCAAATTTTGTGTTAGTTGCAACATTCCTACTTTGGGTTTTAAAGTATTTCGTTGCCAATTTACGCCTTAGATTACAGTTAGTTTTTGTATTTTTATTGGTATTTATATTTCTTGTTAGGCCAACTCCATCTGTGCTTAGAGCTGCAGTAATGACTGGGGTAGTACTAGTTGCTAGAGCACGTGGTGAGAAATCCTTTGGTCTGTCCGCACTTGGCTGCGCTATTGCGCTACTAGTGTTGATTGATCCATTCCAATCAGTTGATCCAGGCTTTGCTTTATCAGTTTTAGCTACCGCTGGAATATTAATTCTCTCACCAATAATAAAGGTAAGGCTTCTAAAGTATTTAAAAGTAGATTGGATAGTAGAAGCACTTGCGATTCCAATAAGTGCAACGGTGTTTTGTATGCCGGTTATTGTTTTACTTTCAGGCCAATTTGCGCCAGTAACTATCCCAGCAAATATTTTAGTAGCTCCAGTTATTGCTCCCATCACAGTTCTTGGATTTATAGCAGCTTTACTATCTCCTTTTCTAGCAAGATTTTCAGAGTTAATTCTTTTACTCACTACTCCATTTACTAGTTGGATCGTTTGGGTCTGTCATAAGATGAATGATCTACCTGTCATAACCTTTATTCAGAGTGGTTTATTTATAGCAATTTTTGCTGTTGCTATAGCTGCCTTTCTATATAGAAAGTTATGGATAGTAATTACAATTACTGCTTTAGTAATATCTCAACTCTTTTTTAGTGCAATGATGTGGCCAGGATTGGGCTGGCAGATTGTAAATTGCGATGTTGGGCAAGGTGATGGCTTAGTTGTAAATCTTGGTGGCGGTAGTGGTATTCTCGTTGATACTGGTCCAGATCCAGCAAAGATAGATCGCTGTTTACATAAGTTAAAAATTAAAAAAATACCATTACTTGTACTAACACACTTTCATGCAGACCATGTTGGAGGTATCTCCTCTGTTATCAAAAATAGGGATATAGGACAGGTCTGGATCTCAAATCTACCGAAACCTGAACAAACATATAAGCAAGTAATTTCTGAACTATCTAAATTTAAAGTCCGAACAGTTGAACAAGGTGATAAATTTATCTTTAAATCTAATCAAGTCGAAATTCGAGTTTTATGGCCTAGTAGGCAAGTGCAAGAGTTTGAATCACTTCCTGGTGATGGATCAGCAATTAACAATTCTAGTATTTCACTAATAATAAAGAGCCGTGATTTTTCACTATTTACAGCAGGTGATATCGAACCTGAAGTTCAAGAGTTAATAACTAATTCTGGGTTTCTATCAGCAGTTGATATTTTAAAGATTAATCATCACGGCTCAAAATATCAATATCTGCCGATGTTGGATCTTCTAAACCCTAAAGTCGCAATCATCAGTGTTGGCGCAGGTAATACATATGGCCATCCAGATCCATCATTTGTAGGGGAGTTAAGGCGCAGAAATATCAAAGTTTGGCGCACTGATCAATCTGGTGGAGTATCAGTTGCTTCACCTAATAAGATCAGGGTTACCGGCAAAGAATGGTGGCGAATTAAGTGGGGTTAGTTTTAGTTCAGGGCGCAGAGGCTTTGTTAGCTGATAGAGCTATTTCAAAAATTATTGCTTCAAATCCTGATGCTCAAGTAATAACTTTATCGGCCGATGAAATTGAAAGTGGCGTTATTACAGATAATCTGGCTCCATCATTATTTTCTGATGCAAGAGTCGTAGTAATTAAGGAAATACAAGATTTAACATCTGATTGCAGTGATGAAGTTGGTGATTATTTAGAAAATCAGGATGAGAATTTGACCTTAATACTTTGGCATAAGGGTGGTGTTAAAGGGAAAGCACTAGTAGATAAGATTAAAAAAGCAAAAGCAGAAGTTATTGTTTTTGAAGCAATAAAAAAAGATAGTGAAAAGTCTGACTTTATTCGCTCAGAATTTAAGAGATTAGAAAGAAAAGTCAGCACTGAAGCTGTGTCAGCTTTAATTGATTCATTAGGAAGTGATCTTCAAGAGTTAAGTGCAGCCTGCTCACAGCTTAGCCTCCGATGTTACATTTAACAAAATTATTGATGAGGATGATGTTAGGGCGTATCAGCAAGGAAGAGTTGAAAGTACAGGATTTGATGTTGCCGATGCCGCACTCGATGGTAAGACGGCAATAGCACTAATTAATTTACGTAATGCCCTTGCAACTGGTACTGATCCAGTTTTAATTGTTAGCGCATTAGCTTCATCACTTAGAACGTTAGCAAAAGTCTCTGGACAATCAAGTAGCAGTAAGTCTTTTGAATTAGCGTCCATACTTGCGCTACCACCATGGCAGATAGATAAAGCTCGTCGCCAGTTATCTGGGTGGAATGAGATTGGTTTAACCAAGGCAGTTATCGCAATCGCTAATGCAGATGCTGATATCAAAGGGGCAGCCTCAGATCCCATTTATGCCTTAGAGCGGGCAATAATGACGGTTTGTTCTGCAAGGAGTGGCAGATAATCACGCTCAGTTTGAGCGTAAGCGCCATACGCTGATACCCTACGGATCTTCTTAAAGTTAGTTTTAAGATAAACAACGAGAAAAGGTAATCCTAAGTGGCAAATATTAAGTCCCAGATCAAACGTATTCGCACCAATAACAAGGCGCAGGATCGTAACAAGGCATATCGCTCAGCACTGCGTACTGCGATTCGTAAATTCCGTGATGCTGTTACATCTGGTGATGCTGCGAAAATAAAGAGTGAATTTACCGATGCTTCTCGTTCATTAGATATGGCTGTATCAAAAGGTGTAATTCATGCAAACAACGCAGCAAACAAAAAGTCAGCGATGGCCAAGTTGGCCAACAAAGCTGGCATTCGTTAATTTTTTAGACACCTCTAAGGCATAAATGCCTGCTATCTCGATTGCTAAAGCACCGCAACCTGCTGCAACAAACCCAATGCAGATTAGAAATTTCTGCATCATTGCCCATATCGATCATGGTAAATCAACACTGGCAGATCGAATGCTTGGTATTACTGGCGTAGTTGAAGATAGAAATATGCGTGCACAGTATCTGGATCGAATGGATATTGAACGCGAGCGAGGCATCACAATCAAAAGTCAAGCAGTTAGATTGCCATGGCGATCTGGACTCGATAATCAAGAATACATATTAAATATGATTGATACACCGGGCCATGTTGATTTTACCTATGAGGTTTCACGTTCACTTGCTGCATGTGAAGGCGCCGTATTACTAGTTGATTGCGCCCAAGGAATTGAAGCACAAACCCTAGCTAATCTTTACTTAGCTATGGAAAATAATCTAACAATTATTCCTGTGCTCAATAAAATTGATCTTCCAGCAGCTCAGCCAGATAAGTTTGCTGAAGAGCTAGCTAATTTGATTGGTTGCAAGCCAGAGGATTGTTTGCGCGTCTCAGGTAAAACTGGTCAAGGCGTTGAGGTTTTACTTGATCAAATTACGAAGCAAATTCCAGCACCAGTGGGTGATCCAAAAGCACCTACTAGGGCATTAATTTTTGATTCAGTTTATGACTCCTATCGTGGCGTTGTTACATACGTGAGAGTAATTGATGGACATTTATCACCACGTGATCAAATTCAGATGTATTCAACTGGTGTTAGACATGAGATGTTAGAGGTTGGAGTTATCTCGCCAGAGCCTTTAGCTAGCAAAGGCTTAGGAGTTGGTGAAGTTGGTTATTTAATTACTGGAGTAAAAGATGTGCGACAGTCACGAGTTGGTGACACAGTTACTACTTACAACAATCCTGCCACTGTGCCACTTGCTGGTTATAAAGATCCTAAGCCAATGGTGTTTTCTGGTCTTTTTCCACTAGATGGAGCTGAGTATCCGATGTTACGTGAAGCTCTGGATAAGTTGCAGTTAAATGATGCAGCTCTAGTATTTGAGCCAGAATCTTCAGCAGCATTAGGTTTTGGATTTAGATGTGGCTTCTTAGGTTTACTTCATATGGAGATTGTTAGAGAAAGATTAGAACGTGAGGCTGGTTTAACCTTAATTTCAACTGCACCTAGCGTGGTCTATAACGTCACACTCGATGATGGTAAAAAATTAGTTGTAACAAACCCATCTGAGTATCCAGATGGAAAAATTGCTGAAGTGCAAGAACCAATTGTTAAGGCAACCATTCTGGCCCCTAGTGAATTCATTGGCACGATTATGGAATTATGCCAACAGCGCCGAGGTGTGCAAAAAGGAATGGATTATTTATCTGAAGATCGAATTGAAATTCGCTATACCCTGCCACTTGCTGAGATAGTTTTTGATTTTTTTGATCAACTTAAATCCCGTACTCGCGGTTATGCATCTTTAGATTATGAGCCAATCGGTGAAGAATCTGGTGATTTAGTAAAAGTAGATATTTTATTACAGGGTGAAAAAGTTGATGCATTTAGCCAAATTGTTCACCGCGATAAGGCTTATGCCTATGGAGTATCAATGACCGGCAAGTTGCATGAATTAATTCCCCGCCAGCAGTTTGAAGTACCTATTCAGGCAGCAATTGGCGCAAAAATTATTGCACGTGAAAACATAAGAGCTATTCGTAAAGATGTTTTAGCCAAATGTTACGGTGGAGATATAACTCGTAAACGTAAGTTACTTGAGAAGCAAAAAGAGGGTAAGAAGCGAATGAAGATGGTCGGACGAGTTGAAGTGCCACAAGAGGCATTTATTGCTGCACTGACAACTGATTCGGATAAAGCGAGTGAAAAGAAGAAGTAAGTGAACCTAGCCTTTTATATTCATATCCCATATTGCGTTAAACGGTGTGGTTACTGTGATTTTAATACTTACACACCTGCTGAGCTGCAGTTAACTGAAGGGTTAACGCAAATATCTAACTCTTATATTGATCTATTAGTTAAAGAGATAGAATTTGCAAGAAATCAAGTTGGCGAAAGTGCTCATAGTTCCATCAATATTTTTTGGTGGCGGTACCCCTTCTCTTATGGAAGCATCTGATATTAAGCGGGTAATTACTGCCATTAGTAAGCAATTTAAATTAGACCCAATTGCCGAAGTAACACTTGAGACTAATCCCGACACTGTAACAAAAGAAAAACTAAAGCAATTTTATGATGCTGGAGTAAATCGAATTTCATTTGGTATGCAGTCCTCAGTTTCACATGTTTTAAAAACACTCGATAGAACCCATAATCCAGAGAATTTACCGCAGGTAACTAAGTGGGCTAGTGAGGTTGGCTTTAAAGAAATTTCCGTTGATTTAATTTATGGCACACCGGGTGAGAGCAAGCAAGATTGGCAACAATCAATTGATTCAGCACTAGCGCTACCTATATCTCATATTTCTGCTTATGCTCTAATTGTTGAAGAAGGTACAAAACTAGCAGCACAGATAAAACGTGGTGAGATTGCAAAGCCAGATGATGATTTAACTGCCGAGAAGTACATAATGGCAGATAAAGCTTTTACAACAGCTGGGTTTCATTGGTATGAGTTAAGTAATTGGGCTAAACCGAATTCTCAAAGTAAACACAATTTAGCTTATTGGCTAGGTCATAATTGGTGGGGAGCAGGCCCAGGTGCTCATTCTCATATAAATGGAAAAAGGTTTTGGAATGTTAAGCATCCAAATTTATATAAACAAAAAATTCAGGCTAATGAAACTGTAATTTTAGACTCTGAAGTATTAAAAGGTTCACAGATAGAAAGTGAAAGATTAATGCTTTCAATTAGATTGCCCCAGGGATTAGAAAAGAACACATTAAATAATCAGCAAATTTTGGAATTAACCGATTATGTAAATAGTGGCCATCTTGATCAAGAAAATTGGAATCTGGGCCGAGCAACTTTGACCCTAGATGGGCGTCTCATTGCCGATCGTATCGTCCGTGAAATACTGTTGTAGTAGCGTTGGCTTATGAGTAGCACAATGGCCAGTAGGCAACTTGAGATATTAAAAGCGATAGTTGATGAGTACGTGGCAACAGAGGAACCTGTTGGTTCTAAAACAATCGCATCCCGTGCCGGACTTGGAATATCTCCTGCAACTATTCGAAATGAGATGGCAGTACTAGAAGATGCTGGATTAATTACTCAACCACACACTAGCGCTGGACGAATCCCTACGAATAAAGGGTATCGAGTATTTGTAGACCAACTTGATCAAGTTAAACCTCTTTCTAATGCTGAGCGCAAAGCGATTGGGAATTTTCTAGATGGTGCCTCTGATTTAGATGACGTAATTAGTCGGACAGTTCGCCTCCTAGCGCAAGTCACAAAACAAGTAGCTGTTGTTCAGTATCCATCACTTAGCAAAGCAAAAGTAAGGCATATTGAATTAGTTTTGCTTAACCCAGCTCGAGTTATGATTGTTTTAATTACAGATACTGGCAGAGTTGAGCAAAGAATGGTTGAGATTCCATTTGATATTAGTGAAAGTGCTCTTTCTGATCTACACAAAAAATTAAATATGGCTATCGCGACACAATCACTAGCAAATGTCGCAGATAAATTAGATTCACTTGCGAGTACTTATAGAGGTAGTGATAAATCAAATGTTATGGTAGTAATTGCTACTTTAATTGAGATGGCAATAGAGCATCCAGAGGAGAGAGTTGTCCTAGCTGGAACTTCAAATTTAGCTCGTGCCAACCAAGATTTATCAAGTAGTATCCATCCAATTTTGGAGGCATTAGAGGAGCAGGTGGTATTGCTTAGATTATTATCTGGCACAGATTCTTCAGTCAGAGTTCAAATTGGAGATGAGCAGAGTGAGAAAAGTTTGCGTAAAACTAGTTTGGTTTCTGTTGGATATGCAGATATTGGCGCCCTAGGAATTCTAGGACCAACTCGTATGGATTACGCAGCATCAATTACAGCAGTAAATGCGGTAGCCAATTATGTTGGAAGATTTCTAACGGAGAATAAATAAAAGATGGCTGATTTATACGAAACTCTCGGTGTTGGAAGAGATGCAAGTTTTGATGAAATCAAAAAGGCTTATCGCAAATTAGCTCGTAGTTATCATCCAGATGTTAATCCAGACCCAAAAATGTCGGAGAAATTCAAGGAAATTACGGCAGCATATGAAGTCTTAAGTGATCCTGATAAACGACAAAATTATGATGTTGGCGGAAACGGTTTCGGTTCTGGCTTTGGCAATGCTGGCTTTGGTTTTGGTGACATTATGGATGCATTTTTTGGTGGCGGCCAGCAACGCGGTCCTAGGCCAAGAACAAGGGCAGGACAAGATGCTTTAATAAGAGTTGAAGTTGATCTTAAAGATGCAACATTTGGTTGTGAGCGAGAATTAAACGTTGAGACTGCTATTTCATGTACCAAATGCGCAGGTACAGGTTGCGCTAATAATTCAAGACCACGTACATGTGATATTTGTAAAGGCAGAGGAGAGACTCAGCAAGTTGCTAGATCAATTTTAGGCCAGGTCATGACAAGTAGGCCATGCAATAGCTGCCAAGGCTTTGGCTCAATTATTTCTGATCCATGTAGTGAGTGTGCTGGTGATGGTCGAGTTCGCTCTCGCAAGAGTATTCCTGTAAAAATTCCAGCTGGAGTTGAAACCGGTAATCGTATTCAACTAAGTGGGCAAGGTGAAGTTGGTCCAGGTGGTGGCCCAGCGGGCGATTTGTATGTTGAAATAGTTGAATTAGCCCATGAATTTTTAGTTCGAGAAAATAATAATTTACATATATCAGTTGCGATACCAATGGCATCTGCAGCACTTGGGACTACGGTGGAGATTGATACATTAGATGGTAAGCAAAGTGTTGAAATACATGAAGGAACTCAGAGCGGATCTACCGTATCACTGCGTGGACTTGGTGTAACTAAACTACGTGGCTCCGGAAGAGGGGATCTAATTGTTCATATTGAGGTAACAATTCCAAGTAAATTAAATAAAGAGCAGAGTGATTTGCTAAGAAAATTTGCACAATCCAGAAATGATGAACCAGGAAAAGTATCGATTCATAAAAGCCAGGACGAGGGTTTCTTCAGTAAAGTAAGAAATGCTTTCCGCTAGTGCTTTCCTTATTTTTCGTTGATGAATTAAGTGGCAGTAAATCACAGATACTTGATAGCGATGAGGCTCATCATGCAATCAAAGTTATGCGTCTTAAAATTGGTGAAGAGATTAAAATTTCAGATGGAGAAGGCAGTTGGGTATCTGGACCAATCTCTGAAATTGCTAAGAAAAGTCTTAAAATAACAGTCACCTCAAATGGTGTTGAGAAAATTAAAAAACCTGAATTAATCCTTGTGCAGGCTATAACTAAATCTGATCGTAATAAAGAAATGTTAGAGCTAATTACTGTAGCTGGTGTCGATCGAATAATACCTTGGCAAGCAGATCGCTGTATTAGTAAATGGCAACCTAACTCTTACGATAAGTGGAGTACTTCTATTAAAGAAGCAAGTAAGCAATCTCGAAGAGTTAACCTACCTAAATTAGAGAAAGTGATGAGCACAAAACAAATTATTGAGCAGATGGCAGTAAGTGATTGCATTGTTGTTTTTCATGAGAGTGCTGATCAAAAATTCTCAGACCTAAATATTTCACAGAGCGCATCTGCTATTTACCTAGTAATTGGACCTGAGGGTGGAATTGCGGAGGGTGAGCTTGAAATTTTTAAAACGAAAGGTGGAAATCTAGTCCGATTAGGTGAGCCAGTATTGCGCTCAGCACATGCTGGATTTGCTGCTCTTGCGTCAATTCAAACTAAGTTAGGGCGGTGGTAATAATGGATTGCTTATTTTGTAAGATTGTTAGTGGAGATATTCCAGCTACCGTTGTTAAAAAAACAGATTCGATTACTGCCTTTAAAGATATTACTCCTCAAGCCCCAACACACGTATTGATAATTCCAAACAAGCACTTTGAGAATATGGCAGAGGTTGCCAATGCTGATGCTGATTTAGCTGGCCAGATATTTAAAGTTGCAGGTGAGATTGCTCATGAATTAGGTTTAAAAAGCTATCGGACCAATGCAAACACGGGCTTGGAGGCTGGGCAATCAGTTTTCCACGCTCACTTACATCTTTTAGGTGGCAGATCATTCGCTTGGCCACCGGGTTAAATATACAATTAGATTAATGGATCCAATCGTAATTAAAGTTCCGACCGCATTTGCTATGGTCGCACTTGTTGGTCCAAGTGACTCATATCTTAGAATTTTAGAAAGTGAATTTTCTCAACTCTCAATTACAGTTCGCGGTAATGAAATCTATGTAAAAGGTGAGATTGAAGTTGCTAAGCAATTTGAGGGCTTAGTTGAAGAATTAATTGCGATTTTGCGTAGCGGTCAAAACTTAAATACTGACATGGTCCGTAGATCAATTGGGATGATTAAGCAAGATCCAGCAGAGCATCCTGCTGAGGTACTCTCACTTAATATTTTGAGTAACCGTGGGAAAACTATTCGCCCAAAGACTGCTAATCAAAAGAAATATGTTGATGCAATTGATACTAATACAATTACTTTTGGAATTGGTCCGGCAGGTTCTGGTAAAACTTATCTAGCGATGGCAAAAGCAATACAATCTCTACAATCAAAGCAGGTAAATAGAATAATTTTAACTAGGCCAGCTGTTGAGGCAGGGGAGAGATTAGGATTTCTTCCAGGAACACTTCATGAAAAAATTGATCCGTATCTCCGCCCGCTATTTGATGCTCTACACGACATGATTGATCAAGATGCTATTCCTAGACTGATGAATTCTGGGGTAATTGAGGTAGCACCGCTTGCATATATGCGAGGCCGTACCCTTAATGATGCCTTTATCATTTTAGATGAAGCGCAAAATACAACTGCTGAACAGATGAAAATGTTTTTAACTAGACTTGGTTTTGGCTCAAGAATGGTTGTTACTGGAGATGTAACTCAGATTGATCTACCTAATAATTCACAATCTGGTTTAAAAATTGTTCAAGATATTCTAAAAGATGTTGATGATATAGCTTTTATGCACCTAAATGCTGAAGACGTTGTCCGAAATCGTTTAGTTGGAGATATTGTGACCGCATATGGAAATTGGGATGAGAATATTTCAAAATCAACCTTTCCTATTCGAAGCGGAAAAGGTGATCGTTAATAGCTCAGAACTTTGAGCAAATACTTATGAAAATAGAGTTAGAAAACAATTCACATGTTAAGTGCAATGAAAAAGGCATTCAGTCTGTTGCTGAGTTTGCATTAAATAAATTAGGTATCCACCCAGACTCTGAGTTAGCAATTAGATTAGTAACTGAAGAAGAAATATCTGAGTTACATGTGAAATGGATGAATCTACCTGGTCCAACTGATGTCTTATCTTTTCCAATGGATGAGATGAAACCAAATTCAGCATCTAATGGCCCAGGCATTATTGGAGATATTGTTCTTTGCCCAGCATTTGCAGAAAAAAATGGTAAGCAGTCTTTAGAAAAAGAACTTGAACTACTTACCGTTCATGGAGTTCTACACCTGCTTGGATATGACCATCAAGAAATATTAGATGAAGAAGTAATGTTTAAACTTCAAGAAGACTTTCTTAATCAGTGGCGGATGAAAGTATGAGTCTTGCTACTTTATTTTCCGTCATTATTTTATTAGTTTTTGCGGGGTTTTTGGCTGGTAGTGAATCAGCACTTACATCTTTATCAAGATTGCTAATTGAGCAAGTTATTGATGCAAAACCCAAGTATGCAAATAGGTTTTCCAGATTCACTGAAAATCCTGCTAGATATCTAAATGTTTTATTACTAGTAAGAAAGAGTTGTGAATTAACTGCAACTGTTTTAGTTGCGGCTGCATTTATTGAGATAACTGATAATAAAGCAGTAGCTTTAACTCAAACAATTGTTTTAATGGTGGCGATATCTTATGTAATTGTTGGAGTTGGTCCTAGAACTCTTGGTAAACAAAATGCACTCTCTTGGTCAAAGCCAGCAATCATCACTGCAGATTTGCTTTCAAAATTACTTAGCCCGCTTACTAATTTATTAATTACAGTAGGAAATGCAATCACACCAGGTAAGGGTTTTAAATCTGGGCCATTTTCAACCGAAGCTGAGTTTCGTGACTTAGTAGACCAAGCGAGTGAAAGTGGCTTTGTCGAAGAATCTGAGAGAGAGATGATTCATTCTGTTTTTGATCTTGGGGAGACAATGGTTAGAGAATTAATGGTTCCAAGAACTGAGATGGTTTGGATTGAATCTGGAAAGAATTTAAGACAAGGACTATCCCTTGCGCTGCGCTCTGGCTTTACCAGAATTCCAGTCATTTCAGAGAATTTAGACAATGTTGTGGGTATTGCTTATGTTAAGGATTTAGCAAGGAGAGTTCATGAAAATCATGACGCAGAACAGAGTGAAAATGTTGAAGAACATTTGCGAAAAGCAACATATGTACCAGAGACTAAAACTGCAGATGAGCTATTAAAACAGATGCAGCGCGATCAAATACATATGGCTATTGTGGTTGATGAATACGGCGGAACTGCTGGCTTAATAACAATTGAAGATATTTTAGAAGAGATCGTTGGTGAAATTGCTGATGAATATGATGATGATGAAGCTGAGGAAGTTGAGTGGATAGATAAAGAAAAAGCTAGAATCTCAGCAAGATTACATGTAGAAGATTTTGCCGAGAAATTTGAAACAAGTTTCACAGTGGAAGAAATTGAAGATGTTGACACTATTGGTGGTTTAATTGCAAAACACCTTGGTCGCGTACCAATTCCTGGTAGCACAATAACTGTTCCCGGCTGGAAACTAACAGCAGAGCGACCAGTTGGTAGGCGCCATAGAATCGCAACAGTGTTAGTTGAAAAAATTGCGGAAACGAGTCAGGCAACAGATCAGTTGTAAGATGCTCTAATGCGGATAATTAGATTCTCAGCTCCAGAAAAGCTTGGGGTAGGAACTGATCCATTATTTGGGGTATTAAATGATCAAGATGCAATATTGGTTTTACGTGGAGATCCAATTTATTCTGGCATTGTTCCAGCAGAGAAAAGTTTAAAACTAAGTGATGTTAAGTTGCTCGCACCGGTAATACCCCGTAGCAAAGTAGTTTGTATTGGTAAAAACTATGCGGATCATGCCGCTGAAATGGATTCAGAAGTTCCAAGTGAACCCATAATTTTTATTAAACCAAACACATCAGTTATCGGACCAAATGAGTTAATAATCTGGCCAAGGATGAGTGAGCGAGTCGATTATGAAGCAGAACTTGCAATAGTAATTGGGCGTATTTGTAAGGAAGTTCCAGCATCAAAAGCAAAAGATGTTATTTATGGGTACACACTGGCAAATGATGTTACTGCTAGAGATCTTCAAAAGAAGGATGGGCAGTGGAGTAGAGCTAAGGGCTTTGACACTTTTTGCCCACTTGGACCTTGGATTGAAACAGAGTTTATTCCTGGAGATCAAAAAATAACTTCCACATTAAATGGTGAGTTAAAGCAGTCCTCTATGCTTTCAGAGATGATATTTAAGGTCCCTCAAATAGTTGAGTTTGTAACAAATGTAATGACACTACTTCCTGGAGATGTAATTCTTACCGGCACACCTGCTGGTATCGGTCCTATGCCATCTGGAGCATCAATTACTGTGGCAATTGATGGTTTGGGCGCTCTTACTAATAAGGTCTCTTCCCGTGGCCAATAATTCTGAAGTACGTGTGCGATTTGCACCATCACCAACTGGTGATCTGCATGTTGGAAATATAAGAACTGCCCTATTTGATTGGGCATATGCAAGGCATACTGGTGGAAAATTAATTTTTCGAATTGAGGATACTGATAAAGAGCGTGTAACAGATGAGTATATTCAGGCCGCAATTCAAAGTTTAAAGTGGCTCGGATTAGATTGGGATGAAGGACCTGAAGCGGGTGGTGAGTATGGCCCCTATCTACAATCAGAAAGATTAGATATTTATAGCCAGTGGTCACAAAAGTTTTTAGATCAAGGTGATGCTTATTATTGCTATTGCAGCTCTGAAGAGTTAGAGGAGCGCAGGCAGGTGCAAATGAAAAATAACAAAGCACCTGGTTATGACGGTAAATGCCGAGATTTATCAGACGCACAAATTGAGCAATATAAATCTGCTGGCCGCAAACCAGTCGTGCGTATGCGCATGCCGAATGGGGAAACAATTTTTACTGATCTAATTCGTGGTGAGGTTAAATTTGAACATGAATTTGTTCCAGATTTTGTTTTAGCGCGTGCTGATGGTTCACCACTTTACACACTTGCGGTAGCAGTTGATGATGTTTTAATGAAGATAACTCATGTGCTACGGGGAGAGGATTTACTTTCATCTACTCCAAGGCAGATTAGAGTTTACCAAGCGATGGGCCTTACCCCAGCGCAGTATCCAGTATTTGCCCATCTGCCATTTGTGATGGGACAAGATAATGCAAAATTATCTAAGCGAAATGGTGAAGTATCAATTAATTGGTATCGCGAACATGGCTATTTACCTGAAGCTATTTGTAATTATTTAGCCCTTCTTGGTTGGTCACCTGGAGATGATAAAGAAAATATATCTATGACTGAATTAGTTCAGTTATTTACCATTGAACGAGTTAACAGCAGCCCAGCTAGATTTGATCCGAAAAAACTTGAAGCAATTAATGGCGATAAAATTCGAGCCCTCACCCTAGATAAGTTTTTAGAGTGGGCTTTGCCATTTTTAATAAAAGAAAAGGTTATTACTGGCACACCGGAAGAGATTGCGATTGTTAAATCAGCACTACCAATAATCCAAGAGCGAATCATTACTTTAGCTGAAATCCCTGCCATGCTGAATTTTCTATTTGTTAAGGATTTTGTAGTAGCCCCAGATGAGTTACCAAAGATAAAAGATGAAGGATCACAACAGGTTTTAATGGTTGCGTTAGCAAAAATTGAGCCACTTTCTACCTGGAATCACACAAGTATTGAAGAGGTACTACGTAGTGCATTAATTGATGAACTAGGTCTTAAACCACGGATTGCCTTTAGTGCACTTCGAATTGCTGTAACTGGTTCTCATATCTCACCACCATTATTTGAATCATTAGAGTTGTTAGGCAAGGAGCGTTCGATAGCACGTATTAGGGCGGGGATTTCCAAATAAATTGTGGTGCAGGGTATTCTTATCCCTGCATTAAAAATAAATAATGGGGTATGGGGTAATTGGCAGCCCAGCTGATTCTGGTTCAGCTTGTCTAGGTTCGAGTCCTGGTACCCCAGCGATTTATTTATGTTCTACCGTACGGCTCCGTCGTCTAGTGGCCTAGGACTCTGGCTTCTCAAGCCAGCTACGGGGGTTCGAATCCCCTCGGAGCTACTTACTTATTATTTTTTAGTAAGTAGTCACTTAATCTTGCAGCAGTTGCAACAATTGCTGCAGCGTGAAGCCTGCCTGGCTGACGACTTAATCTTTCCATTGGCCCACTAATACTTACCGCAGCAATTACTTTATTATTTGGTCCACGAACAGGTGCTGAAACTGATGCCACCCCAGCCTCTCGCTCACCAACTGATTGCGCCCAACCACGGCGGCGAACTGCAGCAAGATTTGCTGCCGTAAATTTTGCATTTACTAATCCACGATGAAGTTTTTCTGGGTCCTCCCACGCAAGTAAAATCTGAGCAGCAGAGCCAGCCTGCATAGTAAATACAGTGCCAACTGGGACAGAATCTCTTAATCCGGTTAATCGCTCTGCAGTAGCTACACAAATTCGTAGATCACCTTGCCGGCGGTAGAGCTGTGCGCTCT
Organism: Candidatus Nanopelagicus sp.; assembly: GCA_964203335.1. Lineage (GTDB taxonomy): Bacteria > Actinomycetota > Actinomycetes > Nanopelagicales > Nanopelagicaceae > Nanopelagicus. Next base: position 169,407 of record CAXNKX010000001.1, read on the forward strand.
CACTTGTTGCATCTCTCAGCGCGGTAAGAGCAGGTGTTGCAATCGCTAGTAATTTATCCTCACCAGCTGCTGCTGCTAACTCAGATGAGCGGGTGCCTAAAATAAATCGCCCAGAAAAATCCCTGCTAACTAATCGATGGTGCTCAAGGGCTACGGCTAAGCGATGGGCGGTAGGTCTTGCAATAGCGGTGGTGGCAACAAGTTCACTTAATGATTGCGGACCGGCCTCTAATGCGGCAAGGATGCGTAAGGCTTTGTCTAATACACCAACTCCGCTATTCTTCTTGTCCACACTCTGATAATGCCATCTCATTAGGTGAGAAGCAAATCTAGTGAATATATTGCAGATAAGGGAGTAAGTAGGAAATGGGTAAGACGTTAGCTGAGAAGATTTGGACTGAGCATATTGTCAGCTCAAAAGCTGGTGAACCAGATCTACTTTACATTGACCTACATTTAATTCATGAAGTAACTAGCCCTCAAGCATTTGATGGCCTGCGCCTTGCAAATCGAAAGGTGCGCCGGCCTGAATTAACTATTGCAACTGAAGACCATAATGTTCCTACTCTTAATATTGATAAACCGATTGCTGATCCCGTTTCAAAATTGCAAGTAGATACTCTTCGAAAGAATTGTGCTGAGTTTGGTGTACGAATACATTCACTAGGTGATGTTGAGCAGGGAATTGTGCATGTAGTTGGACCACAACTGGGTATAACTCAACCAGGTATGACAATTGTTTGCGGGGATTCACACACATCAACTCATGGAGCTTTTGGCGCGTTAGCATTTGGAATTGGTACAAGTGAGGTCGAGCATGTTCTTGCAACTCAAACCTTGCCATTACTTCGACCAAAGACTATGGCAATAAATGTTGAAGGTACGCTAAAACCAGGAGTTACTAGTAAAGATATTATTTTGGCAGTAATTGCAAAGATTGGAACTGGCGGTGGGCAGGGTTACATTCTTGAGTACCGTGGAAGTGCAATTAGAGCGCTTTCAATGGAGGCTCGTATGACAATTTGTAACATGTCAATCGAGGCTGGTGCTAGAGCAGGATTAATTGCACCTGATCAAACGACCTTTGATTATGTTCAGACAAAACCTCACGCGCCAGCAGGAGCTGATTGGGATGCTGCTCTTACTTATTGGAATACATTATCTACTGATGCTGATGCAAAATTTGATAAAGAAATTAACTTAAATGCAGATGAATTAGCGCCATTTGTAACCTGGGGAACTAACCCAGGCCAAGGTTTACCTCTTAGCGGATCTGTGCCAAACCCAGCAGATTTAAGTAATGCTGAAGATCGTGGAGCAGCTGAACGTGCTTTGGAGTATATGGATTTAAAACCAGGGACTCCACTTAAATCAATTAAAGTAGATACTGTTTTCTTAGGTTCTTGCACAAATGGGCGGATTGAAGATTTAAGATCTGCCGCTGATATTTTAAAAGGAAAAAAGATCGCATCAACACTTAGGCTTTTAGTTGTGCCAGGCTCTGCCCGAGTTAGATTACAAGCAGAAGCTGAAGGCTTGGATAAGGTGTTTCTAGATGCTGGCGCTGAATGGCGAAGTGCTGGTTGCTCTATGTGCCTAGGAATGAATCCTGATCAACTAAAGCCAGGTGAGCGAGCAGCATCTACTAGTAACCGTAACTTTGAAGGCAGACAAGGAAAGGGCGGGCGCACCCACCTAGTTAGTCCATTGGTAGCAGCTGCTACTGCTTTAAAGGGCACATTAGCCGCCCCGGCGGATTTGTAATATGGAAAAATTCATCAAACATACGGGCAATGCATTACCGCTGCGCCGAAGTAATGTGGATACAGATCAGATAATCCCAGCTGTTTATTTAAAGCGGATTACTAAAAGTGGCTTCGAGGATGGTTTATTTGCTGCATGGCGAAATGATCCGGCATTTGAGTTAAATCAACCTCAATATAAGAGTGCAACAGTTTTAGTTGTAGGTCCTGATTTTGGTACAGGTTCATCTAGAGAGCATGCAGTTTGGGCTTTACAAAATTATGGCTTTAAAGTGGTTTTATCAAGCAGATTTGCTGACATCTTTCGTGGTAACTCACAAAAGATGGGGCTATTAACAGTTATCTTGCCGCAGGATGAAATTGAAAAAATTTGGAAAAAAATAGAGAGTGCACCTGATACCAAAATAACTGTTGATTTAGAGGCTAAAACAGTCTCATATGACGCAACTAGCATCCCCTTTGCCATTGATGATTACACCAGATGGCGACTAATGGAGGGCTTAGATGATATTGGGCTGACCTTTACAAAAATTGATGAGGTAACAAAGTTTGAAGAAAAAAGAGTGAGTTTTAAGCCTAAAACACTGCCAATTCGTTAATTTAAACTCTAAAGTAATTCTTTAGAGTTTAGTAAACTCCCTTGAAAACCCTTGATTTATAATAAGAATTTGATGCCGACACACCGATTTAATTAACCAAACAATTTCACATCACCCCATAGATTAACCCTTAGTTAAGCAAACGCTTAATGTTTATGCGTAAATAAGGGGAAATAATGAACAAGGCCCAGTTCATCGCTTACCTAGCACCACAATTTGGTGATAGTAAGAAAGAAGCTGCTCGCGCTATTGAGGTTGTTTTTGATGCGGTAGTTCGCAATATCTCAAAGGGTGAAGATGTAATGATTAATGATTTCGGTAAGTTTAAGAAAGTTGACCGTCCAGCACGTAAGGGACGTAATCCATTTACCGGTGAATCAATTCAAATTAAAGCCAGCAAGAAGGTTCGCTTTCTACCTGCAAAGGGTTTGAAAGAAGTTATCTCTGGCGCACGTAAATTAGGTGCAGCACCAACACCACCAGCAAAAGTAGCGCCAGTAAAGGCTGCTAAGAAAGCTGGCAAGGCAAAGAAGGTTTCTCGTAAGCCTGCTAGAAAAGCGAAGAAGTCAAAGCGTCGCTAAAAAAGTAATTAAATTAACGGGATCTCATCTATGAGGTCCCGTTTTTTACGCTCATTTATGGCCAATAACGGTAATAGTCGTAGAATTAAGTTGTGTCTACAGATCTGAAGATTTCCTATGCACCCCCTAGCGGAAAACCATTAGGTGTAACTAGTTGGTTTCGATTTGGTGCAGATTTAGTTAGGCCGCTCTTAAATTTAATCGCTAAGCGGGATTGGCGTGGCGTAGAAAACTTACCAAAAAGTGGGGCAGCAATTGCAGTTTGTAATCACATTTCATATGTAGATCCACTTCTTTTTACACATTTTTTATATGACAATGGCAGAGCGCCAAGGTATTTAGGTAAGGCATCACTTTTTAAATTACCAATTATTGGCCGAGTTTTACTAGGTGCGGGTCAAATTCCAGTTGAACGCGAGACCAGTGTGGCCTCAGACGCACTTCAACATGCGATTGCTTTTTTAAAAGCTGGTCATTTACTAGGTGTTTATCCAGAGGGAACATTAACTCGAGATGCTAACTACTGGCCAATGAAGGCTAAAACCGGAATAGCTCGCCTTGCAATTCTTACCCAAGTTCCAGTTATTCCATGTGCGCAGTGGGGTGCGCAAAAGATCTTGCCAGCGTATTCAAAAAAACTAAAGTTGTTTCCGCGCACAAAAGTAATTATTCAAGCTGGAACACCACTTGATTTTTCAAAATGGTATGGAAAGGCAGAGGATCCAGTTGCAGTTGAAGAGGCAACTGCTTATGTGATGAGTGCAATTACAAAATTACTAGAAGAGATCAGAGGCGAGAAAGCACCTAGTGAAGTCTTTGATCCAAAAAAATCAGCACTACCTCGAACTGGTAATTTTAAGAAAGAAGTAAGATGAAAAAAGTTACTGCTGAAGGTATTAAAAAGCAAATTTCAAAGGATGTATTTTGATGAGCAAACTCCGAGTTGGAATTATTTGTGGTGGGAAAAGTAGTGAGCATGAAATTTCATGTGTTTCAGCAAATGGAATTCTTAGTGCGATAGATCGCAATAAATTTGAACCAGTGCTAGTTGGAATTACTAAATCAGGTAAATGGCTTCTTCTGCCAGCTGATACAAGTTTTATCATTCAAAATGGTGCCTTACCAGTAGTGCCAGAATCTGGGGTAGAGATAAGTGTTACTAGCCAGGGTTTATTTTCTGGCGGAAAAAACTTAGCAATCGATGTTGTATTTCCGATTCTGCACGGACCATATGGAGAGGATGGAACTATCCAAGGGCTTTTTGAAATGATTGGACAGCGCTACGTTGGTTCAGGTGTTTTAGCGTGCGCGGTAAGTATGGATAAATCTTATGCAAAGCCTATTTTCGCATCTGCTGGTTTAAATGTTGCAGCAGGCACAGTTGTAACATCTTCAAAATTTGAATTACCAAGTAGCCTTAAATATCCACTATTTGTTAAACCAGCCAGAAGTGGCTCAAGCCGTGGTACCACAAAAGTTAAAACCGCAGCCGAATTAACTGCCGCTGTTGAACACGCACTCACCTTTGATACCAAGGTGATAATTGAGCAGGCAATTATTGGAAAAGAAATTGAATGCGCAGTGCTACAAGCTGACGGTAAAACATCCGCATCACTAGTTGGAGAAATTGTTATCTCTGATAAATATGAATTCTATGATTTTCAAGCTAAGTATCTAGATAACTCTATGCAACTTGTATCACCAGCAGATCTTCCATCTGGTATTGAAGAAAAAATTCAAAAGGCCGCCTTACTTGCATTTAGCGCGGTAGGGTGTGAAGGATTGGCCAGAATTGATTTCTTCTATTCAAATGATGGTCAGATAGTAATTAATGAGATAAACACCATGCCTGGCTTTACTCCAACCTCGGTATATCCAAAGTTAATTGAGAAAATCGGAGTTTCATATCAACAACTCATTACTAAATTAATTGAAACTGCCCAAAAACGTTCAATAAATGTAACGAGATAGTTTATGGATGCTGTTTTAGATAAAAGCGCTGTTAAAAGAGTACAACAAGCCTTGATAAGTAATGGTGCTAGCGGGCAGATTAAGGTTTTAGCAGATAGTGCTCGGAGTGCAGCTGAGGCCGCAGCAGCTTTAGGTATTAAAGTTGGTCAGATTGCTTCATCAATTATTTTCAAACTACCTGATCAAAGTCCACTATTAGTTATTACTTCAGGTAGGCATCGTGTAGATACTGAGTTAGTTGCAAAACAATTAGGAGAAGTTAAGTTAGATCGGGTAGACGCTGATTATGTGAAAGAAAAATCAGGATTTTCAATTGGTGGTGTTGCCCCAATTGGTTGGATAAATAAGCCGAAGATTGTAATTATTGATCTAGCACTAAATGAATATGAAGTAGTTTGGGCAGCGGCAGGTCATCCACATGCCGTTTACCCAACAAGTTATGAAGAATTAATGAAATCTACTAATGCCAAAGCAATGATTGTGGGAGAGTAATGAATACTACGAAGGCAAGCATAAAGGTATTGTTTTATTGCAATTCTTTTATGCCACAGCATGAATCATTATCATGACTCGCTGGTTTAAGTGAAACTACTAAGTCGATCAGATTTTCCAGAAACGCGTCATTTATTTGTTAAAGATTTAATCTCCGGAGTAACTGTTGCAATAGTTGCATTGCCTTTGGCTATTGGTTTTGGTATTACCTCTGGCATGAGTGCTGCGGCTGGAATCTCAACTGCAATTATTGCGGGCTTTATTGCTGGTTTATTTGGTGGATCTCGATTTCAAGTTAGCGGACCAACTGGGGCGATGACTGTGGTTTTAATTCCAGTAATAAGTAAGTTTGGTATCGGTGCAATTCCAGCCTTGGGTTTTATGGCTGGCCTTATTGTCATCGCTATGTCGTTAATTCGATTGGGAAGTTTGATAAATAAAGTCCCAAACTGTGTTGTAGAAGGCTTCACGGTTGGTATTGCGATCGTGATTTCACTTCAGCAGCTTCCATTTGCCCTTGGTGTTATCAAAGGTGAAGGTGATCGAACTTTGATTGTTGCGCTACATACTATTCAAAAAGCTTTAATAATCGGATTACATTGGCAAACTCTCCTCGTAGTTTTTATAACTTTAGCTATTAAATTTAATATTGTTAAAATTGTAGAATCATTCAAGATTAGAATGTATTTTCCAGCAAGTTTTTCTGCTCTTTTCTTAACTACCTTAATTGTTAAAGCCTTTAATTTAAATGTTGCAACTATTGGAAACATCCCTCGCAATGTTTCTACCTATACCTCACCGATTCTAGGCTCAAGTGAATATCTGAGTTTGATTACTCCAGCATTATCCATTGCGGTATTAGCTGCAATTGAGTCATTGCTATCGGCAAGAGTTGCAGATGATATTTCAAATACTGAAAGTGGTAAAAAATTCAAACCTAATCAAGAATTATTTGGGCAGGGATTGGCAACTACATTTTCGTCAGTATTTGGTGGCATGCCAGCAACTGGTGCGATTGCACGTACAAATGTGAATGTTAGGTCAGGTGCCACTACCCGCTTGGCAGCGATGATTCATTCAGTAGTTTTATTGATAATAGTTATTTTTATGGCTCCAATATTTTCACAGATTCCTAGTGCTGCTATTGCTGGAGTTTTAATTGGAACAAGCTTTAGAATATTCAATAAAGCATCGATGCTTGAAATATTTAAATCATCAAGGAGTAATATTCTTATCTATATTGCTACCGCACTTATTACAGTTAGCGTGGATTTAATCTGGGGAATTGGTTTTGGAATTGCTCTTTATTTACTAATAAATATGTTTAGAAAGAGCAATTCCTAATAATTAAAAAGTAGTAACCGGACAGGTAAGTGTTCTAGTTATACCAGCAACAGCTTGTACCTTTGCTAAAACTGTGCGACCTAGATCTTCCATACTTGCAGACTCTGCTCGCATGATTACATCGTATGGACCAGTAACACCTTCGGCGATAGTTACGCCAGCAATGGCAGAGACAGCTTTCGCAACACTGGAAGCCTTACCAACTTCAGTTTGAATAAGAATGTAAGCCTGAACAGACATTTGAAGCCTTTCAATTATTGCTTTAAGTTCGGCCGTGAACCAAAGCGATATTAAAGGGTAGCCTATAGCGAGTTAATTGGGGAGTGGCATTGATTGAATCTGAAGCAGGGCTGATAGCGCGCTTACGCGATCTATTTCACACCTCATTTCAAACCCAGGTGCAAGTGGGCATCGGTGATGATGCTGCGGTTATAAAGAGTTCAAACAACAAGTTAGTTGCAACTGTAGATATGGCAGTAGAGGATATTCACTTTAGTAAAAAGTGGTCCACACCATTTCAAATAGGGGCAAAACTTACAACAGCAAATCTTGCCGATATCTTTGCCATGGGAGCTGTTCCTAAATATCTATTAGTAGCGGCTGGTATTAATGAATTAAATAATAGTGAGACGGTTACCGAACTTGCTAAAGGAATTCGCTCTGTTGCCGATAAATTTGAGGTCACCGTTATCGGTGGTGATTTAAGCAAATCTGAAAAAATGACTTTAAGTATTACCGCTCTTGGTGAGTTATCAGATCAACCAATTCTTCGAAGTGGTGCAAGGGTGGGAGATCTGATTTATTTATCATCACTTACCGGTTTATCTGCTGCCGGACTTGCAATATTAAATAGAGAACTAGATCGGCCAAGGTATGTAGTTGAGGCTCATTTAAATCCAAAACTAGTAGCACCAGATAAACTTATTAAAGCAGCAACCTCTATGTGTGATGTAAGTGATGGGTTAGCAACAGATGCCTCACACTTATCTTACGCATCAAATGTAAATTTTAATCTGAGCAAGGATTTAATCTCACAGGCAGCAGATTTTAAAGATCTTGCAGAGCTTGCGAAAGAATTAAATGAAGATGTATTTGATTGGATTCTTACTGGAGGTGAGGATCACTTCTTCTTGGCAACTGTTGGCAAGGAGAATGAGAGCAATGAATTAGGCATTCAAATAGGTAGTGTTGCAAAAGGTGAGGGAAAATTACTACTAGATGGTGTAGAAGTTAAAAAAAGCGGTTACCAGCACTTCTAGTTAGCGAACTACTTTGCCTGCCTTAAGGCATGAGGCACAAACATTCTTGCGCTTGGTTTGCCCATTAATTAGCGTACGAATTTTTTGGATATTTGGATTCCAGCGACGGCGAGTAGCACGTTTTGAGTGGGAGACGTTATTACCAAAGCTTGGGGCTTTGCCGCAGATATCGCATACTGAAGACACTTTATTTACTCCCTTTATTTCCTAATTGAACTAATCAGAGGCGAAAGATTACCTCGCAGGGGTATTAAATGGCTAATCCGGTGGGTAATTACGCGAGATAAAGCAGGCGGCATTGGATACTTCCACTATGGCCAGCCTTATGACCCGATTGCAAAACATAGTAGGTGATCGAACTGCTGATGTTTTAGAAAAATCATTTGGAATGACTACTGTCAATGAACTACTTCGCCATTACCCAAGAAGGTATGTGGTGCGCGGTGAATTAACTGATATTTCAACTTTATTAGCTGATGATGAGGTCACAATTTTGGCTGAAATTGAGGCGGTTAAATTACGAAGGGCTAATGGGAAAAACTTATTAGAGGTAATTGTTACAGATGGAAGTGCGAACTTGTCTTTAACATTTTTTAACCAAGCTTGGCGGGAGAAGGATTTAAAAGCCGGCCGAGTAGGAATGTTTGCAGGAAAAGTTGGTGTATTTAAAGGTAAGCGACAGTTATCACACCCTGATTATCAATTAATTCCAGATGGAGATGACGTTGATGCTGCAGTTGCTGAGTTTGCCGGCAAGTATTTACCTGTCTATCCAGCTACCGCAAAACTACCGTCATGGAAGATAATGCAGTGCATGAAATTAGCATTAGATTCATTAGATGATCTAGCAGATTATCTACCGGAGGATGTAGCTAAGCAATTTAATTATCCAAATTTAATGAAAGCATTCTCTGATATTCACCAACCACCTGATCTAGATAGCGCAGCAAATGCAAGAGAAAGGCTTACATTTGATGAGGCGTTGTTACTGCAGTTGTTACTAGGTCAAAGGCGAAATGAAATAGTTAAATTAGTAACAAAATCTCGCACACCAAATACCCCTGTTTTAGTTGCTGCTTTTGAATCTAAGTTACCATTTAAATATACAGCTGGTCAGATTGAAGTTAACGCGCAAATTGAAAAGGATTTATCAAATAAGTATCCAATGCATCGACTACTACAAGGTGAGGTCGGCTCAGGAAAAACAGTTGTTGCACTTAGGGCAATGCTTTCCGTAGTTGATTCATCCGGTCAAGCAGCGCTACTTGCACCAACTGAGGTTTTAGCTCAGCAACATTTTCGGACAATAAAAAAATTACTTGGTGAATTAGCCCAAGCTGGCACACTGCAAGCAGGCTCAATAGGCACTGAAGTTGAATTACTAACTGGTTCTTTATCTACTGCTGAGAAAAAAGAGATTCATGCAAAGTTAGCAAGTGGGCAAACTGGAATTGTGATTGGTACTCATGCGCTGATTTCAGATGGAGTTACATTTGCAGATCTTGGACTTGTCGTAGTTGATGAACAACATCGATTTGGTGTTGAGCAGCGAGATGCACTTCGTATGAAGGCAAAGCAGCCACCACATCTTTTAGTTATGACCGCTACTCCAATTCCTAGAACTGTGGCAATGACGGTATTTGGTGATTTAGATATTTCAACACTTAAGGAGTTACCTAGTGGGCGAGTAGCAATTACCACACACATAATTCCAGTACTTGAAAAACCACACTTTTTAAATCGAGCATGGGCCCGTGTTAAGGAGGAGGTAGCAAAAGGTCATCAGGTTTATATCGTTGCACCGAGAATCGTTAACCCAAATAAGAAACTAACTGAAAGAGAGATTATTGCTGCTCAATTATTAGGTGAAGAGTACTTAGATAATGAGCAGATGAGCGCAGTTGAAGAATTAGCACCTGAACTAGCAAGCGGGGAATTATCTGGGTTAAAAATTGCCACACTTCATGGCCGCCAATCTAGTGATTTAAAAGAGCAAACAATGGTCGCGTTTGCAAAAGGTGAAATTGATGTTTTAGTAGCCACTACCGTAATTGAGGTCGGAGTTGATGTTGCAAATGCATCAATGATGGTAATTATGGATGCTGATCGTTTTGGTATCTCACAACTTCACCAACTTCGTGGTCGAGTTGGGCGAGGTAGTGTGGCAGGACTTTGCTTACTAGTAACAAGTGCGCAAGAGGATTCGCAAAGTATGCAAAGACTAAATGCACTGGCTCAAACTTTAGACGGTTTTGAATTAGCTCGCCTTGACCTTGAACAACGTAAAGAGGGTGATGTATTAGGTAGATCCCAATCTGGCGGTAGATCACACCTTCGCTTATTAAGAGTATTACGTGATGAGAATCTAATTGATTCTGCTAGAGGCGTTGCACTTAAGATTTTAGATATAGATCCAGAGATTAATCATTTGCCAGAGCTAAAGAGTGAAGTAGATAAACTTAAGAGTGATGAAGCAGCAAGATTTATGGATAAATCATGAGCATGCGAGTTATTGCTGGAATTGGTAAGGGGCGAAAACTTTTTTCACCACCATCAATTACTCGCCCAACCTCTGACCGAGCACGAGAGGGCTTATTCTCATCTTTAATTTCAACCTTTGGCACATTAGAAGGACTTCACTTTCTAGATTTATTTGCTGGCTCAGCAGCTGTGGGAGTTGAGGCATTATCTAGAGGAGCAGCCCTTGTTGAGGCAGTTGAAAGTAATTCAACTAGTGCAGATATTTGTGAAGAAAACTTTGCATTACTTTCACCCCTTACAGGAGTTGGGAAATTTAAAGTTCATAATAAAACAGTATTTGAATTTTTAAACCATACTGCTTCTAATCCATATGAGATTATCTATATAGATCCACCGTATGAAGTGGCTAATTCAGAGATTGAAAAGATATTAAAGAAAATCATTTCACTTAATTTGTTAAGTAAGTTTGGAGTTATTGCTATTGAACGAGATGGGAAAGTAAAAGCATTCACTTGGCCACCTTCCTTAACAGAGCTCAAGGTTCGCTCATACGGCGCTGGTAGTATTCATTATGGAGTGCAAACTGAGCGCGATGCGTGAGTAAAAATGGCTAACTTAGCAATTAGTTGCTAGCGTTTTATCCATGAGACGTGTTGTTTGTCCAGGATCATTTGATCCAATTACTAATGGCCATCTAGATATTATTGCTAGAGCCTGTACATTATTTGATGAGGTTGTAATTGCAGTACTAGTTAATCAAACAAAGAGCTCATTATTTACAGTAGATGAGCGAATTGAAATGATAAAGCAGGTAACTACCCGGTATACGAATATTAAGGTTGATTCCTGGACTGGCTTATTAGTTGATTACTGCCGTACTAATAAGATTCCAACAATTGTTAAGGGATTACGGGCAGTAAGTGATTTTGATTATGAGCTACAAATGAGCCAAGTTAACTTACAACTGCAAGGAGTTGAGACATTATTTATGTCCACCGCCCCATCTCACTCATTTTTATCATCCTCTTTAGTCAAAGAAATAGCTAGTTATGGTGGGGATGTCTCAGCTTATATGCCAGCTGCAATAGTGGATAAGTTAAGATCTCGCCTTGAGCGAAAGGATTAATCATGGATGTAGTTGAAAATTTAGAGGCAGCAATTGCAGCTGTTGAAGAGGCACGCTCTGTTCCACTTTCCGCTTCTTGCGTCATAAATAGAAGTGAATTACTTCAACTATTAGATAAAATTAAAGTTTCTTTCCCAAATGACTTAGCCAAAGCGATTGCCATACAACGTGATAAAGAAAATATTTTAGAAGATGCGCACGAGCAAGCAGATGCCATTATTGAGCAAGCACGAGAGGAAGTTGCTCGTTTAGTTGAGCAAACCACAATTGTTAGTAGCGCCCGTAAAGAAGCTAATCGAATTCTTGCTGAGGCAAATACTGACGGAGAGAAGAGCCGAGAAGAGATTGATGCTTATATTGATTCAAGGCTTGCAACACTTGAAGTGATTTTAAATAAGACTTTAGATGTGATTAGTAAAGGCCGAGATAAGCTAGACGGATTTGAAACTAAGCACGCACTTTCTGAACTAAAAAACTAGTTCTATGGCAAGATCAATTTATATCTTTAACACCCATGATCTGCCTCATCGGGCAGGTGAGATGCGAGAGCATGAATTAGATCTTAAAATCACCGAGGCAGTGGGAGTTGACCTGCTTTCAGTAAAGCCTGGTGAAATCATCGAGGTTGATCTGCGATTGCAATCAGTTGATGAGGGAGTACTCGCCACAGCCCGAGTAGTAGCAAATGCAACTGGTGAGTGCACTAGATGTTTAAAGCCAATTAGCTGGCCAATTGATGAAAATTTTACTGAGCTCTATTACTATGAAGTTTTAGCAAATAAATCTGCAGGTAAGCGAGGAAGTAAATCTAATAAAGAAGATGATCTAGATCTTGAAGAAGATGATTTAAGTTTTATGATTGGTGATGATATTAATTTAGAGCCTGCGATAAGGGATGCGATAATTTTAAATTTAGCAGTAAATCCACTTTGTAATGAGGATTGCCCTGGCCTTGAGGAAAAGCAAGGGCAGAATTGGTCATATCTGCCAGTAGTTGAATCTCAATCACCAGCTGATCAAAGATGGGCCGCCTTGAAGGATTTTCCGCTCAAAAATTAAGCCGTTTTTACAAGATCCAACTTTTCCTAGATAATTCTCACCTTAGCAAATGTGTTTATAAGGAGTAATGATCATGCCAGTACCAAAGCGAAAAATGTCGCGAGCACGAACTCGCTCTCGCCGAAGCATGTGGAAGACAACTCCTGCACACCTTGCAACATGTGAGCAATGCCAGCAACCAAAATTACAACATACAGCTTGCCCAACCTGTGGAACTTATAATCGTCGCCAGGTTCTAGAGGTCTGATCTGTACTCTGGCCTAACCGAGCAACTCGGAATTTCGGTTAAGGATAAGTTGCTTGAACTTGCATTAACTCACCGATCATTTTCATATGAAGCCGGTGGTATTCCAACAAATGAACGTCTTGAGTTTTTAGGCGACTCCGTTCTTGGTTTAGTAGTTACTGATGAACTGTATAAAAAATTTCCAGATTTAGATGAAAGTAGATTAAGTCCACTTCGCTCAGGTGTTGTAAATATGAGGGCGCTCGCACAAATTGCTCGCGATCTTAAATTAGGTGAGTATCTTCGAATTGGTAAAGGTGAAGAGGCTACAAACGGGCGAGATAAAAATTCCATTTTGGCCGATTCACTTGAAGCATTGGTAGGTGCAATTTATCTTGAACATGGTTATATAAGAAGTTCTGAAGTTATCTTAAAGTGGATTGGTTCTGCAATCGAGTCAGCCACCACGCAAGGGGCAGGTCTTGATGGAAAGACTGCGCTGCAAGAACTAGCTGCAGTTATTAATATGCCCTCACCTGAATATGAAATAGTTGAATCTGGCCCAGATCATGATAAAAGTTTTGTAGCAACTGTTATTTTAAATAATGAAAGATTTCCAGCTGGGTCAGGAAAAAGTAAGCGAGAGGCTGAGCAAGCAGCCGCAAGAATTGCTCATGAAGCAATTAGTAATAGAGAAAATAAAAAGTAAGAACTCTTCTTAATAAAATGCCAGAGCTACCTGAAGTTGAAACTGTCCGTGTAGGCCTTGAGAAGTATGTGCTAAATAGACGAATATCATCGGCTCATTCATATCATTTAAGAGCAATTAAACCCAGTTCTATTTCCCCACTAGCAGCAGTTGTTGGGGCAAAAATTAGAGCAGTTAAAAGGCGGGGAAAGTTTTTATGGTTTGAACTTGATCGAGAGTTCACTTTAGTAGCTCATCTAGGTATGAGTGGGCAGTTACTAATTTCCTCTAAGCAATTACCTGATCAATCACATTTACGTGCCAGAATTGAACTCCAAAAGGCAAGCAGGATTAGCAGGAAAAAAGAGTACGAGTGATGAGATTAGATTTATTGATCAGCGTACATTTGGTTGGCTATCTATAGAGCAGATTCAGGATCAAATTCCAACATCAGTTGCCCATATTGCTTATGACCCATTCGAAGCAGATTTTAACTTAAAAAAAGTTATTGTAGATATCAGTTCTAGAAAATCTGCAATAAAGCCGGCAATATTAAATCAAGAGATAATTAGTGGAATCGGAAATATCTATGCTGATGAGGCGCTATGGCGAGCAAAAATTCATCCAGAGATTATTTGTGAGGATCTATCTGAAGATGAAATTAAAAAGCTAATTAATAGCGCAAAGGCGGTAATGAAATCTGCAATAAAAGCAGGAGGAACTTCATTTGATCAACAATATAAAAATGTGAATGGGGTGAGTGGCTACTTTTCTAGGTCACTGAGTGTTTACGGCAGGGCTGGGCAGCCATGTTCAAGATGTTCAACTTTGATCCGCAGAATAGCCTTTGCTAATCGTTCCTCCCACTTTTGCCCGCGTTGCCAACGGTAGGTAGCACCGATTTCACCCTATTTTTAGATAGGTTTGCGCCTATGCGGATTAAGTGGGCGAAGCTATGTATCTAAAGAGTATGAACCTCAAGGGGTTCAAGTCTTTTGCCTCTTCTACCATCCTAAATTTTGAGCAGGGCATCACTTGTGTAGTCGGTCCAAATGGATCAGGTAAATCAAATGTAGTTGACGCTTTATCTTGGGTATTAGGTGAGCAGGGTGCTAAATCTTTACGCGGTGGAAAAATGGAAGATGTTATTTTTGCTGGTACATCCGGAAGAGCACCACTAGGCCGAGCTGAAGTTTCAGTAACAATAGATAACGCAGATGGTGTTTTACCAATTGATTTTTCCGAAGTGACAATTACTCGAGTTTTATTTAGAAATGGTTCATCTGAATATCTATTAAATGGTGAGACAACAAGATTATTAGATATTCAAGAACTACTCAGTGATAGCGGTATTGGGCGAGAGATGCATGTGATTGTTGGACAAGGCCAACTAGATGCGATCTTGCTTGCAAATCCAGAGGAGCGACGAGCATTTATTGAAGAGGCTGCTGGTGTCCTTAAGCATAGAAAGCGTAAAGAGAAGGCAATTCGAAAATTAGATTCAATGCAGACAAATCTTGCAAGAATTCAAGATTTAACTGTGGAGCTTCGCCGACAATTAAAACCACTTGGCAAACAAGCTGAGGTAGCGAGGAAAGCTACAATAATTCAATCAGATGTGCGTGATGCAAAATTACGCTTACTAGCTGATGATCTAATTCGAATGCGCTCAGAGATGGCCGAGGAAGTTGCCGATGAAACCGTACTTCGTGATCGCAAAGAACAAGTTGAGCGAGAATTAAATACTGCAAGAGATCGAGAGATTGAATTAGATGCGATTGCGGCAAGTGAAAATCCACAATTAATTTCTGCTCAAGAAAATTTCTATCGACTTACTGCACAGCGTGAGCAAATTAGAGGTATACAAAATTTATCATCTGAGCGTTCAAGGTTTTTAGCTGAAGAAGCAGAGGAGGCAAAGGCGACTGGGCGCGATCCAAAAGCGTTAGAAGACGAGGCACAGTTACTGCGCAAGGAAGAAGCAACAATCACAGCACAAGTAAAAATTTCTCAAGAACAATTAAATGTTGATTCAAATTCACTTAAAGCAATTGAAGGGCAATTAGCATTAGAAGAAAATAGAGTTTCTGCATCTCTTAGAGCTTTAGCTGATCAACGTGAGGGCACAGCTAGACAAGAAGGACATATCAATGGATTGCGCTCCCGAATTGATGCAACAACTGGTGAAATAAATCGTTTAACAACAGTTCGTGACTTGGTACAAGATAAATTAAAAGTGCACCGAGAAAGTTTTGGAGTAATTGAAACTCAGATCTCATCACTTACTGCTTCAGAACCAGGGCTAGATGCTATTTTTGAAAAATTAAAAGTTGAAGTAAAAGCATCTGAGATAAATTTAAAAACATTTACTGAAAAACTTCAGTCAGTTGAAAAACTAAGAGCAGGTTCACTTGGAAGATTAACTGCCTTTAAAGAGATAGATGAACTAGTAAAAAGTTCGGGGAATAGTGGATTAATTGAGAAAATTTCATCATTAACTGCAACCTGTGAATCAGAGCTCGTTAAAGTTTCAGCTGATTGTGATCGAGTTAAGTTTGAATTAAGTACTGCCCAAGAGGTATTAAATAAGGTTAATCAAGATTTTGAGATCGCATTATCAAAGTTAAATGAGTCAGATGCAGCTATGACCGGGCTTGCTGAACAACTAGCGGTTGCTGGGCAAAATGTTAAAAACTCAGGTGAGGAGTTGGATCGATTATCTTCTGCACTTACTGCAGCAACTGAGCAGCGCACATCAGATGAGCGAGATTTGGCAGCAGCAATTGCGCAATTTGAATCACATCAATCCCCAGTGGAGCCAGATTTAACTCACTTAGAAGATTTACGTTCACAAGTCTCTGATGCTAGATCTAAAGAGGTTGAAGCGAGATTAAACTTAAGAACAATTGAAGAGCGCAAGGATGCAATTGAACAAAGAGCTAGAGCACTAGAAAATCAAGCAAGAATTGAACGCGATGCTGCGTCAAAGTCAATTTCACGTCGAGAAATTCGTGCGCAAGCAGCAATAACTGCGCAACAAATTGCTGATGCAGCTTATGAAGCTTTAATTCAAATTGAATCATCAATTTTACGTGCGGGCTCTGAGCGAGAGCGATTAGAAGCATCACGTTCTGCTAGAGAGGGTGAAATACTAAGTCTGCGCACAAGCAGTAGAGAGTTAGCAACTGAATTAGAAAGACTGACTTCAAGTGTTCATAAAGATGAAATTGCAAGGGCAGAGCATCGAATGCGAATTGAACAGATAGAAAATAAAGCGATTGAGGAGCTAGGAGTAGATGTTCAGACTCTTGCTAATGAGTATGGTCCAAATAATGATGTTCCAACATTTTATGAAAATGAACAGGGAGAATTTGTACCTGGTGACCTGATTCCTTACCGTAGAGACCAACAAGAAAAGCGATTAGCTCAAGCTGAGCGATCCCTTACATTACTTGGAAAAATTAACCCCCTTGCACTTGAAGAGTATTCATCACTTGAAGAAAGATTGCGTTATCTAGCTGAGCAACTTGAAGATCTAAAGAAAACTAAGAAGGACTTGCTAGATATCATTAAAGAAGTTGATGATCGAGTTCAGCAGATATTCACGCAGGCATATGAAGATACTGCTAGAGAATTTGAACTTGTCTTTTCGCGATTATTCCCAGGTGGAGATGGAAAGTTAATACTTACTAACCCATCAGATATGTTGACCTCTGGAGTTGATGTTGAAGCAAGGCCACCAGGAAAACGGGTAAAGCGCCTTTCACTTCTATCGGGTGGAGAACGATCATTAGTCGCAGTGGCATTATTAATTGCAATTTTTAAAGCACGACCTTCACCATTTTATGTAATGGATGAGGTTGAAGCTGCATTAGATGATACAAACCTAGGAAGGTTACTTGGTGTCTTTGAAGAGCTAAGAGAGAAATCACAGTTAATTATTATTACTCACCAAAAGCGCACCATGGAGATTGCCGATTCTTTATATGGCGTCACAATGCGAGGTGATGGCGTTAGCGAGGTAATCTCGCAGCGCATTCGCGAAGTTGATTCTGTATCTTAAAAAGTAAATGAGTTTATTTAAGAGATTATTTACCGCACTACGCTCTGGATCAGTTTCATCTGATGAGTGGGATCAAATTCGAAGCACACTAATCGCCTCAGACCTTGGTGTTAAATTAGTTGATGAAGTAATTGATAAAGTAAAGTCTGCTAAACCAGATGATGCTGTTTTGGCAATAACTACCCATGTTAAGAGCTGGTTAAGTAATAAGAGCAGAGAGCTTTTTATAGATTCAGATCGTCTAAATACTGTATTAATTGTTGGTGTTAATGGAACTGGTAAGACAACATCTACAGCAAAACTAGCAAATAGATTAACTAAGAGTGGTAGCAAGGTGTTATTAGCAGCAGCTGACACTTTTCGTGCAGCTGCTACTGAACAGCTACAGACTTGGGCGAGGCGGATCCCAGTTGAAATAGTTACTGGTGAGATCAATAGTGATCCAGCCTCTGTTGCATTTTCGGCAGCTACTAAAGCAAAAACTGAAAGTTTTAACTATTTATTAATTGATACAGCAGGCCGACTTCATACTAAACAAGATTTAATGGATGAACTAGGCAAAGTAGTACGAGTGATTAGTAAGCAATCACCAGTAGATGAAATTTTATTAGTAATTGATGCCACAACTGGACAAAATGGAATTAATCAGGCAAAGATATTTATTGAAGCAGTTGGAGTTACTGGTTTTATTATTACTAAATTAGACGGATCAGCCAAGGGGGGTATTGCATTGGCGATTGAGAAGCAGACTGGTCTGCCGATCAAGTTTGTAGGCACTGGTGAGGTAATTACAGACCTAGATGACTTTGATCCAGAGGCTTATATCGCCGGTCTATTTGAATAAGTAACATACTTTTAACAATTCAGGTAAAACTGTCACAAGGTCGAAATCTAAATCAACACTTGATTTAACCCACCCGAGCCATAGTTGCCTATCTCAATGACGAGGTTTTTAACCTTAAATCTATAACCGCTATCAGAATAGCGAAATTGGAGCTGCTATGGCAGATGTAGTACTAAATACCGGAGATACCGCATGGGTATTAGCAAGCACAGCATTGGTGTTATTGATGACACCTGGTCTTGCTCTTTTTTATGGCGGTATGGTCAGAGCAAAAAGTGTTTTAAATATGATGTTAATGTCAATGATAACTATTGGCATCGTCAGTGTTTTATGGGTGATCTATGGATTTAAATTGGCATTTGGGTACAAAGATAACTCACAATGGTATGGCGAATTTTCACTTTCAGGACTTGGAAGTGCTGTTAATGAACTTACAAATAATGGTGGCGTTTATCCGATTCCACTCCTAGCATTTGCTGCTTTTCAGTTAATGTTTGCAATAATTACACCAGCTCTTATTTCAGGAGCAATTGCAGATAGAACAAAATTCACAGCATGGGCAGTATTTGTAACATTCTGGTCTACATTGGTTTATTTCCCAGTAGCGCACTGGGTATTTGCCTTCGGTAACAAGGTTGGCGATACAGTAACTGGAGCAGGTTTCTTAGCTGCTCGTGGTGTTGAAGACTTTGCTGGTGGTACTGCAGTTCATATTAATGCAGGCGCAGCTGGTTTAGCTTTGGCAATAGTTTTAGGTAGAAGAATTGGTTGGCGCAAGGAATCAATGCGACCACACTCAATGCCATTGGTATTAGTTGGCGCCGGCCTACTTTGGTTTGGTTGGTTTGGATTTAATGCCGGGTCTGCATTAGGTGCTAACGGTGTTGCTGCTCTTGCATTATTAAATACACAAGTAGCCGCTGCCGCTGCCGCTCTTGGTTGGCTATTAGTTGAAAAAATAAGAGATGGTCATCCAACATCACTTGGTGTGGCATCTGGTGTGGTTGCTGGTTTAGTTGCAATAACTCCTGCTTGCGCCTTTGTAGCCCCTTGGGCTGCAGTTTTAATTGGGCTATTTGCAGGAATCTTCTGCGCACTAGCAGTAGGTCTTAAATACCTATTTAACTTTGATGATTCTCTAGATGTTGTTGGTGTCCACTTAATCGGTGGATTATGGGGTTGCTTATCAATTGGTTTCTTTGGAAGCAGCAGCATAAATAGTCTTGGTCTAGATGGACTCTTCTATGGCGGTGGAGCTACCTTGTTAGGTAAGCAAGCCTTTGGTGCTTTCTTTGTTCTGACTTACTCATTCATTGCTACTTTAATTATCGGCTTTATTATCGATAAAACAATTGGCTTTAGGGTTAAAGCAGAGGCAGAGATTGCAGGAATTGATTACGATCAACATGCTGAAACTGGATATGAATTAACATCTAGTTCAAGAGGAGGTTTTAGTTCATGAAACTAATTACAGCAATCATTAAGCCACAAAAATTAGATGAAGTAAAAGAGGCTTTAGTTGGTGCTGGGATAACTGGCATGACAGTCTCTGAAGCAAAGGGATTTGGTAGACAATTGGGCTTAACTGAGGTTTATCGCGGTGCTCAATATAAAGTCGATTTAATTCCTAAAATTAGATTAGAAGTATTGGTAAGCAGCAAGATTGCTGATAAGGCGATCAAAGTTATTACCGATGCAGCTCGGACTGGAAGTATTGGTGATGGAAAAGTGTGGTCCACATCAGTTGAATCAGTGATTCGGGTTAGAACCGGTGAGAGCGGGGATGAAGCAATCTAAAAAAATGTAAGATGCCTCCATGTTCCAAGCGCTAGGTCAGAGATTTAGTTCAATATTCTCTGGCCTGCGCGGGAAAGTATCTGAATCAGATTTAAAGAGCTTTACCGCACAGATTAAAGATGCCTTACTTGAATCAGATGTTGCACTCTCTGTTGCCGAATCTTTTTCTGATCGAGTTTATAAAAAATCACAAGATATATCTGATGAGATAAATAAAAGCACAAACCCTGCACAAAAAATCTTTGAAATTGTTAATAGTGAACTTACCCAGATTCTAGGGGGCTCAGCTCGGCGGGTTCGTTTCGCAAAGACGCCACCAACTGTCATTTTGTTAGTCGGTCTACAAGGAGCCGGTAAGACGACCCTTGCTGGAAAGTTAGCTAATTACTTAAAAGTTGATGGCAATACGCCACTTCTAGTTGCAGCTGATCTACAACGACCAAATGCTGTTACCCAATTACAAGTTGTTGGTGAGTCGGTAAAAGTCCCAGTCTTTGCTCCTGAACCAGGAAATGGCATCGGAGACGCAGTTAATGTTGCTAGAGAATCAATAAAGTTTGCAAAAGATAAATTACATAATTTTGTCATTATTGATACCGCGGGTAGAACTGGTATTGATGAGCAATTAATGCAGCAGATTAATGATCTTAAAAGCGCAGTTAAACCAGATGAAACCTTTTTTGTAGTCGATGCCATGATTGGTCAGGATGCAGTAGTTACTGCGAATGCTTTCTTAGCTGGTGTTGGCTTTGATGCAGTTGTACTTACCAAATTAGATGGTGATGCTAGAGGTGGTGCTGCTCTTTCTATTGTTGAGGTGACTGGTAAGCCAATTATTTTTGCATCCACTGGTGAGAAAATAAATGATTTTGACCTGTTTTATCCAGAACGAATGGCATCTCGAATTCTTGGTATGGGAGATGTTGCATCCCTTGCTGAAAGTGCTAAGCGGGCAATGCCAGAGGCTGCCTCTAAAAAGCTTGAAGATAAATTCATTAAAGGTGAAGATTTCACATTTGAGGATTTCCTATCACAATTAGAGGCAATGAAAAACATGGGAAGTATGAGTAAGTTAATGGGCTTATTACCCGGCGCTGCTGGAATGAAAAAGCAAATAGATAACTTTGATGAATCAGAACTAGTAAGAACTAGAGCCATTATTGAATCAATGACACCACTTGAACGAAATAATCCAAAGGTATTAAATGGATCTAGGCGTGCACGAATTGCCCGCGGTAGTGGCAGAGCTATTTCTGAAATAAATTCACTAGTTGAACGTTTTTCTCAAGCTCAAAAAATGATGAAGCAAATGCGAGGTGGCAATATGCCAGCTGGTATGGCAGCACCTATGGCCGGTATGAGTGGGACCTTAAAACCAAAAGTAGGTAATCAAAATCTTAAGAAAAAATCCCGATCAGGTAACCCTGCAAAGCGGGCAATTGAAGAGGGAATATAGGCCAATTTGGGATTACCACCCTCTGCTGGCAAGATTAGCCTCCTGCTAGTGGGACCCTCTAACCCATAGCAATATTTATCCGCAAGGTTAGCTCTGGATGTAAACGCCCCCGCTGTTTACTAAAGATAAGCCGAATAATTTTTAATAGGGAGTTTTGTGTCAGTAAAGATTAAGTTAATGCGTCTTGGCAAGATCCGTACACCACATTTTCGTATTGTGATTGCAGATTCTCGTTCTGCTCGAAATTCAAAAGCGATTGAGGAAATTGGTCGTTACTCACCAGCCTCTGAGCCATCATTAATTGAGGTTAACTCAGAGCGTGTGCAATATTGGCTAGGAGTTGGAGCGCAACCAACTGAGGCAGTAACTGCATTACTAAAAATTACTGGTGACTACCAAAAAGCAAATGGTTTACCAGGAACTGAGGGCACACTAAAGCCACAGCCAGTACGTATTGATAAGCGAGTTGCTTATGAAGCAGCAGTAAAAGAAGCAATGGCTGAACCAGCAGATGGTGCAACAACATTAAAAAAGAAAGCAGTCGAACGCCTAGCTGCTAAGAGTGCGCCAGTTGTAGAGGAAGCACCTGCTGAAGCTGTTAAACAAGAATCTGCGGTTGCAGAAGAAGCACCTGCTGAGGCTGTTACGCAAGAAGCACCAGTTGCAGAGGTAGCACCAGTTGCAGAAGAAGCACCTGCTGAAGCCACTGCAGAAGAAACCCCACAAGCTTAAGTAACTAAAAACTTATGCCAAAGAAGGGTTCGTTCCTTCGCGAACTACCAGTAATAGTAGTTTCTGCATTAATTGTCTCAATAGTTATCAAAACTTTCTTTTTGCATTTTTTCTTTATCCCATCTGGATCAATGGAAAATACATTGCAGGTTGGGGATCGAATTGCTGTAAATAAATTTGGTGCTTTATTTAGTGAGATTAAACGCGGTGAGGTAGCTGTATTTGCAGATCCAGATAATTGGCTTGGAGGTTCACCAGAATCAGATGGATCAACAATTTCTGGAAAAATAAAGAGTGGCTTAATTTTAGTGGGTGTGTTGCCAGACCCAGCAAAACAGTATTTGATAAAGCGTGTAATAGGCGTTGGTGGTGACAAAGTTATTTGTTGTGATGCAACTGGAAAACTACAGGTAAACGGTGTCTCTGTAACTGAGCCGTACATTTATGAAGGTGATAAACCAAGTGATATGCAGTTTAATGTTGATATCCCAAAGGGCTTTGTTTGGGTTATGGGCGATCATCGTGGCGCAAGTGCTGATTCAAGATTTCACCCAGATAGTGCAAATAATGGAATGGTTCCGTTAAGTAAAGTGGTCGGTCGCGCCACTTTTATTGTTTGGCCTATTTCAAATATTGCTTTGATACCAAAGGGTGAGGATTTAAAAAAGGTTTCAGTCAAAGACAAGCCTTAGAGCTAAAATGATTGAGAAAACTTTACTTAAAGCAGGTATAAAGAATATTGCTGGAGTTGATGAAGCAGGACGCGGGCCGTGTGCTGGTCCACTTGTAGTTGCTTGCGTAATCTTAAAAGATCCTTTATCTAAAGATTTAAATGAAATAAAAGATTCTAAGGAGCTAAGCGCGCAGGTGCGAGAGGATTTATATAAAGTTGTAATTGATAATTCTCTGGCTTACTCGATTATTGAAGTCACCGTTAGTGAGATTGATTCACTTGGTCTGCACAAATGTAATATTGAAGGAATGAGACGTGCTATTAATGCCCTAACTATTAAGCCAGAGTATGTACTAACTGACGGTTATCCAATTCCTGGTCTTACTACACCAAATTTAGCTGTTTGGAAAGGTGATCAAGTAGCAATTTCAATTAGTGCTGCCTCAATCCTGGCTAAGGTGTATCGAGATAAAATTATGATTGAGTTAGATAAAGAGTATCCAAATTATGGATTAGCAAGTCACAAAGGGTATATAACTGCATCACATACCGCTGCTATAAAAGAACTTGGCGTTCTACCAATTCATCGTAAATCATTTGCAAATATTGCTGCAGTAATTGAGGCTAGTAAGTAATACACAGGATCTGTTTTTCTTCTTTTAATTATCTAAAACTTGGCTAGGTTTGTTAGGTGATTAATGAAGCTAGGGCTAGATTAATACTATTTTCTATTATCCAACCTGCTGATCCTTTTTGGAGTTATGAGATAAATCAGCGTGGGGGATTATCAGTTTATGAACGAATAATTTCTGGACGCTATTACCTAAAACAAAAAGATATTTTAAAGATACAGCAGCAAATTATGCAGTGGCAGGTTAAAGATTTAGAGTTAGAGATAAGTAAAGCAGGTGGAGTCTTTATAACCCCTGAAGATAATGACTGGCCAATTGCTTTGGCTGATTTAGCAACACCACCAATTGGCCTTGTGATAGCAGGTGATAGGAGCGTTCTTTTAAAACTAGATAAATCAATATCAATTGTTGGTAGCAGGCAGCCTACAAATTATGGCTTACAACTTTCATATTCTCTCGCTAGTCAGGCATCCCTTGCTCAGTTAGTTGTAGTTAGTGGTGGCGCCTATGGGATTGATACTGCTTCTCATCAAGGAGCATTATCTGTGGGCGGCATAAGTATTGCAGTGCTAGCTGGTGGCATAAATAGGCTCTATCCATTAGAAAATCAAAAATTATTTAAAGATATAACTAAATCTGGTCTACTTATATCTGAGGTTATGCCTAACATAGAATCTAAGCCATATAGATTTTTGATAAGAAATAGGTTAATTGCAGCACTTTCAAGGTCAACTGTTGTAGTTGAAGCAAAATTTGTTAGCGGATCAATTAGAACAGCTAGGGACGCCGCTGAGATATTTCGACCGGTATTTGCAATCCCTGGTCCAGTTACCTCGCCCTTAAGTGAGGGCTGTCATCGTTTAATAGCCGAACGAGTAGCAGATATTGCAACTAGCCTAGATGAGATATTAGAGGTGATAACTCCATTGCAAATGAGGTAAGGCAAAAGGTGAGAGAATAAGGTCGATGAGTGATTTTAAAGCAGGCTTCATAGCAATAGTTGGCCGACCAAACACTGGTAAATCTACATTAGTAAATGCATTAGTCGGAACTAAAATTGTAATTACCTCTCATCACCCAAACACCACTCGTAATCCAATTCGAGGCATAATAAATCGAGATAATGTTCAAATGATCGTAGTTGATACACCAGGAATGCATAAACCTAAAACTGCCCTTGGAACTAGATTAAATTCGATGGTGAATGAAAATATTAATGCAACCGATGCAGTAGTTTTATGTCTACCAGCTAATGAAGATATTGGCGCTGGTGATGAATATATTGCAAAGCAGATTAAAGGTCGGCAAGAAGTTTTTTTAGTTGTGACTAAGGTTGATACCGTTTCAAAATCTGAACTAGCGGCCAAGCTCGTTTTAGTAACTGAATTTGCCCAAAAGGTTGGCCAAGAAAAGGCAGAGATAATTCCAATTTCAGCGAAAAACCTAGAACAAACAGATTTATTACTTAATTTACTAGCTAAGAAACTTACCTGATTTCACCCGCCTTATACCCAACTGACATAAATACTGATCAAGTGCAGGAGCTAATGTTCGCTGACTTAATTCGCGAAGCTGCAATTGAGGAGTTATACGAAGAGCTTCCGCACTCAGTTATGGTCACAATTGAGGAGATGGGAGAGCGGGATAATGGAAAGATTTTTGATATTTCAGCCACACTACATGTTGAGCGCGATAGTCAAAAAGGAATAATCATTGGCCCACAAGGTAGTAAGTTAAAAGCGATCGGCAGTACTGCTCGCAAATCAATTGAAAATATTGTTGGCTTACAAGTATTTTTACAAATTCATGTCAAAGTTTCTAAAGAGTGGCAAAAGGATCCAAAGTTGCTAGCTAAACTTGGTTTTACCGATTCACTTTCCGACTAGCAAAGTAGGAGCCAATTAAAACTAGCGGAAGACCTATTGCAATACCTAGCGTGATTGGCTCTCCTAAAATAACCACACCTAGTAGAACAGCAACTGCCGTATTTAAATAGGTTATAAAGGATGCTCGAGGTGGGCCAACTTCTGCCACAAGTTTGAAAAATATAATAAAGGCAATTGCAGTACAAAAAACACCAAGTGCTAATACTGACCCTACGGCTTCTAGTGATGGTACTTCAGTAGGCATATTTAAGAATACAAATGGTAGATAAACAATCATCGTGATAATCATTGCCCAAGTATTTATAGCAATCCCAGGAACCTCTGGAATTCTGCGATTAATCATGTTAATAGCGTATGCGTATCCAATTGCAGCGAGCAGAACCATTAATATCGAGACTATATCTTGGCGCCCACTTAGTGATTCAATACCAACTACTGCGACTACGCCAATAAAACCAACTACTAAACCAAAAAGTCTAGATTTATGCCAAACAGTATGATCGCCAAATACTGAAGCTAGAACTGCAGACCATATAGGAACTGTTGCAACAAGCAGGCCGGTAAGTCCAGATGTTAATTTTTGCTCGGCATGAGTTATTAGATACCAAGGACCTATTAATTCGGTTATGGCATAAAGAAATACAAATGGCCAGTATTTTCTGGCAATTGCTAAGTTTTTACCGCGCAATGCAATCGGTATTAATACGATGGCACCAACTAATACCCGAAAGAATACGATTGCAGCAGTAGGTATTTCTTCAACTGCTACCTTAAGAAATAAGTATGGCGTTCCCCAAAGAAATCCCAGCAGAGCAAATCTTCCCCAGCCAACTTTTGTCAATTAATTTCCTCTTCCTAAGATTGCATTGATCTCACGGGCAATATCTAAATAGAGCAGATCTGCATCCTCAGTTACTCCACCAAGATTGAAAAAGCCATGAATCTGCCCAGCATACTCTTTATAAATGCTAGCCACTGCATCCTCATTTAATCGCCTGGTAGTAATTACGTCCATCATCAGCTAGCGGATCAAATTCAGCGGTAATTACAATCGCCGGCGCTACTCCTTTAAGTGTTTTAGCTCTTGCAGGTACTGCATAAACATCATTATGATCTTTTTTATCTGGAAGATATTGATCCCAGAACCATTTCATCGATTTTGTTGTCAGGCCATATCCTTCTGCAAAATCTGTTGCTGATTTGTAATCCATATTTATTTCAATACATGGATAAATTAGAAGTTGAAATGCTAGATTAATTAATTTTTCATCTCTGGCTTTAATTGCAACAGCTGCGGCTAAGTTACCACCAGCACTATCTCCACCAACACCGATAGATAGTGGATCAATTCCAAGACTTACTGCATTATCTATTGTCCATTTAAGTGCTTCATAGCAATCATCAAAGGGCGCCGGGTAGGCCTTCTCAGGAGCTTTTTGGTACTCAACTGCAATAATTATAAAATTTCCATGCCTTGCAATTTTTCTAAGCGAAGGTTCAAAAATATCTAGAAAATTTAAAACCCAACCACCACCATGAAAGTAGACTAGGGCAGGTAAATTTTTTTCATCCGTTGGTCGGTAGATTCGAATAGGCAGCTGCGAAGTTGGCCCTGAAATGCTCTGATGCCTTACTTCATGAATATCAATTAATGGTTGTTTAAGGGCAACATGAGATTGGGTATTTTTTCGAATCTCAGATACTGGCGCCTGCCAAACTTCAGGCAGGCCATTGCTAGCGCGCTGGGCTAGGTGATCTTTTATCTCGGGTTTAACTCCCATTGCGGCAGAGTAGACTTAGCCGTCAACGTTGACCAATTCTTATCCTTATCATCAGTTTGGAGCATGCTAAATGCGCATTGGTGTTCTAACCGGCGGCGGAGATTGTCCTGGCCTAAATGCAGTAATCCGTGCAGTTGTCCGCAAAGGTGTTAAAGCCTATGGCTATGAGTTCATTGGTTTTCGTGATGGCTGGCGTGGGCCTTTAGAAGGCTTAACAATGAAATTAGATATTCCAGCTACTCGAGGAATATTGCCTAGGGGTGGAACAATTCTTGGTTCCTCTAGAACTAATCCATTTAAAATCGATGGCGGAGTTGAAAAAATTAAAGAGAACCTAGCAAAAGCTGGTGTAGATGCTTTGATTGCAATTGGTGGCGAAGACACGTTAGGTGTTGCAACAAAATTAGATTCACTTGGAGTTAAAGTAATTGGTGTTCCAAAAACAATTGATAATGACTTAAATAACACCGATTACACATTTGGTTTTGATACTGCTGTTAATATCGCAGTTGAGGCAATTGATCGTCTACACACAACAGCTGAATCACATCATCGTGCTTTAATTGTAGAAGTAATGGGACGACATGCTGGTTGGATAGCACTCCACTCTGGCCTTGCTGGAGGTGCATCATGTATTTTAATTCCTGAGGTTAAATTCTCAGTTGATCAAGTTTGTAAATGGGTTGAATCTAGATTTGAGCAAAGTTACTCACCAATTATTGTTATTGCAGAGGGCGCCATTCCGCAAGATGGAGATATGGTAACTAAAGATAAAAGCCTTGATTCATTCGGTCATGCAAAACTATCTGGTATTGGCGAGTGGTTGGCAAATCAAATTGAAACAAAGACTGGTAAAGAGGCCCGCACATCAGTACTAGGACATATCCAACGTGGTGGAACGCCAACTGCATTTGATCGAGTACTTGCAACTAGATTTGGATTACATGCGATTACAGCGGTCCATGATGGTGACTGGGGAAAGATGGTGGCACTTCATGGCACCAAGATAGAGCGCGTGCCATTAGCCTCTGCTACTTCGAAGTTAAAGACGGTCGATCCTGAGCTATATAAAGAGGCGGAGATCTTCTTCGGTTAATGATGGGGGCTAATTAGCCACATCAATACCAAGAGATTGCCTACCATTATCTTATGAACGCTAACTCGTTATTTAATTCCAGCTTAGTCGCTGCTCAGCAGCCTTCTTGGCCAGATGCAAAAGCGGTTAAAGCTGCAGTAGCAGAGCTTGAATCTTTTCCACCACTTGTGTTTGCTGGTGAGTGCGATAACTTAAAGAAGCGAATTGCCCAGGCTGCAAGCGGTGAAGCATTTTGGCTACAAGGTGGAGATTGTGCTGAAACATTTGTAGGGGCAACTGCTGACTCAATTAGAAACCGAATTAAGACTATCTTGCAGATGGCTGCGGTCCTGCAGTACTTTTCATCGCTACCAGTTATTAAGGTTGGCCGAATGGCAGGGCAGTTCGCCAAACCGCGCAGTAATGATAATGAAACCCGTGATGGATTAAACTTTGCCGGCCTACCGAGGGGATGCGGTTAATGACATTGAATTTACTAAGGAATCTAGAACACCTAATCCAAAAAGGTTAGTACAGGTTTATAACACCTCAGCTGCAACATTAAATCTCGTTCGTGCCTTCACGCAAGGAGGCTTTGCAGATCTTCGCCAGGTGCATAGTTGGAATAAGGGTTTTGCAGCTGATGCCAGATTTAGCGCTCGCTATGAAGAGATGGCAAATGAAATTGGTAGGGCACTTCAATTTATGCAATCTGCAGGTGTTGATCCTGAATCATTTAAATCTGTTGACTTTTACTCAAGTCATGAAGCACTAATTTTGGAGTATGAGAAAGCTTTAACTCGTATAGATTCTCGCACTAATAATCCATATGATGTTTCAGCACACTTCGTTTGGATCGGTGAGCGCACAAGGCAATTAGATGGTGCGCATATGGACTTTGCTGAAAAAATCCATAATCCAATTGGTGTAAAACTTGGGCCTAAGACAACTCCGGAAGATATATCGGCAATTATTAAAAAACTAAATCCAAGTAATGAAGCAGGCAGGCTTACATTTATCACAAGAATGGGAGCGGGGCTGATAAGAGAGAAATTACCAGCCTTAGTAGAGGCCGTTAAGAAATCTGGCTCAGTAGTACTTTGGGTATGCGATCCAATGCATGGGAATACATATGAAGCACCAAGTGGATATAAGACACGTAAATTTGATGATGTATTAGATGAAGTTAGAGGATTTTTTGAGGTTCATAAGAAACTAGGTACTCATCCTGGTGGAATCCATATCGAATTAACTGGTGATGATGTCACCGAGTGCGTTGGCGGTGGAGAGCAAATAAGCCATGAAGATCTAGCAACTCGATATGAGAGTGCTTGTGACCCTAGGTTAAATCATACCCAGTCACTTGAATTGGCGTTTTTAGTTGCGGAGATGTTAAGGGATCATAAAAAGTAGTATTGGTTTTTCGCCAACTTAGGTTTAATCTTTACTTGTGCTTTCCAAAACAAGTTACAAAACTCCAGTAGGTATACTTTATCTAATAGCAGATGTTCAGATTTTATTAGCAGCTGGATTTACAAGTTTTAGTGAGTTAACTAAACGCCTTTCCCCACTAGATGCTAGTAGGAAAAGTGAAACAGTAGAACAAATTCCAGTAATTAGTGATCTAATTGATCGATTACTTTAACGGTGACACTTCAGCTTTAAATTCCATTCAAGTTCGGCAATCTGGACCAGCCTTTTCTCAATCTGTTTGGAAAGCAATGCGAAAAGTTCCAGTTGGAAAAACTTGGTCTTATTCTGAGTTAGCAAAGCGGGCAGGTTCGGCCAGTGCAGTGAGAGCAGTCGGCTCGGCTTGTGCAAATAATTTGATCGCGCCAATAATTCCTTGCCATAGAATAATTAAAAGCGGCGGAGCATTAGGAAACTACGCGTATGGCGATGAAGTTAAAGAGTGGCTGTTAAGACACGAGGGCGCGCTGAAGTAATTGCGGTAGAACTTGATTGACCTTTTCAACATCGGCATCAGTTAAATCAAGATGCGTCACCATTCTTAGATACTTTGGTCCTAGCGCACTAGCCAGAATTCCACTTGCCTTCAGTTGCTCTGATAGCTGGGCTGCAGATATTTTCATCGAAGTAATATCTAGGCCAACAATATTTGTTTCAACATGATCGGGATTAATGATCTTTGGTGCAACTTGTGCTATTGCGACAGCAATTTTCTTTGCCCGAATATGATCATTTTTAAGTAATGGTAAATTTGTATCTAAAGCGTAGTGAGCTGCAGCTGCCAAAATTCCAGCCTGCCTCATTCCGCCACCATATCTTTTTCGCCATGCCCTCGCCTTTATTACTCGATCTTTCGTAGAAAGCATTAATGAGCCAACTGGTGCGCCAAGGCCTTTTGATAGACAAACACTAATTGTGTCAAAGTATTTTCCATACTCTTTAAACTCAACTCCAGATGCAATATGAGCGTTCCAAATTCTGGCACCATCTAGATGTAATGCAATTCCAAGAGATTGGCTTTCCTGTCTTAACTTTTTAATTTCATCAAGTGGCTGAATAGTTCCTCCACCAAAGTTGTGGGTATTTTCAATAGCAATTGCAGTTGTTGAAACTAAATAAGGTCCAGAGTCTGGCCTTGCGATATTAAGTGCATCAGCAGCAGATAGGAGACCTCTATCTGCCAACCAGGTTCTTGTTGTTATTCCGCTAAATACAGCTCCAGCACCTAGCTCTGCCCTAACAATGTGAGAATTAGTTTCTGTAATTAACTCTTCACCAGGGGCAACTAACATTCTAATTGATAACTGATTTGCTAAAGATCCACTGGGACAAAATAATCCTGCCTCCTTGCCAAATAATTGAGCAACTCTTTCTTCCAAGGAGTTAATAGTTGGATCTTCACCATAAACATCATCACCGACCTCAGCTGCGGCCATAAATTCACGCATCTGAGCAGACGGTTTGGTAACAGTGTCAGACCTTAAATCAATTAATATGCGTATTACTCATTGACTTAATGCTTCTCATACTTGATCTTTCTGTTATCAGACCAAATAACAAGTGCCATTGCCAGCCATTACAAGTGATCCACCTGTAATTATTCTTAATGTAAGGGGATCGCTGTGGAAGTAGAGACCGAAAAAAACTGCAAAAGGTGTCTCGGTTGCCAAAAGAACGCTCGCAACTGTCGCACTCATTACTGACTGAGCCTTTGTTTGAATTAAAAATCCAAGGAATGTTGCAAAAAATGCTGTATAAAGAATGGCTAACCAAACTGTGCTGTCTGGAGCTATTTGGAAACCATCTTTGAAAGCAAAAATAGAGGTGAGAGCAGCAACTGTTACTACCTGAATAAAAGTTAGTGCATATGTGTTTTTACCATCACTCCATTCACCAAGAGCTACAAAGTGGGCGCCATATATAAACGCGGAGATTAAAACCAATATTTCGCCAAGACCAATTGTTACCCCATTGTAGGAGATAAAAAATAGCCCGATGGTCGCAACTATCACAGCAAGCCATTGGATCTTTAAAACATGCCGTTTAAGAATGATAAGTGAGATTAGTGGGGTAAAAACAAGATATAGGCCAGTAATAAATCCAGTATTAGAAACAGTGGTCTTAGTTAAACCATATGTTTGAAAAATATATCCGCTGCCAAGCAGTATTCCCGCAATAATTCCCCTAGAAATAAACTTATTTCGTTAAACCTCGGAACACTCCAGGCTTATACAAGAACATAAGCAAGGCTGCGAGAATAAATCTAGAAGATAGAAAGGAAAAAACATTCTGACGCTCAAGTGAATCTTTCATAACCACGAAAGAGCTACCCCAGACAGCGGCAATCGATATCATTGCAATATAGAGAGTTAATTTACTTTTCATTTTTATCACGCATTTTTTTAAGTAGAGCAACTTCACTACCATGCTCAGGTTCTGCTCCTGGAGTTTCTAAAATCAGGGGAGCATTTAGTATTGCTGGGTGTGATACCAGTTCAGTAAATGGTTTTGTGCCAATTTCACCCTTACCAATATTTTGGTGCCTATCCTTTAAATTTCCACATATATCCATTGAGTCATTCACATGTATTAATTTAATTCGCTCAACCCCAACGATTTTCACAAGTAAGATCTATGGTTTCCGTCATACCACCTGGCTTTTTAATGTCATGTCCGGCAGCAAAAACATGGCAGGTATCAAGGCAAACCCCAACTTTTGGGTGCCATTCAAGTGCTTCAAAATACTTTGTTAGATCATCTAATTTTTTAACTAAGTGATTGGCCCTGCCCGGCCGTTGGCTCTAAAAGTAACCAAGGATCATCATCTTTAAGATTATTAAGAATTGGCATTACTCCTTCATGGATTTGTTTCCAAGCTTGATCCACATGGGATTCATCAACTGCTGAGCCAGTATGGACAACAACACCATGCGCACCTATCTCGCGGCCACGTTTTAGCGAGTAGGCAGTAGCAGAAAGAGAGTTTGTCATACGTTGTTTGAGTTGGAGATCCTAAATTAATTAAAAATGAGGCGTGAACAAAGGGCTTAATATCGTGCTCTGTTGTTTTAATCTTAAAAGCTTCATCCATTGCAGGGTTAGGTGTAGATGTTGCCCATGTTCTAGGACTTGAAGCAAATACTTGGATTGCTTCCGCTTTAATGGTTAATGCATATTCAATAGATCGAGTTGCCATACCGCCAGATGTAGGCACATGTGCGCCAATTCGAATCGGACTTTTTACTGTGGCCATTTGGTGAGCCTACCTGAGAGGGGGCAAACCTCTTCTATCGTAAGAGTTAGGGTAATAACTGCGCCTTGTTTAACTTTTGCTCCAATAGCGGGGGATATGTTGTTTACCTTTCCAGAACCCTTAATTTTTACGCGAAGCCCTAAATTCTCTAAATCTAGGGATGCGTCATTCTTATTTTTTCCTAATACATTTGGCACAAACACAAATTCAGGACCTTTAGATATTGTTAAATTCAATTTTACTTCCTTTACCAATACTCTCCATTTTTTCAGGTGATTGAGAGATAACTTGTCCTTTAAAAACGCTGTCACTAAATTTATATGCCGCATCTACATCAAATCCCATACTCTGTTAATTCAGAGAGAGCTTGCTCACCGCCTTTACCTACATATGATTGAAGTGAAATTTGTTCAATGCCTTTGCTTACAATTAAATTAACAATCGCCTTACGTTTAACTGCTGAACGTCTCTTTTGGATCTGTAGCTAATTACATATCCAGCTGCTATTTGCATATCAAAGACTCTCATTTATCTCACCAACTGTTAAGCCCAGGGTTGATAGCTGAGCAGAGGCAACATCTGGTGTGAGTCCTTTGAGTCTGAGGAACTAATATTCTTTCTTGCCCCTTTGAAAGAATTAAACCAACTTTTTCATCAGGTGAAATCTTGCCACCACCACCTGGCTTAGATGCAATTATTCTACCTTTAGGAATATCCTCACTAAACACCTCTTCGATGATTTCTAAATCTAAGCCAAGTGACTCTAGAGATTTATTTGCTTCAGATTGGTTCATACCAACAAGAGATGGCACTGAAATTTTGCCAATACTTAATAATTTAAAGCCACCAAAAATTAGACCTGTCAGAAGAAGAAGCGCAATTATGCGATTTCGTTTAACTCTTTTAGAAACTTTGCGCTTTTTAGTTCCAATTGAGTCTTCTGGTTTACTAACTTTAATTGGTTTCGTTGAGATTAATTGAGATGTTTTTTCCCTTAATCCTTCAAGTGCTGATCCAACTGAAACTTTGCCTCGCTTAGCAACCTTCTTAGTAATTGATGGTGGTAGATCAAGTTCTAAACTCAACTGTCTTTTCTTTGGGTCAATTTGTGCTTGAATTTCACGGAATTTACTAAGTAACTCTTCAGCATCCTTTGGTCGGTGATCAGGGTTAGGCGCTGTTGCCGCATACACAAGTTCTGAGATAGCTATTGGAATATCACTCTTAATACTCTGAAGAGATGGAATTCGATCATTAACATGGCGGTAAGCAATTTGGATTGGTGTCTCGCCCTCATATGGTTTTCCACCAGTTAGCATCTCAAATAAAACAATTCCAACTGCGTAAATATCACTTCTAGCATCAGCTACTCCACGTTGCACCTGCTCAGGTGATAGATAAGAAACACTTCCTAAGACCACACTTGATTCAACTGTCATAGTCTGTCCGATCGCCATATTTCTTGCTAATCCAAAGTCTGCAACTTTAACTCGCCCGTCCTTTGAAATTAAAATATTCTCCGGCTTAATATCACGATGAATTATTCCGATTTTATGTGCCGCAGCAAGTGCACTCAACACAGGGCTCATTAATTGAAACATCTGCTCAATAGACACTGACTCCTTGTTGATTTAAAAAATCTCTTAGGGTGCTTCCTTCGACCAATTCCATAACAAGAAAAACAGCTGGTGGCCCACCTTCATTCCAACCCTGATCTTGTATTGAAACAATATTTGGATGTGATAGCGCAGCAGTTGCTTTAGCTTCTTTAATAAATCTTGAAACAAATGCCTCATC
This sequence comes from Candidatus Nanopelagicus sp., assembly GCA_964203335.1. Lineage (GTDB taxonomy): Bacteria > Actinomycetota > Actinomycetes > Nanopelagicales > Nanopelagicaceae > Nanopelagicus. The sequence continues at coordinate 204,455 of CAXNKX010000001.1, forward strand.
ATTTGCAAGATGAGCATGCATGATTTTTACTGCAACAGGTCGATCTAATCTTGTATCCATGCCAGCATAGATTGTGGCCATTCCACCGGAGGCAATTAGCCGCTGCAAAAGGTAGCGATTATCAATTAACTCACCCGTTAGATCAGACACGGTGAAAGTTTAGAGAATGAGACTTGAAATTAGAGTTTAAGGCGCGCCATCTAGGGTGTAATCCGCTCTAATCTTTGTTAATTCTGCTAAAAAATGATTATTTTGATCAACTAAAAATTTTAACATTTCATTCCTTACCTGCTCACCATCACGGGCGATTACTCGATCAAACCCAACTTGAGGGTCTATTTGTATGTAGATCAACTTATTTAGGTACTCATTAAAACTTTTTTGTCCAGATCCAACACCTTCTACTATTAAATACTTTGACTGATAAACAGATTTCATTACATCAAACCTATTTAATTTCCAATTAAAACACTGGTATTTAACTGGAAGTTGCATAACAAAAGGTTGAAATAATTGAGAAATAACTCTAGCTGTTAATTTTGCTGATAGTGGATCATTCCAACCGTCATAGAGATCATCCATATGGATAACTTGAGCATCAGAAAGATCATTAACTAGTTTCTGGGCCAAGGTAGTTTTACCACTACCAGCTGGCCCATCAATTGCAACCACGATTGGGTTATCAGATTTAATCTTTAGCAACTCTGATAGCAGTTTTAAATACTCCATCAAGCCCTTTTGTTACTTGCTGTTGATTCTCTGCCCCAACGGATCCAACCCCAGATCGCAATTGCCGTAAATATTGTGTATAGAGCACCAGTTAGATATAGCTCACCCTTAAAATATTGGTATGTATAAGCCGCATCTACTACAAACCAAAGTGGCCAAGCCTCATATCTTTGCCAAACCATCAATAATTGGGCTATCACGCTACCAACAAAACCAAATGATTCAATAGCAGAGGATGCTGCGCCAATATTTGTAAGAATAGGCCAGAGTAAGAGTGAAGATCCAATTAATGCTACTAACAGTAAAAGTCTTTCTTTTGTAGTAGATTTTTTTGGTTTTGCCCCATTAGGTCCCCACCCAAACCAACCCCAAATACCCCCAGCTATGAAAATAAATTGCAGTGCTGCACTTGCATAGTAGGTAGATTGGAAAAATAAAACTGCATATAGACAACTACCTGCTATCCACCAGGGCCATGTAACTCGTGGGCCGAGTACGCCAAGGATTACACCGATTAGTGATGTTAAAAAGGCTAAGGTTTCTAAAATTGACATAGTTACATCCTTTCCAATTCGCATTACCGAACTGGTCAACCGGTCGACTTGAGTTTCAAGTCCTCTCAGCTAAATTTCTTAGCTCCCGTATTGGAAATCATAGTGGATAGGTGATAAAAATTGTCTATAGTTAGCGCGTGCTTAAGTTTGGTTATATGGCAATGCTTCTTTTTACGGTTTTTGGGTCCTTCTGGCTTGAAATTGTTTTAAAAATTGGTGTACTAAGAAGAGTTAAGCGGTTAGTTATAAGTATATTTCCGGTCTCAATTTTCTTTTTAATTTGGGATGCATATGCAATTTCACAAGGCCATTGGTATTTTGATCAAGAACAAATCCTGGGAATTTTTGGTCCATTTGATATACCCCTTGAAGAGTTTTTATTTTTCACAATTATCCCAATTGCTGCAATTATGACAATTGAGGCTGTGCGCACTGTGAACAAACATTGGAAAGTAGGGGATGAGTGATGGTCTATACAGATATCGCTATTCTGGCATTCTTATTTTCAATATTTTTTGATCTATTCCTAATTAAGACTAAATTGCTCATGCGAGCAGCATTTTGGACAAGTTATGTAATTATTTTACCTTTTCAATTAATTACTAATTGGTGGTTAACCTCAAGAAATATTGTTATGTATAGACCGGATGCAATTATAGGAATTAGAATTGCATCTGCCCCGATTGAGGATCTTTTATTTGGATTTGCGCTCATACTCTGCGTGATGGCGATGTGGGTATTCTGGGGTAAAAAAGATATTCAAAAACGGTAATTATCTAGAGCTTACTGCCCTTAGATAAGCAGGAATTGCAACCTTCATTCTTCGCCAATTTGAAGTTTTTGCTCGCTTATTAAATATTTGATAATCAATCTTTTCAACCTCATCTACTATTCCACAATAAAGTTCACTTGCTGCCTGAATACATGCCCGGCTTTGGATCGACAGCATTTTGATTCCAATAGCAGACTCTCGCTGCAGCCTTCTGACCCTTTCAATCTGTTCTTTTAGTGCACTTTTAATTTGCGGTGTAAGGATTTTATCTTCGAGCATTTCTCGTGTAACACCATGTGATTGTAATTCAGCAATTGGTAAATAAACTCTTCCTCGATCTAAATCCTCACCTACATCTCTAATAAAATTAGCTAATTGAAAAGCCACACCAAGTTTTTCCGCTGCAGAATTTACTTCATCAATTGAGCTGCCCTTTTCTCTGCCGAGTACTGGAACCATTTGAAGACCAATAACAGCTGCTGAACCATATACATACTCCCGAAGATCTTCATACTCTTGATATTCAGTAATAGTTAAATCCATTGTCATAGAATGAAGGAACGCTTGAAAGTATTGAATTGGAATATCAAATCTTCTTACTGTATCAACTAGTGCTTTACCGATTTGATCATTGCTATTTCCGGATTTAATATCAGAGATAACACCCTCACCCCACTGTTTTAGTGAGTTAGCTTTTTCTTCATCAGTTAAAGTTGAAGCAAGGTCATCTACTATTTCGTCCGCATAGCGCGCAAAGCCATATAGTGCGTGCACAAATGGCCGTTTTTCTGGTGGCAAAAGAAGTGTGGCTAAGTAATAAGTTTTACCGTGTAGTGAATTAAGTCTTTTGCACTCTAGATATGAAGTTCTTAGTGCCGGATCAGTTATACCAGCCTTGGATAACTCATCCATTTAATTATTTAACTGGCCCAACAATACGCTCAGCAGCTAATCGTCCGGAGATTAATACCATTGGTACACCAACTCCTGGTTGAGTTCCTGATCCAGCGAACACAATATTCTCAAAACCTTTTGCTAGATTTTTTGGCCTAAAGGGTCCTGTTTGAAAGAAGGTATGGGCACTTGCAAATGGTGCACCCTGTTCCATTCCTTGATTTTTCCAATCAAGGGGCGTTGTTAATTGTTCTACCTCAATTGCATCGCCAAACCCGTCGTAGCCACGATCTTCTAGAGATTTAATCATTTCATCACGGTATCTTGGCCCACTTTTTTTCCAATCAATATCAGCACTTAGATTCGGAGTCGGAAATAACACGTAATACGATGATTTACCTGCAGGGGCTAAAGCAGGATCATCTTTTGAAGGCACAGTGACTAAAATACTTGGATCACTCATAAGTGTTTTCTTCTTTATTAGCTCATCAAATACACCAGCCCATGATTTACCAAAATGAATATTGTGGTGTGCAAGATGATCATAGGTTTTACTAGATCCAATTAACAAAGTTGCACATGAAGGAGAGTACTTAAGGCGTTTAACTGATCGTGGTTGCTTACCAAGTAAATCACGCCAAGCAACTGGTAGATCTGGATTTAGTACCACTACATCACAAGGTATGCGCTCACCATTATCTGTTAATACTGCAGTTGCCCGCCCATTTTTTCTCTCAATTGAGGTGACAGTTGTACTGTATTTAAAAGTAACGCCATGCTTTTCAGCAGCTCCAGCAAGTGCGCGTGGAACAGCATGCATTCCACCCTTAGGAAAGAAGACACCATTTACAGAGTCCATGTATGCAATCACTGCATAGATAGCTAATGCTTGTTGTGGGCTCACACCAGCATACATCGCTTGGAATGAGTAAACCTTTTGAGTTCTTGGATCCTTAAGAAATTGATTTACCTTTGGTGCTAATCTGCGAAATCCTCCGAGTGCAATTAATCTAGCTAAGTTCGGTGTGAGTAAATTTAGCGGCGAATCAATATTACGATCAATAAAATCTTTCATCTCATACTTATAAAGCTTGGTTACAAATTCAACGTAGCGAGCATAACCTTCAGCCTCTTTAGAACTAATACTTTTGGCAATCTCAGCTTGCATTTGGTTTGTATCAGCATGCACATCTAATTGCGAGCCGTCATGGTAGAAAGCTCGGTATAAAGGTTTTAATGGAACAAGATCTAGCCAATCCTTGATGTCTTCGCCAACACAAGCTAGTGCATCTGAGATTAAATCAGGCATAGTTAAAACAGATGGTCCAGTATCAAATGAATAACCTGATTTTTTTAGAAGACCATTGCGCCCACCTGGCACTGCCTCCCGCTCAACAACAGTTACTTTTCGGCCAGCACCAGCAAGTCGCAGTGCTGCACTTAATCCAGCAAGCCCAGCACCAACGACTACAACATGATCAGTCGGTCCCTTTACTTTTGCTGGCATCAGTTAGATCTTTCTGTTAGTAGCAAGTATTGCTAATTCTGTTAATAATTTAATTCCAACAGGAGTAATTCCACCATGCTTTAGCGCTGCGAGGGAAGTATCTGTTAGCTCTTTGATCATACTTTCGATGTGAGAAGCAGCACCTGTACTAATAATTATCTCTTGAAGAAGATTAACTTGTTCACTAGTGAGGTTTGGGTCACCAAAGTTTGATTTTAGATCTTTTAATTGCCCATTCGTAGCCCGATCCATAGTGATCGCAATTAGCGCAGTTCGTTTTCCCTCTCGTAGGTCATCACCGGCTGGTTTACCTGTTACCGAAGGATCACCAAAGACTCCAAGAAGATCATCACGTAGTTGAAAAGCTTCTCCTAAAGGGATTCCATAATTTGTATAGGAATTGATCAATTCTTCAGATGCTCCTGCCAAGGAAGCACCAAAGTGCAGTGGTCTTTGAATTGTGTATTTACCTGATTTATATCTTGCCACCTTAAGTGATCGCTCAACATTTTGTGTTCCAAGAGATTGTTCATAAACATCTAAATACTGCCCAGCCATTAATTCAACTCTCATTTCATCATAAACAGGCAGGGTTCTAATTAACTGATCATTTTTAATACCAGATGTATGCAGCATTTGCGCAGACCAAATTAATGCCAAATCACCAATTAATATTGCAGAAGATATTCCAAACTGAGGAGCAGAGCCAACTAGTTGGTCTTTTGTATGCATTTTTTCAAATAACTTATGAATACTAGGTGATCCTCTTCGAGTATCTGACCCATCCATCACATCATCATGAATAAGTGCACATACATGAATTAGTTCAAGTGATGAAATTGCTTTAATTATCTCTGGTGAAGCATCTGCACCAGCACCTAATAGACCTACATATGCAAACAATGGGCGTAATCTTTTACCACTATCTAAAAGAAAGGATTCGATTGCCGTAGCAACCGGATCCAATTCGGGGCCAATTTTAGCTAAATATTTATTCTCACTTTTAACGAACTCACTTAGCGCTTGATTTATGGCAGACCGCATTGAATTAATATCGGAGGTCGAAGAAAAACTCACGGCGCAACGGTACCCTGCTTGCTGTGAATGATTATCTGAGAACCACCTTCTCGCTGGAGTTTTCCCCGCTGAAAGATACAGGCGGTGAGACTCGACTATTGCATTCGCTAGCAAGGCTGCTGTCTCTATTAGCTTACGAGAATGTGAGACTAATTAAGTCATGAAGCAGCAGGATTTTTTCATAGTTTGGAGCAAACTACACGGTGATGCAAAGGTTGCCGGAATAGTCAAGGCTTGGCTCATAATTTCTTTCGCACTTGTTAAACCGCTTTCAAAACTAAAATTTACTCCAAATATATTAACGCTTCTTGGTTTATTCTTTGGAGTATTACTTTATATAAATGCTAAATCACCTTGGGCTGCACTTTTATTAGTTTTATCACTTATCTGTGATGGCATTGATGGAAGCCTTGCAATATTGACTTCAAAATTTTCAAAATGGGGCGCACTCCTTGATTCAACTGTTGATCGAATTACCGAAGTTTTTTGGTTACTAACTCTTTACAAAATTGGTGCTGATATAAAGCTGCTACTGGCTATAGCTGTTTTCGCATCAGTTCAAGAGTATTTAAGAGCGCGCGCAGGAGGTTTAGGAATGCCACAAGTGGGAGTTGTTACTTTTGCAGAAAGGCCAGTTAGAGCATCATTTATTTTTATTGCGCTAGTCGCATCAGCAGTTGATATTGAAATTATTCCTCAAATAGTGATTCTTTGGTTACTTCTACAAGTAATTAGTTTTTTGATGGTTACTAGATTTTTATTTTTAAACTTACGTTAAGCTTTACCAATCGCATTCGCAACTATTTCAGCACTTATTCCAACTAGTGGTAAGCCCCCACCTGGGTGTGATGAACCACCAACACAAAATAATCCTTTAATTTTTGATCGATTCTTTGCGCGCAAAAAGGCAGAGGCTGCTGAGTTACTAGAACTGCCATATATAGAACCACCTGGAGCCATTGCATAATTTTCAAGATCAGCAGGAGTTCTGTATTTCATAAAATCTAATCTAGAGGAGACATTTAAACCAAGGTCATCCAACTTTTTGATAATTTTTTGTCCATACTCAGCTCCACCTTCACGCCAATCCCAGCCACCATCAACTTGGTGGCGAGGTGCATTAACTAGTACAAACCACGCCTCTTTATTTTCTCCTTTAGTCATATGGGGATCTTTTGGTGCACATATATAAATTGTTGGATCCTGAACTGGTATTTGCTTTGTAAAAACATCATCAAATTCAGCATCGTAATTATTTGGGAAATAAACATTATGATGATCGATTGGAACAGCTTTCCCCTTTGAATTATCCAAGCCAAGTAGAAGTGAAAATCCAGACAGAGATTTAGTAGCGAATTTGAGCTTTCGCCTTTCACTTCGTGCTGCATTAACGTTATTAGCTAGCAATTTATTATAAATATATTCAGCGTCAGAGTTAGCAACCACTAAATCGGCTTTAAACTCTTTTCCATCACTAGTTTTAATCCCAGTAGCATGATTATTATTTACTAATATCTGTGAGACTAAAGTATTAAACTTAAATTTAACTCCCAAATCCGAACAACGCTGCTCTAGTGCTGTAGAGAGTTGGCCGACTCCACCTTCAATATGCCAGGCACCAAATGTGCTTTCTACAAATGCGATAGTAAGCAGTACTGCGGGTGCACTTCGTGGATCACTACCCGTATAGGTGGCATAGCGATCTACGATCATTTGTAGATGAGGATCTAGTTTTAGTTTCTCACTTAATTTGCGAAGAGAGGTAAAGGGAGCAATCTCTTTAATATCACGGAGTAAGTTTTTCCGTTTTAAAAGTGAGAAAATTGAGTTTAGTTCTGATTCGATAAAAGGTTCACGAGATACCTCCCACATTCGCTCTGCTCTGTTTATTAATTCCTTCCATTGATTACCTGCTGCTAGACCATATGATTTTTCAATTTCATTATAGGTATTTGGGTTAGACAGATTTGGGAATAAAACTGAGCTACCATCAGAAAAATGATAATTAAATGCAGGATCAACTGGCTTGATATTTAAAACATGCTCTATACGTTTACCAGTTTTAAGAAATAAGTCACGGTAAACAGCTGGGAGTGTTAATAGGGATGGGCCAGTATCAAATGCATAATCACCAAACCATTCAGTTCTACACTTACCACCGGAGCGATCACTATTTTCATAAATTGTGACTTCATGTCCGGCTTTAGCAAGTCGCGCTGCCGCACTCATTCCACCTATACCTGCACCAATTATTACAATACTTGCCATTTATACAACCGGCCGATCTCGCCAAGTTAAAGTTTTTGTGAGTTTGCCAAACCATGAATAGGCGATCAAGCCAATTAAAAATAATATTGCGATTGGATGCAGAAGAGCTGTATTCGGTGGAGTATTTGTTCTAACTGAAGAAATAATTCTGCTAAGTAATATTAAGCCAAATGAGATTAACCCAATCTCTGAGCCAAATAGGGTCGAAATAAAGGGTAGAACTCCAGTTACAAATAGAAGCGCAACAGCCGTGATACTTCCTAGAGGTGAACCAAATGCTCGCCAAAGTGATTTTTGGTAACCTTTAATCAGTTGCATAGGTGAGTCATACATTTGGCAAGTTGCTACATTACTTGCTTCAGCAACTCCACCTTTAAAGCCAGAGTTAAGTAATTGTTTAGCCATCATTAAATCATCTAATACCTCAGACTTTATCGCCGCAAAGCCGCCTGATTTTAAATAAGCATCTCTTTTTATAATAAAGAATTGACCATTTGCTACCGCCATCGATTTGATCGAAAATTTTTCGCTAAATTTTAATGGTACAGAAGCTAGCCAAGACCATTGAAGAAGTGGCTGGAATAACCTTTGAATAAATCCATTAGTTATCTGCTTAGGATAAGCAGAAATAAAATCCCAATCCCGCATTTGCCTAATTGCTGAAGCAACTGCATGTTCAGTAAGTCTTACATCAGCATCAATAAAGACTAAATATTTACCATCACTTACAGCCGCTAATTGTTCTAATGCCCATAATTTGCCTAGCCATCCATCGGGTAGTGATTTACCACTTAACAGCTTAATATCTGAAAACCTAGATAACTCCTTCATAGTTTGATCTGTTGAACAGTCATCTAGTACTAATATTTCAAAATCCTCTAGGCCAGTTTGTGAAATGAGTGAGTTCACGCAATTAGCTACATTTTTTTCTTCATTGCGCATTGGGATTAGAATTGATACAGATTCACTAACCTTTTTAGGCTGATTTCTGACAACTCTAATTGTTAGGCTATTTAGAATTACAAGTGCTAATGCTAGGCATGATAATGCCAGAGATATTTCCATTAATCGTTAGCTGGTGGACCAAAACGTAAAACAAACACATAAGGAATTAGAACTAATCCAAATACCACACCACCAAATAGCGCAACTCCTGGTCTATCAAAAAAGAAAATATTTCCAACTATTCCAGAAAATAAAGTCCAGAAAAGAAATAAATCTGGCACTAAGGTAGAGGTTTTAGTCTTTCGTCGATCTACTTGTAAAAACTTATTTAAAATTGCCATCAAACCCATACCAGTTAAAAGCCACCCAAACATATTTGATAGTGGAATTTCCGGTTGAAATGGTACATGTGAGCCAGAAAAATCCCATAGCCATCTTTCAGATGCAACCATTTGTGGATCTAGAAATAGGTCCCAAGCCATCATCGCTAAGCCACCATAAAGAAATACCCAATTTTTGGTTATCTTTCGGGCAGCAATCAGTAATGGGTGAGCGATCATTACCCATGCGAATGGAACCACTAGTGGTACTCCATATATTTGATAACCTAAAGTGCCAGAGTATTCATAATTTCCAAACGGCCACCCTGTTTTACTGCCAATCTGCTCAACAACTAATGCATATGCAAATGTTGTAGATACAAAAATTGATGCGTATTTAATTCCATATGCGAGTACAGCGTGTATGCACATTGCAGCGGCAGCCCAGTAGGCAGTTGCAATTGTGACAATTCTTAGAGATTCACCCTCAATTAATGGATAAGAAATTTGAAGTAAAATAGCAATTGCAATTGTTATGTAGAGTATTGCCATTTTCCATGATGAAACTTGGTGACGACTATTTCGTTTTGGATAAAACTGGCGCAACGACATGGGGTAATTGTGCCGTATTACTTAAGCCCGCCTCGCTCTTGCACAACTGCAAATCGAGAAAATAGCTCCTCTGAGTACCACTTATTCTCTTCCGTCGCTTTTATTGCCTGAGTGTGAGCCTGACCCTTATAGGCAAAATCTCTCAGCTGAGCAGCGCTTTCCCACAAAGAAAATGTCCCCTGTAGCCCGATAGGTGCCTCCCCAATTCCAATTGCATTTATTAAGCCAGGGGATTGATGCAGACTGATTGTTACTGGTGGAACTGCTCGCCAAAAAATTAAGTTTTTTCGCCAAACAATTCGTGCACGTGTGATCGCAGCAATTTTTCCATTCCAATCAAATTTTTCAACTTCAAATGGTTGTTTACCCGACCATAAGCCATGCACAGAAATAGGTTTTAAAATTGCTCGATACTCTTTTTTTGCAATTTTTTGCCAACCTCTAATTACTTTAGATTTGTCTAGATTATCTAAGTTATCTTGCTGAATTGTAACTAAAGCACCCCAGCGATATGGATCAGCATCTTTTGGTGTGAAGCTTTCACCTTTTCCAGTCCCTAAGAGTTTTACAAATGAAACACCGGGCAATCTCTCAAGTGCAAATTTATGAATAGCCATGAAGAGTATTGCAACTGGTACTAATACTTTTTTAATCTGCCAAAAATATATAACAGTGATCATTTGCTTACTCCAGTAGTTGCCATAATTTCAGATGTAACTTCATTTGGGCTATCCCACATAGGCACATGACCGGTTTGTGGCAAAACAACCCACTTTGCATGAGTAGGAGCTAATGATCGCTCTTGACAGGTTTTTTGAGGAAGTGTGTGATCACTATCGCCAAAAATTATTGTAATTGGAACCGAAGTTGTAATTTGCTTATCAAATCTTTTTCCAAGAAGTGCATCCCAGGCTGGAAAATATCCAGTTGAATTTGCCATCGCATTTGTAGCATCAAGGCAGAGTTCATAACTTAACTCGCGCCAACGAGGTGAAACTGTTTCAAACCCCATTTTTTTTGCCCAAGTATAATTTAAGGCAGATGGTGCAAGCTTTTCTACACCACTTGCCATAAAGCGAAGTGCCACCTCACCTGGATATCTTGAAGTGAAAGGTGTTAGCCATAATCCAGCTGGGGCAAGTGCGGTGATGCTTTTAACAATTTCAGGATTACTTGCCGCTATTTCAAGGCAAATCCAACCACCAAGTGAATTACCAACTAGATGAAAATTCATCTATTCCTAAACTATTTAAATTCTTCAGTAACAAGGTGCGCTAGTGAGGTTGGATCCATCGGCTGAATTGGCGAAAAAGCGGTCCTGCCGTGGCCTGGTAAATCAACGGTAACAACCTTAAATTTATTCTTTAGATCACTAATTATTGGCTTCCATGCTGTGGCTGCAGAACCCATACCGTGAATGAGCACTAATGGCTCACCCGTTCCGAAGGACTCGATTGCAAGTTTCATAACGATAAGATTACCTTCTTATGATAAATCTAGATGCATCAGCTTTTGCGGAAAAAATAACGGAAGAAAGATGTTGTCCTACTTGATGTTCGAACCGTTGATGAATTTAGCCAAAGTCATATCCCAAGATGCGCTTAATATTGACGTTCAAGGTGATTACTTTACCGCTGATATAAGTGCGCTGGATAAGTCAAAAAGTTATGCAGTTTACTGCCGGTCCGGTAAGAGATCAGTACTTGCATCTGAAGAGATGGACCAAATTGGTATAGCCAATGTTTACAACTTAACAGGTGGAATTATGGAATGGCATAGAGTCGGGTCGAGATACCGTTATTTAGATTCAAATAAAGTAGGAATTAATTCTTCAACTAGTTTTTTTATTTGGTCTCGAATTGGTCTTACATCAGCCACACCTTGCCCAGCAGGATCGGGGAGTACCCAATCTAAATATCGCTTACCAGGAAAAAATGGACAAGCATCCCCACATCCCATAGTTATCACAACATCTGATTGCTCAACTGCTGATGTTGTAAGGACTTTAGGTATTTCATTTGAGATATCTATGCCTACCTCTTTTAATGCCTCAACTACCGCAGGATTAATTGAGTCAGCAGGAGCAGATCCAGCTGATCTCACCTCTACTTTTCCTAGAGATAGATGCGTTAAAAATGCAGCCGCCATTTGCGATCTACCTGCGTTATGTACACAGACAAATAGAACTGAAGGTTTATTCATTTGCTTCAAGTTTTGGATTTGTAATATACATAGCTGCTGCTAGTCCAATGGACGCACCAATTAGTTGCGCAATAATGAAAGCTAAAACAGACTCATTCGCAATTCCAGTTATTGATGTTGTAAAGGAGCGTGCAATAGTCATTGCAGGGTTTGCAAATGCAGTACTTGAAGTGAAAAGAATCCCACCAAATATCCATAGTGGGGCATATATAGCGATTAAATCATCACGCTTAGGAAATCTTAAAATTATCCAAACCAAGCCTGCTGTGGCCAGCACCTCTGAAACAAATAGGTTTGAACCACTTCGCACTGTAGCTGACTGGGCTAGTGGCTGATTGATCAAAAATAAAGTTTGCTATCGCCACTCCCGTTATTCCACCAGCTAATTTGGGCAAGTATGTAGCCAAGTGAGAGCTTAGGTTTAATTCTTTTCAGATACAGCATGATTAAAGTTACTGCTGGATTAAAGTGAGATCCGCTAGTTTTAACACCTAATCGGATTACAAATGCCAAACCAATTCCAGTTGCCAACGCATTTATAAATAATCTAAGGCCAGAGTCTGTAGTCAGATTAGCTGCCATCTGCCCTGAGCCAACTATCGCTAATGCCAGTATTAAACTTCCAACAAATTCCATACCAATTGCTCGTTGTGTCTTCATAAATCCTCCTTAAATAACTAACTCTGTGATAATCGTAAAGGCTGCTATTGCGAATAATAAAAATGCAAAGCCTCGTTTTAGGTGAACAGTTGGTGCTATGAGGGGCAAGGCGTGAAGATATCCAAGCGATTATGAGCGCACAGATTGCAATTATCAGCGGATAGCGCCAGTTAATCTCACTCCAAATTGCATACTTTGCTAATAAAGCGGTTAAGCAATTCAGGGCAATGATTAGAAGTGATGTGCCAGCTGCTTTATTCTGAGGCGTATGAAAGAAAAGTACTAAAACAGGAATTGCTAGAAAACCGCCACCGATACCAAATAATCCAGTCAGGCAACCAATTAGAAGTGATAGAAGTATTAAAGCCCAAACTAGGCATCTTCTTTTCTGGCCTAACACTAATTGGAGCGCGAAGCATTGAGTAGCCAGCTCCTATTAACACTAATGAAAATCCGATGAGAATTACTAGGTCAGGTATTTTAGTTACTATTAAACCCAGGCCAATATTTGTGACAAGGCCAAGTGCCCAAATCGTTATAGCTTCTTTTATCAACACATCTTTACTTTTAAACTTTGGGCCAACTCCAGCTAGCGCTGCTAGAAAAACAACTGCTAGCGCTGCAGTTGTGGCATGAAGTGGTGAGAAATCAAATAGGTAGAGCAGGATTGGAACTGAGACCATCGCCCCACCTGCACCAATTAGCCCCAAGACTGCGCCTATGAAATGCACCAGATGCGATGGCGGTGAATATTAAGGTGGCGCTCATGTGTAGATACTTTCATAGATAATTACTTTTGGGCATAAAAAAACCACCCATTTCTAAAAATTTTAGTGGGTGGTTTTCTTACTAATTAGCTAAAGAAAAGTAGAGTTCCTACATTGCTTCCAAAATCAGCTCCACCGCGAAGGAGAGCGAAGATAATCAAAGCAGCACCAGCGAGGGAGAGATCTTTGAAAAAAGCAATTCTCTCATTTGATTTAGCTGTTGCATCACTTTCTTTCCAAAAAGCATGCATTAAAAATGCGGTTGGAATTAAGAAGATTGCAATTAAAAGTGCACCTAGGTCGGCGTAGAAGCCGAGCGCTATATAGATGCCGCCCAGAACAAGCATCAAGCCGCTCACGTAAACAGCTATCTTTGCCATTGGAATTTTCTTGTATTGAGCATAGGCAGTCATTGCAGAGTTTTGTGCAAAGTGATTAACACCTGAGCTAATGAAAAGTAGAGCAAATAGCACTCGACCTATGATTAATGCGATTTCAGTTACTGACATTTTTCTCCATAACTTCGTTATAGCCTAATTTGGCTATTTGATAGAGGTTAGGCCCTACTGTCAGGTAGATAAACTAATCTTGGGGTGTGTCTAGTGAAAATATCGCCACTATCTTGCATGTTGATATGGATGCTTTCTATGCATCTGTTGAGGAAAGAGATAATCCAAAATTAAAAGGTAAGCCAGTTGTTGTCGGCGCTGGCATTAGAGGCGTTGTGTCGGCAGCAAATTATGAAGCAAGGAAGTACGGAATTCATTCTGCGATGCCAATTTTTCGCGCAAAAACTTTAGCTCCACATGCTGTGTTTATTACACCTGATCTTGAAAAGTATTCAGCTGTCTCAAAAGATGTTATGCAGATATTTAATGATGTCACACCTTACGTAGAGCCAATTTCACTAGATGAAGCATTTTTAGATGTAACAGGTGCTAAGCGTTTACTTGGAAGCGGTAGAGATATCGCAGATTTAATTCGAAAGCGAGTGGAAAAAGAGCAGGGAATTACCTGCTCAGTTGGAATTGCCCACAATAAATTTATTGCAAAGATTGCCTCTGCTGCCTGTAAACCAAATGGCGTACTTGAGATTGATCCAGAGAAAATGCTTGATTTTTTACACCCACTAGCAGCATCACAAATTTGGGGGGTAGGTGCAAAGACAAATGAGCAGTTAGCAAAAATGGGCTTATTTACTGTTGGCGATATTGCAAATACTCCAAGAAATACTCTAATAAAAATATTGGGCCAAGCAAGTGGTGCTTCATTATATGAACTTGCGTGGGGTAGAGATTATCGAGATGTTATAACTGAGCATATAGAAAAAAGTATCAGCGCATCTGAAACCTTTAGCTTTGATATTGATAAACAGGAGGAGATACTAAAAGAGTATTTGCGCCTAACTGAAAAAGTTGCTGAACGGATGCGAGAGAAAGGTTTAGCCGCTTATACAATTACAATTAAAGTTAGATTTGCTGATTTTAAAACTATTACAAGATCAAAGACTTTAGATCTGCCAACTACTGGTACGCAAGAGATTTTTGAGGTGGTCAAAGCTCTTTACTTAGCCCTTAATTTAGATCGGGCTCTAATTAGGCTAGTTGGAGTTGGCTTGGATTCATTGGTAGAAAATGAAGATTTGCAGCAGATGGTTTTAGGCCAACGCGATAGTGGGTGGCGGCAGGTAGATCGGGCAGTTGACCTAGTAAAGGAAAAATTTGGGCGCTCTAGCCTTAGACCAGCCCGGTTGGTGAGCGAAGATGATGAAGATAACAGTGGTTGAGTTTTAAAATTTTACTAATTGCTCTATATTGCGAATATGGCACTTTCAGATCATGAGCGTAAGCTTTTGGCCGAGATGGAGGCTGCCCTTGAGCAGGAGGATCCACGGCTACTTTCAACCCTTACTGGTAAGGCCCGCACCCGCCAAGGCTCTAGAGCACTTCTAGGATTAAGTATTTTAGTTGTTGGGCTTTTAGTTTTAATTAGCGGGTTAATTGCTAAGGCAACCGTAGTTGGGGTAATTGCCTTTTTAATCTCCTTAACTGGGCTTGGTGCTCATAATTACCAATATCAAGGTCAGCTCTACCCCCGTGCGGGTAAAGAAGCCAGGCTGGGGAAATAATCTTGAGCAGCGATGGGATCGGCGAAATAACGATAATTAATAGTCTAATCTGATCACATGCCACCACCCACATGGGTGGTTTTTTTATGCCCAAATGCCCCTAATCGGCCTATTTCCTACAGGCACTTCCATTGGGGAGGGAGTGGGTAGGAAAGTGGGCGTATAGGGTTGAAAGTGGAGAAAAAGGGAGTAAAGTGGTGACCTGAGCTATTACTTAAGCGTGGGGGGGTCAAGTGATGTTCCTTGGTACCCATGAGCCAAAACTTGATGAAAAGGGCAGATTAATTTTACCTGCCAGATTCAGAGAAGATTTAGCAGAAGGTTTAGTGATAACTAAAGGCCAAGAAAATTGTCTTTATGTTTTCCCTGCCGCGGAGTTTGCATTAATAACTGAAAGATTACGGTCAAGCACCGGTTACTCAAAAAAATTCTCGTGATTATTTAAGAGTGATGTTTGCTGGCGCTCATGATGAGGTGCCAGATAACCAGGGTCGAATAAATATTCCAGTTGGCCTTCGTAACTATGCAACTTTAGAAAAAAACTGTGTAGTCATTGGCGCTAATACCCGCCTTGAAATTTGGGATGCAACTGCATGGAGTAAATACCTAGCAGATCGAGAAAAAACCTTTGCTGATGTTTCAGAGGAGGTACTGCCTGGATTGTTTTAAATCCAACTAAATATCTATTTAGGCCACCGCCACTTTAAGCATTCGCGGCGCCACTTCCCCGGTGCCGCGCGTTATTGACTAAAGCTCCGTCAAGTGGCGGTGACCTAAGTAGATATCTAGGAGTAAGAGAGCTTGTAATTAAAAAGTTATAAAGAACGTTAAAAGAGAAAGAGGGGGAGGCAATGAGTGCAAATGTTACGCACATTCCAGTCGCATTAGAAGCAGTGCATAAAATTGCTAGCCCCTGCAATCATAAATAAAAAGAATCCAGTTTTAATCGATGCCACTTTGGGATTAGGCGGACATGCAAAAGTATTTTTAGAACGTTTTGAGAATTTAAAATTAATTGGAATAGATAGAGATCTAAATGCCTTAGAGATTGCAAAATCAAATCTAGCCCAGTATGTAGAGCAAATGCAGCTTTATTCACAACACCTACGATCAAATTCAATTTGCTCTTAGCCAGGCTGATGTAGAGGCAGCCGATGCAATCCTGTTTGATTTAGGTGTTTCATCTATGCAGCTAGATCAAGCGGATCGGGGATTTTCATACTCGCAAGAAGCCCCACTAGATATGAGAATGGATCAAAGTAGCCCAACAACAGCAGCCATAATTTTAAACACCTATACCCATGGTCAGTTAGCTAAATTGCTACAAAACTATGGAGAAGAGAAGTTTGCTAGCAAAATCGCTGAAAATATTATTAAGGCTAGAGATAAAGCAGCTCTTAATACCACCAAAGACTTAGCTGAGATTGTTAAAGACTCAATTCCAGCACCAGCAAGGCGTACTGGCGGTAATCCAGCAAAGCGAACCTTTCAAGCACTTCGAATTGAGGTTAATCAGGAGCTGGCCATATTGGAGCGGGCTATTCCAGAGGCGTTATCAGCTCTAACTATCGGCGGCCGCCTTGTTGTTATGTCCTATCAATCACTTGAGGACCGAATAGTAAAGAACCATTTTATGCAGGTAAGTAAATCTAAAACTCCGTTGCAGTTACCAGTTGAGTTGCCAGATTCTGCAGCTAGTTACAAGTTGCTTATAAGTGGCAGCCAAAGCGCAGATGAGGATGAGCAGGATATTAATCCGCGCTCGCAATCTATGAGACTTAGAGCAATTGAGCGGGTGGCTGCCTAATGGCGATATTTGACTTAGCACCTGCGATTGAGATCTCGCGCAAAATAGTTAGAGAAAAAACAAATCAAGTAGTGCTGCGATTAGTTCCAGATACTAAAACCGGGCAGGTGGCAGCAGATCGCACCTTTGGCTTGTTCCTAGTAGGTATATTCACAATCGGTCTTCTTGCTTTACTTGTGATTAATACAGCGCTCGCTGAGGATGCATTTGTACTTCAAGATTTGAAACAACAGGCTCAGATAATTACCGATCAACGCGAAGCCATATTGCGCGAATTAGCATCCCAATCATCTCCAGATAAATTAGCTCAAAATGCAATTGAGCTTGGAATGATCGCTTCAAATAAGATGCATTTTTTAGATTTATCGGTGGGTAAATAATGAATCATCAACAATTAGTTCAAGATCGAATTCGAAAGATCGTAGCGATTGCAATTGTAATTTTTTTACTATTTGGGCTTAGGTTAATTGAGATTCAAGCAATTCGTGCAAAAGGCTATGTTGAGCGAGCAGATAATGAATTAAGTAAATCAGCCACCTTGCTAGCACCTAGAGGGGCAATTTACGATATTAATGGGGTCGAGCTTGCTCGAAGTATTTCAGCGATTAACATTGCAGTTGATCAAACTGTCGTTAATGATCCAGTTAATGCAGCAATGGTAGTTGCACCAATTCTGGGAATGAATCCAGCGGAGTTGTTACCAAGTCTTTCGGGCCAAAAGCGTTATGTTTTAATAGCTAAAGATGTCCAGCCATCTGTTTGGCGAGAGGTGAATGATGCAATTATTTCCTACAATAAAAGAGTAGTTAAAACTAAAAGTGACCTCAGTAAGCGCATAGGTGGCTTTGTGCCAGAGCGTAGCTATATTCGAGATTATCCAAGTGGAAAATTAACCGCTTCACTTATTGGAGTAGTAAATGATCAAGGAGTTGGATCTGGTGGACTTGAAAGCAGTTTAAATAGCATCTTATCCGGCACAAATGGAAAGTATGTATACGCGAATGGTCGCGGAAATATTATTCCTGGTTCTGAAGAAATAAGAGTTGAAGCAAAATCAGGAACAAGTATTCGATTAACAATTGATCGTGATGTTCAATGGGTAGCCCAAAACGCGATTAGCCAAGCGGTTGCATCGTCAAAAGCAAAATCGGGCACAGTCATTGTGATGGATCCAAAAACTGGTGAAATTCTTGCACAAGCAAGTGCGCCTACCTTCGATCCAAATGTGCCCAGTTCAATTACAGTAGATAAATTAAATAATCCATCTGTGCAAGAGGTTTATGAACCAGGTTCAACTGGCAAGGTAATTACTGTGGCAGCTGCGATGGAGGAAGGTTTAATTACTCCTGAGACGATCTTTACAATTCCATACTCAATGAAAGTCTCTGATGGTGTATTTAGAGATCATGAAAAGCACCCTACGCAAAGGCTAACAACTACTGGTTTGTTAGCGGTTTCTAGTAATACTGGCTCAATTAAAATTGGCCAAAAACTAGGTAAAGATAATCTCTATAAATATCTTACTAAATTTGGAATTGGTCAGAGTACAAACTCGAAGTTACCAGGTGAATCTGCCGGTATTTTACATCCCGTTAAGGATTGGTCTGGTACATCACTTCCTACAATTTCATTTGGACAGGGCTATTCACTAACAGCAATGCAATCCACCTCAGTCTTTGCAACAATCGCTAATAACGGAGTTAGAGTAAAGCCTTCAATTCTTGCTGGTGTTGTTGATGAAAATGGTAAGTACACACCTTCTGCAGCAAATGAATCAACTCGAGTACTAAGTGAGCAGACAGCAATAAATATGCGCACAATGATGGAGAATGTAGTTTCAAAAAATGGTACAGCACCGTCTGCCGCAATTGATGGCTACCGAGTTGCTGGTAAAACAGGTACGGCAGAAAGATATAACACCGCTTGTAGGTGTTACAGCGGATACACCGCATCGTTTATTGGATTTGCACCAGCTGATCAACCTAAGTACGTAGTTAGTGTGACTATTCAAGATCCAAAAGGCATGCATTGGGGCGGTG
Source organism: Candidatus Nanopelagicus sp. (assembly GCA_964203335.1). GTDB lineage: Bacteria > Actinomycetota > Actinomycetes > Nanopelagicales > Nanopelagicaceae > Nanopelagicus. The sequence goes on from CAXNKX010000001.1 coordinate 223,736, forward strand.
TACTGGCCGGACCGGTATTTAAAAAAGTTATGGGATTTGTCCTGCAAAATCAGCGTATTTCACCCACTCCTGAAACTAAAACTTTCTACTCATTAACAGAGGCAGCTCTTAAGCAGCGCAGTAAAATTACTCCAAAGAGTGGAGCATGATTAATGAGCACCAGACCAGCACAAGTAGTTCCGAAATCTCTTTCCACTTTTGATAAAAGCCTTTTTGACAAAGATATTAAAATTTCTGGAATTGCAATTAATGCAGCTCAGGTAAAAAAAGGTGACATATTTGTTGCCTTAGCTGGAACCAAAACTCATGGTGCAAATTTTGTTGATCAAGCAATTCAAAATGGTGCGGTAGCAGTTTTAAGTGATAAAAAGCTTGACCTTTCGATACCAAGTTTCATCCACTCATCACCGCGTGAAGTTCTAGGAGAGTTATCAGCATGGGTTTATGAAAAACCGTTTACTAAGCTAACCGCAATTGGTATTACTGGTACAAATGGAAAAACTACAACTAGTAATATTCTTAAGCAGATTTGGCAATTATGTGGATTAAATACAGGATTAATTGGAACATTAGGAGTTGAAGTCGGCAGTCAATCACTTGATGGCGTACGAACTACCCCAGAAGCAGATGAGCTACAAGCATTAGCTGCGTTGATGGTGAATAAAGATTTAAGCCACCTTGTGATGGAGGTCAGTAGTCACGGCCTTGATCAATTAAGAGTTAAAGGTGCAAAGTTTAAAGTTGTTGGATTCTCGAATCTAACTCAGGATCACTTGGATTACCATAAAAATATGGATAGTTACTTTAGCGCGAAGGCAAACCTATTTTCGAAAGAGTATGCAGAAAGTGCAGTAATTAATATTGATGATCAATATGGATTAAAACTTAGTAAGCAAGTGTCTATTCCTACCCAAACAGTATCTCGAGATAACAAAAATGCGAATTGGTATTATGAAAAAGTAAAACCAAGTCATGATGGGTTTGAGATAGAAATCAATAGCAAAGAAGGCAAGAAAATTAGCGGAAAGTTTCCATTAATAGGTGAATTTAATTTAGATAATCTTCTACTAGCAGTTGCTTTAGCAAGTATGGCTGGACTAGATGAAGTTAAAATTTCATCTGCTATCACAAAATTGACGAGTGTGCCGGGTCGATTAGAACAGATCAAAGTTGGTCAAGAATTTACTGCATTAGTTGACTACGCGCATACTCCTGACGCGGTAGCGAGAGTTTTGGAAATAGCAGCTAAATTTACTAAAGGTAAAGTGATTGCAGTTCTAGGTTGTGGTGGCGATAGAGACATTTCAAAGCGCCCACTAATGGGACAAGCACTTTTCATCGGCAGTGATAAAGCAATTTTTACAAGCGATAATCCACGAAGTGAATCTGCAGATGAGATTCTTAAAGCAATGGTCGCTGGAATTGATCTTGCTGATAAAGGATTTGTAATTAAAGATCGTCGAATAGCAATTGATTTTGCAGTAGCACAGGCATCTGCAGGTGATTGTCTATTGGTTCTAGGAAAGGGACATGAAAGTGGCCAAGAAGTTAATGGAATCATTACAACATTTGATGATCGAATAGAGCTAGCTGATTCAATAAAGCAGGCATTAAAAAAATGATAAAAACTACAGCCGCAGAACTGGCAAAAATTCTCTCTGGTAAGTTGGAGAATCTATCTGCAGACACAGTTATTGATCAGTACCCAGTAATTAATTCTGCAAATGCAAATAATGGAACATTTTTTGTTGCATTTGAGGGAGTAAATGTTGATGGTCATTCTTTTGCTGAAGACGCAATTAAATCCGGCGCGAAATTTGCATTAGTTTCAAAGCCCGTTAGTGCACCATCAATTGTTGTAGCAGATGTTAGTCAGGCACTTTTAACCCTAGCCGAGTTCGTAAGAGGGCGGCTTTCTGAAATGAAAGTTATAGGCATCACTGGGTCACAAGGTAAAACGACAACGAAAGAATTTTTGCATTCAATATTAAAATCAGTAGGTGAGTGTGTTGCAACTGAGGCAAACTTGAATACTGAGATTGGTGTTCCATTAACACTTCTAAGATGTAAAGAGAGCACAAAGTTTTGTATTGTTGAAATGGGTGCTAGGCACTTAGGTGATATCGCAAAATTAACTAAGGTCAGTTCACCAGATGTCGGCGTAGTTTTAGCTGTTGGCTCAGCTCATATTGGTGAGTTTGGATCAATTGAAGCGATTGCTAAAACTAAATCAGAATTAATTACTAATTTGTCAGCCGAAAAATCTGCTGTTCTTGGCAGCTACGACAGTTGGACTCCAAAAATGGCTACTAATTTACCTCTTAAAGTAATTAATTTTGGTGAATCTGCAATGGTTAGAGCAGCAGATATTCAACTACCTGGCGGTTATGCCCACTTTGAATTGGTAACTCCAAATGGGCGAAATCCAGTTTCACTTCAATTATTAGGTGAGCATCAGATTCCAAACGCACTTGGCGCAGCAGCAGCCGCATTTGCCCTTGGAATTAATAATGAAGTAATTGCACTCGGGCTAACAACTGCAGATCTTGGTAGTAAGTGGCGTATGCAGATTGAAGAGTTAAATGGCCTAAAGATTATTAATGACTACTACAACGCAAATCCTGAGAGTATGAAAGCTGCACTTAAAACTTTAGTTTTACTAAGTCAAGAAAATGGCGGGTCATCTTGGGCAATTCTTGGAAAAATGCATGAGTTAGGTGCTATCGAAGAAGAGGCGCACAGACAAATAGCTATGTACTGTGAGGAAATTGGGGTAGATCATCTGCTTAGTGTGGGCACTGACCTATATAAACTCTCTAAAAATGAATCAAATCTGAAAAATATGGTGGTGCATCACTGCCCAAATACCGATGCTGTTTTAGAGTTAGTCAGTAATTTCTCATATGGAGATGTGGTTTTACTAAAAGCTTCACGATCTGAGAAATTTGAAGATCTTGCAGATTTAATTACCAATAAATGGAATGGAGGGCAAGCATGAGAGGAATACTACTTTCTGGCGCAATTGCATCTATCTTTGCTTTTTTTGCAACTCCATTACTAATTAAATTACTAACTAAAAAAGGCTATGGGCAAATTATTCGAGATGATGGTCCTACCACTCACCAAGTTAAGCGCGGTACCCCCACTATGGGTGGATTGGTATTAATAACAGCAGTGGTAGTTGGATATGGACTTAGCCATTTAATTAATGGTGTTGCAGTCACTACATCCGCCCTTTTAGTAATTGCATTAATAATTGGCTTAGGTTTTGTGGGCTTTATAGATGATTACCTTAAAGTGGCAAAGCAAAAATCTCTTGGGTTAAATGCCAAACAAAAGCTACTTGGGCAAGCAATTGTTGCTGGTGGCTTTGCATATGCAGGTTTGCAATTTCCTGATCAAAGCGGATTAACGCCAATATCTTCTTATCTTTCAACAGTTCGAGATACTTCAATAAAGATGGGGCTTGTCTTAGTAATTATTTGGGTAGTTTTAATGGTGTTAGGAACAAGTAATGGGGTTAATTTAACTGATGGACTTGATGGATTAGCTACTGGCGCAGCAGTTATGGTGTTTACAGCCTTTATTTTGATCGGTGTTTGGGAGTTTGGACAAAGTTGCGCCGTTGCACCTGGTCTTAAATGTTATGCAGTTCGTGATCCACTTGATTTAGCAGTACTTGCAGCAGCACTTGCTGGTGCATGTGGTGGCTTCTTATGGTGGAATGCCTCACCCGCAAAGATATTTATGGGAGATGTTGGCTCATTAGCATTAGGTGGAGCCCTTGCAGGGTTAGCAATAACTCTCAGGATTCAATTGTTACTAGTAGTGCTTGGATTTATTTTTGTGTTAATTACATCATCAGTAATTATTCAAGTTGCATATTTCAAAATTACTGGTGGCAAGCGGATATTTAAAATGGCTCCCTTACAACATCATTTTGAGTTAATTGGTTGGGGTGAGGTAACAATTGTTATTAGATTCTGGATTATCTCAAGCCTTGGGGTTGCGGCAGGCTTAGGCCTGTTCTATGCCCAGTGGGTTGTGGCTTAATGAATTTTGTTCAGTCACTGGCTGGAAAAAACTGTTTAGTCATTGGTGCTGGTGTCACGGGTATGGCTTGCCAGGAGGCTTTAGTTAATTTTGGTGCTAATTCCAAAGTATTTGATGAAAAAGTAAAAACTGGCGCAGATATTGTGAATGAAATTCCAGGTGGAGTGGAGTTAGCAATTATTTCTCCTGGCTGGCGAGATGATCACTTGGTAATTAGCAAACTTAGATCAGATGGAGTTGAGATTTTAAGTGAAATTGATTTTGCTTGGCAGGTTAAGCAAGTGCTTGCCCCTTCACAAAAATGGATTGCGCTAACTGGCACTAATGGCAAAACCACAACAATCAAAATGGTTGAATCTATTTTTAAGGCAGCAAAAATTAACGGCGCAGCATGTGGCAATGTTGGAGAAACTGTGATTGCATCGGTTTGCGCAAAAAAACCATTAGATTATCTTGCGATTGAACTTTCATCATTTCAGATCCATTGGAGTAATTTGCCGAAGTATGAATCTGTTGTAGTGCTTAATATTGCAGAAGATCATATTGATTGGCACGGTAGTTTTGAGGCTTACGCGCAAGCAAAGCTAAAACTACTTAAGCATTCAAATAAAGCGATACTAAATAAGTCTGATTCAGAGTTATCCCGTAGAACTTCTAGTGATTTAATTACGTGGTTCTCACTAGATACTCCAAATGCAGGTGAACTTGGAGTTGTTGAGAATCTTTTAATTGATCGTGCATTCTCTGCTTCTCCTAGCCAAGCAAATGAGATAGCTGAACTAGTAGATATAACGCCAACTGTTCCACATAATGTTTTAAATGCCCTAGCTGCAGCAGCACTTGCTCTATCTATTGGTATCAAATATGAGGATATTAAAAGTGGATTAAAGAATTTTTCACCCGACCATCATCGAATGGAATTAGTACTAAGTAAAAATGAGATTAATTGGATCGATGACTCAAAAGCAACTAATCCACATGCCGCCGCCGCATCATTACTTTCAAATTTTAAAGTAGTTTGGATCGCTGGTGGGCTAGCAAAGGGTGCAAGTATGAGTGACCTAGTTAAAAAATGCGCATCTAGAATTAAGGCTGTTATTTTAATCGGAGAAGATCGTGAATTAATTGCAAAGGCAATTGGAGAGTATTCACCAAAGATTGATGTGGTAAGAGTTAATCAATTAAGTGATGCTAAAACGTTAATGAATGATGTAGTAAGTGCTGCGATCAAGTTAGCCCAGCCTGGTGATACCGTTCTATTGGCTCCAGCTTGTGCCTCAATGGACCAATTTGATTCCTACGTACAGCGTGGACAGTTATTTGCTCAAGCCGTGAAAGCGCAGGTTTAGTATGGCTAATAATTTAACGGTTAGAAAATATTCAAAAATACTTACCCGCCCAGAGTTACCATATTTTCTTATAATCTGGAGCACCATATTTTTATGCGCTCTTGGTCTAACTATGGTTTTATCTTCCTCAACAGTGACATCCTTACAGGAGAGTGGTAATAGTTACTCAATATTTATCAGGCAGTTCTTATTCTTAATTCTTGGCGCAGCTACAGCATATTGGGCATTTAAAGTTCAAGGTGCAATTTGGTTAAGATTAGCCAAAGTAAGTCTAACGATTTCAATATTTATATTACTACTTCCATTTGTTCCCAATCTAGGAAAAAATATTAATGGAAATAGGAACTGGATAGAGATTGCTGGCTTCACGCTACAGCCGTCAGAGTTTGCTAAATTTGGATTAATTCTTTGGTGTGCATTTCAATTACGAAGGATTGATCTAGTTGCAGGTAAAAATCCTATTGGTTTAATTTTACCTGGTTTAGTGGTTATTGAGGGATTAATTATATTAGAGAAGGATTTAGGAACTGCTTTATTAGTTTTAATTATCTTTGGTGGTATTTTATTTGTATCTGGCGCACCGATTAAGCATTTTATAGCAGTAATTGTTTTAGCTAGCATTATTAGTGCGGTACTTATATTTAGTAATAGCTATCGAATGAGCAGATTTGCTGCTCTTTTTGATCCATTTGATGAGAGGTATTACAAATTCTCTGGTTGGCAACCAGCTCATAGCATTATGGGGTTAGCAAGTGGTGGACTTTGGGGAAGTGGCCTTGGGGCAAGCAAGCAGAAATGGGCTAATTTAGCTGAAGCTCATACTGATTTTATTTTTTCAGTAATTGGTGAAGAGCTTGGATTGTTAGGAACACTTCTAGTTTTAGCCCTTTATGCAGCTTTGATTTATTCTATGTTGCGAATTGCTATTAAAACTAAAGATGATTTTTCAAGATATGCAACTGCAGGAATTGCATGCTGGTTTATTGCCCAAGTAACTGTGAATATCGGATCAGTTACATCGGTAATTCCAGTAATTGGAGTTACTTTGCCATTTATCTCATACGGAGGATCTTCTTTGCTGGCTAATCTGCTTGCAGTTGGTTATGTATTAGGTGTTGCAAGGCGAACACCGGAGATATCTGAAGGTATCAAGTTAAGCAGGATGAGAAAATTAGGCAGATGACTCAAAAAATAATTTTTGCAGGTGGTGGCACTGCTGGCCATGTTGAACCAGCGTTAGCTGTTGCAAAGTGGCTTAGAGATAAAAGGCCGGATTGGCAGTATCAATTTGTTGGGACAAAAACTGGTCTTGAAAATCAACTTGTTCCAGAAGCAGGTTTTGAGCTTATTCATATTCCTAAAGTACTAATGCCTCGGCAGTTAACTCCTGATACATTATTTTGGCCAATTAGAATCCTGCTAGCAACTTGGCAAGGAATTAAAATCTGTAAAGATGCTGATTTAATTATTGGATTTGGTGGTTATGCCTGTCCACCGCTCTATTTAGCCGGTGCACTCCTGCGTAAGCCAATATTTATTCATGAAGCAAATGCGATTCCAGGTTGGGCCAATAAATTGGGTGCTCCTTTTGCACGTAAAATTTTTATTGCTTTTTCTCGAGCAGGGTTGAAAATCGGGCGATGGCGAAATGCCAAATTAAGTGGCATGCCAATCAGAGCAGAGATAATTTCTAGTACTTATCAATCAAAAGAAGTAATTGCTATAAAACGGAAAGAGCAATTGGAAAAATGGCGACTTTCTGCTGGTAAGCAAACCGTTTTAGTTTTCGGTGGATCACTTGGCTCTCGTCATATCAATGAAGCAATCTTGCAATCTCTCTCTAGCTTTACCGAAAAAGGTGTGCAGGTCGTTCATTCAGTTGGGCGCAATAATCCATTACCAACGAGAACTGAAAATTATCTCGCCCTCGCATACATCGAAGATATGGCATCTGCTTACCATGCAGTTGACCTTGTAATCGCAAGAAGTGGTGCACTGACCTGTGCTGAACTTGCAGCAGTTGGAAAATTTGCAGTTTTAATTCCACTGCCAATTGGAAATGGTGAGCAAGCAGCAAATGCCGCTGATTTACAAATCGCCGGAGCAGCAATTGTTGTGGCTGATGATAAATTTAATTCAGCCTGGCTTTCAAGTAACTGGGATGAAATTTGGCGTAGTGTCTCTGGGTATCAAGGAGCTACTAACACTGAGTTATCAGCAAGTGAGTTAATCGGAAATGCAATTATTCAAGAGGTTAGTGGAGATAAATGAGTGTAAAAACTGATTACTCATTATCTGAATTAGCAAAACTAAATATCCATTTTATTGGCATTGGTGGTTCTGGTATGAGTGGAATTGCCAGAATAATGTTAGCCAAAGGTTTTACTGTTTCTGGTTCGGATAAAAATGATTCAGCAATGCTTACCTCTTTAAAAGCCTTTGGTGCAAAAGTAGAGGTTGGACATAAACAAGAGAATCTAGGAGCAGCTGATTTAGTTATTATTTCGGCTGCGATTGATGAAAATAATCCAGAGTTAGCCCTAGCGCGTAAAAAGATGATTCCTGTGGCGGCTAGAGCCCAAGCTTTAGCATGGTTAATGTCAGAGTCCACATCAATTGCAGTTGCTGGCACACATGGCAAGACCACAACAACTGCAATGTTGGCGGTGGCGCTACAAACAGCTGGAGCTGACCCATCTTTTGCAGTTGGTGGAACAATAAATACAGCTGGAACAAATGCGCACAGTGGCAGTGGGTCAATCTTTATTGCCGAAGCAGATGAGTCGGATGGATCATTTTTAGCTTACAAGCCAAGTGGAGCCATAATCACAAATGTTGAGTTAGACCATGTTGACCACTTTGCTGATGAAGAGGCAGTTTTTAAAGTGTTTGAGCAATTTATTTCCTCCATTCAAGATAATGGATTTTTAGTTGCTTGCGGTGATGATGCAGGAGTTAAACAACTACTTACTCGAATAACTAGAAAAGACCTGAAAATATTGCTATATGGACAGGGTGAAAATAATGATTTCCAAATCCAGCGAATTCAACTAAACCCGTTATCTTCCTTAGCTACAGTTTCAAGTACTGGCCGCAGGGTTGGTGAGTTAAGTCTTTCAGTTGTTGGAAAGCACAATTTATTAAATGCATTAGCCGCCTTTACGGCAGCAAGTGCCTTAAACATGGCAGAAGATAAGTTATTCGCTGGGCTTAAAAGCTTTACCGGAACTCGGCGTCGATTTGAATTAAAGGGTGAGGTTTCTGGAGTTAAGGTAATTGATGATTATGGCCATCATCCGACTGAAATAATTGCCACCTTAACGGCGGCTAAAAATTTAGCCCAATCTGCTCGAGTACTAGTTATTTTTCAGCCTCATAGATACTCAAGAACTGCAGCCTTTTCAGAACAATTTAGTACAGCATTATCAAATGCTGATTTTACTTTTCTACTAGAAGTTTACGCAGCGAGTGAGAAGCCAATTCCTGGCGTCTCTTCCTTAATGATTGCGCGAAATATGGACCAGAGCAAGGTTAGATTTGAACCCTCGATGTTAGAAGTAGTTTCAGAAATTACAAAAATGGCAAAAAGCGGAGATGTAATCATTACATTAGGAGCGGGAGATATTAGTTCACTTGGAGAACCTATTCTGCAATCACTTGCTGATCGGTAATACTTAATGAGTTTAAGGATTTCTAAGCGGCTAAAGCGATTACTAACATCCATACTGGTAGTTAGCGCAATCTCGGCCTCTGCTTATCTTCTTGGTTGGTCTTCACTTCTTTCAGTAGCACAGGTATCAGTTAGTGGCAGTGGTGCTGCGAATCTAGTTTTAAATGAGCTTTCTCGAAATGGGATTGAGCCAAAGACTGGTGATCAATTGGCCAGGGTAGATGTTAGATCCATAAAAAGAACTCTTAATCAATTAGATTGGATATCTAGCAGTGATGTTTCTAGGAACTGGTTTAATAAAAAGCTCTCAATAGTGGTTCAAGAGAGAGTTGCAATAGCTAAAACGATTTCTGTGCAAAATGCCTCAGTAAATTTTGATAGCAAGGGCTTTATTTTTACACCTACTTCACCAAATCAACTTATGGCGCAAAGTAAATTACCTTCGGTAACAAGTCAGAGTCGCAATAATGAGGACCTGACCGCAATAGCTACTTTATTAGAGCAAATTCCAAGTGATCTGAGATATTTATTACTAGATCTTGAGTCAATTTCCATCACAAAATCAAGCTTTATTTTGATGGATACCCGACTTAATGCTTCCACTCTTCGGATTAATTGGGGAGGGGCTACTGATATCGGGCAAAAATCAAAAGTATTAACCGCCCTCTTGAAACTACCGGAAAATAAGGCAATTAAGCAGGTGGATTTATCACAGCCAGATTCGCCAATAGTCAGTTAATTTTGATTAAAAGTAAATCTGAATTTGGCATTAATTCTTTATAAAAATCCATAAACTGTATAAATATTTATCTCACTAAATATCGTGTCGGTGTTTGATTGAGATACCTCTAATGCATACTTTTGCGTAATCGGAAAAGCAATAACTTTAACTCTCAAGTTGAGATTTAGGGCTAGGGAAGAGGCGCAACGTGGCAACACCGCAAAATTATTTAGCTGTAATTAAAGTTGTTGGTATTGGCGGCGGCGGAGTTAATGCTGTTAACCGAATGATTGATGTTGGTTTAAAAGGTGTTGAATTTATTGCAATCAATACAGATGCACAAGCATTGTTAATGTCAGATGCTGATGTGAAATTAGATATTGGTAGAAAATTAACAAGAGGATTAGGTGCAGGTGCTGCGCCAGAGATTGGTCGTCAAGCAGCTCTTGATCACATTGATGAAATTGAAGAAGTATTACGTGGTGCCGATATGGTTTTTGTTACCGCAGGTGAAGGTGGCGGAACTGGTACTGGCGGTGCTCCAATTGTCGCAAAGGTTGCAAAAGATCTTGGGGCGCTAACAGTTGGTGTAGTTACAAAACCATTTACATTTGAAGGAAAACGTAGAACTGCACAAGCAGATGAAGGAATTGAAAATTTACGAACAGAAGTTGATACTTTAATTGTAATTCCAAACGATCGTCTGCTTGCAATTTCAGATCGTTCAATTAGTGCTCTTGAAGCATTTAGAACTGCTGATCAAGTTTTGTTATCTGGAGTTCAAGGAATCACAGATTTAATTACAACACCTGGATTAATAAACCTTGACTTTGCTGATGTTAAAAGCATCATGTCAGGTGCTGGTTCTGCATTGATGGGAATTGGTTCAGCAAGAGGTGAAGCAAGATCTATTCGCGCAGCAGAGCTTGCAATCTCAAGTCCACTTCTTGAAGCTTCAATTGATGGTGCACATGGCGTATTACTTTCAATTGCTGGTGGATCAGATCTTGGTTTATTTGAAATATCAGAGGCCGCCGAATTAGTTGCGCAATCTGCTCACCCAGATGCAAACATTATTTATGGAACTGTAATTGATGATGCCTTAGGTGATGAAGTCCGTGTAACTGTTATTGCAGCAGGCTTTGCTGGCGGTGAACCAAAGCGTGTATTAATGCCAGTGATAAATGCGGCCGCACTAAGTGGTGAAGCAGATCCAATCGCTGTTAATGATCCAATTGCAATTGCACTTGATCTAGATGTTAATGGCGGGGAACCACGCTCACGCAAGCGGATAACTTTTGAAGATTTAGTCGCAGAAGATGAGATCGATATCCCTGATTTCATGCGCTAGGAATCGAGCATGGCTCGGTTGCTCTTCACCTCGCGACACTTCGGCTCACTAGATAATCCACAAGCATTTGATAAAGCAAGACAGCTTTCAAAATTAATTGGTAATCCCATTTATTTTATGAAACAAACGCATGGCAATAAAGTAACTGTGGTCGATAGCCATAGCTCACCAAATGGAGCAGTTTATGATGGTGACGCAGTTGTAACTGATAAACCAAATGTCGCACTAGCAGTGCAGGTAGCTGATTGTTTGCCACTACTGCTAATTTCAAAAAGCGTAGTTGCAGCAGTTCATGTTGGCCGCAAGGGGTTATTAAATAAAGTAGCTCTAGCTGCGTTAGATCAAATGAAGAAACTGGGCGCAGATCAGATATCCGGGGTGGTTGGCCCGCATATTTGTGGCAACTGTTATGAAGTGGACCCGGTGATGTATAGCGAGATTGTTAAAGAGCATCCAGCTACAGGTGGCAAAAGTAATCACCTAAATCTGTTTGCAGGCCTAAAAGAACAATTAAGTGAGGTCGAAATAATAAGTTTAGGAATTTGCACAAAGGAAAATTCTGACTACTTTTCACACCGTGCAGATGCCACCCTAGGCCGGCAGGTTGGTGTAATTAGCTTATGAACCGCATTGATGAAATTAGTGCAAATCTTGAAAAGGTAAATGAGCAGATTAAGTTAGCGGCTGAAAAAGCTAACCGGTCAACTGATGAAATAACTTTAATTGCAGTTACTAAAACCTTTCCAGTATCTGATATCGAAATTCTCTACTCTCTTGGTATCCGAGAGTTTGGCGAGAATCGCGATCAGGAGGGGAGTGGGAAGGTTTCATTGTTACCAGATGATGTTAAGTGGCATTTTCAAGGCCAAATTCAGAGCAATAAATTAAAATCAATTACATCTTGGGCAAGTTGTATACATTCAGTTGATCAACTTAAATATGCGCAAATAATCTCTCAGCACAGCGGTGGAAAGGAAAAGCCAATTTTTATTCAGGTCTCACTTGATAAGCCGCCGCAGTCTAGATCCGGTGTTAACCCTTCTGATTTACTTGAATTAGCAGGTGCTATTTCTGAGTTACCAGGAATTAGTTTGCAGGGCTTAATGGCAGTTGCCCCAGTTAATTCACCCGCTGAGGACGCCTTTGCTGAATTAGTGGCTATCCGCAGTGATTTCCTTCGTACTTTCCCAGCTGCTAAATCCTTATCAATTGGGATGAGTGGTGACTATCAAATAGCCATCAAATATGGTGCGACACATATCCGAATTGGTAGTTCAATCCTCGGTATTAGAACTCCAATCGCATAGCCTTTACCTATGGCTAGTGCATTTAAGCGGGTTGCAGGTTACCTCGGTCTAATGGATGAGGAAGAGCTTGACCATGGCAATAATCAACTAACTGAGCGAGCACCTAGGTTAGTTCGTGCTAATTCAAAATCTGCTGCAAAGTCAAATGTTGAATTACTTCCAGCATCTGCACAAAGTAAAATTATGGATCATATTATTTCGCTTACTCCTAGAACTTATAGTGAAGCCCGATTAATTGGTGAGCATTACCGCGAGGGTAAGCCAGTAATTATGAATTTAAGCGATATGGAAGAGACAGAGCGCAAGCGTTTAGTTGATTTTGCTTCTGGTCTAGTTTTTGGTCACCATGGAAGTATTGAACGCGTAACACCAAAAGTATTTTTATTAACACCGCCAAATGTTTCAGTTAGTGTTGAAGATAAGAATTCAGCAGCACAAGCAAGTTTTTTTAATCAAAGCTAAAAAACTTTAAACCATGGGTTCAATTTTTGGTTTAATTTACTGGGCTCTTAATCTATTTTTAATTGCACTAATTGGCCGTTTAATTTTAGATTATGTTCGAATCTTCTCACCAAACTGGCGTCCAAAAGGAGTTGTACTAGCTCTAGCCGAATTGGTTTATACAATTACCGATAAACCATTAGCTTTTGTTAGACAGTTTGTGCCACCACTTCGGTTAGGTGCAGTCTCACTTGATCTATCTTTTATTGTTGTGTTTTTTGTCGTGCAATTACTTATGCGTTTAGTTTCTGTTCTTTAATTAGTTTTTAACTAGTTTTAACCACAAGCCAAGTTCATTTTCATCAGATTTTTCTGTGCTAACTTGCTGCATTTTTGTGGCCAATACTTCAGCGCTAATTTCTGCCGTTGCTGATGAGATCACCTGCGCTAATTCAGTTGGGCCATTCCAACTAATTGTTATTCGGTCACTGACATCTAAACCAATATTTTTACGCTCCTCTTGAATTGCTCTAATTACCTCACGTACTAACCCAGCCCTAATTAACTCTGGAGTTAACTCAAGATCAAGTGCCAAACTTTCACCTGCATGTGAGGCAACAGACCATCCAGTTCGAGGGGTTTCAGTAATTATCAAATCTTCAATTTCAATCTCAATGCCTTTAGGCTCACCATTGATTTCAACATTTAACTTAAAGGTTTTATTTTTCCGCAGATCTTTAACCATGGCAGTTGCATCAGTTACCGAGATTTGTTTAGAAATCTCTTGAACATTTGCGCCAAATTTTGTGCCAAGGGTGCGAAAGTTTGCCTTTACTGAGATATCTACGAGATCTGATCCAGCCGCATGAATACCATCTAGCGCCAAAATATTTAGCTCATCAGCGATATGAGATTTAATCTCTTCAGATATCTGATCCCAGCCAGGAGCAGAGATTAAGGCGCGAGATAGTGGTTGGCGAATTTTAATTGCCGACTCTGCTCGAGCAGCTCTTCCTAATTCAACTAGTCTTCGCGAAAGTGCAACAGAAGTTGATAATTTCTCATCAATCATCAGATTTATCAAATTGTGGAAAGTTTGCCAGGTGAACAGATTCAACCTGATTTGCTTCAGATGATTTAACAAGTTTTTGCCAAACATGTTCAGAGATAAATGGCACCATAGGAGCAAGAAGAAGGGTTAAGTTCTTAAGACAGAAGTAAAGAGTATTAAGTGCTACTGGATCGCCATCCCAGAAACGACGACGAGATCTGCGCACATACCAATTTGAAAGATCATCAATAAATGCAGCGAGTAAAGCTCCGGCACCCTGCGAATCAAAACTTTCAAGGGCATCATCTACACCTTTAATTAGTTTATTAAGTTCAGAGAGAATCCAGTGATCCATAAGTGTTAAATCTTTAGGCAGGGATGAAACTTTAAAATCTGCTGCATTTGCATAGAGGGTAAAGAAAGAAATGGTATTCCAGTAGGTAAGCAGAGTTTTTCTAACCACATCTGATATCGCATCATGTCCAACTCTGCGAGCACTCCACGGTGAGCCAGCTGCGAGCATGTACCAGCGCACGGCATCTGCGCCATGTTGATTCATCAACGGTATTGGCTCTAATACATTTCCTAAATGCTTGCTCATTTTCCTACCATCTTTATCTAAAATATGGCCAAGGCAAAGCACAGTTTTATATGATGATTTATCAAATACTAAAGTTCCAATTGTCATTAAGGTATAGAACCAACCACGAGTCTGATCAATTGCTTCGCAAATAAAATCTGCAGGATATGCAGCTTTAAATTCTTTTTCAGAATTCACCTGATGTGGGTAACCCCACTGCGCAAATGGCATTGCACCTGAGTCATACCAACAATCAATTACCTCAGGCGTACGCTCCATAATCGATGAGCAATCTTTACATTTAAACTTAATATCATCGACAAATGGACGGTGTGGATCTAATTTACTTAACTCTTTGCCAGCTAGTTCTCCTAATTCAGATAGTGAACTTACGCAGATTTCATGCTTGTTCTCACATCGCCATATCGGAAGCGGCGTTCCCCAATAGCGATTACGAGAAACGGCCCAGTCAATATTATTGTTTAGCCAATCACCAAAGCGACCAGTTTTAATTGTCTCTGGGTGCCAATCGGTTTTCGAATTCTCGCGTAGTAGATCTTTCTTGATTGAGGTTGTCTTGATATACCAGGATGGTTGTGCGTAATACATTAAAGCTGTGTGACATCGCCAGCAATGTGGATAGGAATGCTCAAATTGAGAGCTCTTAAACATTAGATTACGGGATTTTAAATCCTTAATTAACGCTTTATCTGCTTCTTTAAAAAATACACCACCGACTAATGTGACCTCTTTTTTAAAGTGACCATCGGGTTCAATTGGATTTACTACCGGAAGGTTATATTTTCGACAAACCTCTAAGTCATCAGCTCCAAAGGCAGGAGATTGGTGAACTAATCCAGTTCCATCTTCAACTGTTACATAATCAGCTAAAACTACATAGTGAGCATTTTCAATCTCAATGAAATCAAATGGCCTAGTGTATTTAGTGTGTTCTAGTTCGCTGCCTTTAAATGTAGCTATTACCTTTCGGTCCTCTCCTAGAACTGATGCTAGATCAGTAGGCAACTACCAACCGCTCAGTTAAATCCTCATTTGTAATTTCAATTACCTGGTACTCCACCTTAGGATTTACCGCAACAGCGGTATTGGCAACTAATGTCCATGGGGTGGTAGTCCAAATGAGCAGGCTTGCATCTAACTCTGCTAACTTTCCAGAGGTTGCTTTAAATCTAACAAAAACAGATGGATCCTTAATAGTTTCATAGCCTTGTGCTAATTCATGATCGGATAAGCCGGTTCCACATCTTGGGCAGTATGGCGCAACCCTATGGTCTTGAACTAGTAATCCTTTTTTCCAAATTTGCGCTAGTGACCACCAAACACTTTCAATATATGCAGGTGACATAGTCCAATAGGCTTCATCAAAATCCACCCAAAAACCCATGCGCTTTGTCATATTAGTGAACTCACCAACATGGCGTTGCACTGATTCACGACACTTTTCATTAAATTCTGCTACACCAAATTTTTCGATATCTGCTTTACCGGTAAAACCCAATTCTTTCTCTACTGCAATTTCAACTGGTAGTCCATGACAATCCCAACCCGCTTTACGAATTACTTGCTTACCTTTCATTGTTTGAAAGCGTGGAAATAAATCCTTAAAAACTCTAGCTTCAATATGGTGGGTGCCAGGCATTCCATTTGCAGTAGGGGGGCCTTCATAAAAACTCCAACGCGGTGCACCGTTTCGATTTGCAACTGACTTTTCAAAAATTTGATTTTGTGACCAAAAATCCAAAATACTAGCTTCCATTGATGGAAGATCAATTTGCGCAGGTAAGGCGTTAATTGTGCGCTTCGAGTTCGTATCCACCCTACATTCTAACGCGGGATTGATACCTTTTTCTGAACTCTCATTACGCGCAGGGGTGGCGGTTGGTAATTAGTTGCGACAAGCCATAACCTTTGCCCCTCCAGGAGGTATCGTGGCTATTCGTAAGTTATTTAAGAAATCAGCAAAAAAAAGTAAGAAGCCTTCCACAAAAAAGCCGGCTAAGTCAGCCGCTAAAAAGGCAACGAAAAAAGCACCTGCTAAGAAGGTGGCAAAGCGATCACCAAATATTGTAAAGCCTAAACTTGCTAAGAAATCAGCATTTAAAAAAGCACCTGGTAAGCCATTTCCAGCTAAGTTACAAACTTCAACTTCAGGTTCCTCAACAACTATTTCTGTAACATCAACAATCCCAAATGCAAATGCAACTCCAATTGTGGAAGAGCGCAGATTAGTTATGTTGCCACCACCAAAGCCAGTGTTAAAGTCAAAGAAAGCAGCAGCACTAAAACCAATTAAAAGTGCGCCAGCTCCACTTGTGGCTACAGCGAGTGAGATGGCATGGAACGCCACTGAGTTAAAAAGCATCAAGGCTGAACTTTCTAAAGGATTTAATTAGGTTGCGGAAAGAGTTGGAAACAGCAGAGGCTGAGATGGAAGATTTAGTTGAGGCAGCAGGAGTTGGCGCAGGAGATGACCAAGCAGATGCTGGTGCAAAAACATTTGAGCGTGAGCATGAGATGTCATTGGTATATAACGCTCGAGACATGGTGCAGCAAACTGAGCGAGCCCTTGAGCGAATTAATAATAAAACTTATGGCAAGTGTGAAGAGTGTGGAAATTTTGTAGGCAAAGCAAGGCTACAAGTTTTTCCAAGAGCAACACTTTGTATGGTGTGTAAACAAAAAGAGGAACGACGCTGAACTATCTTCAGCGCAAATGGTTAGCGGCTACCGCTTTAATAGTTTTTGCCATAGATTATTTAACAAAAGCAATTGCAATCAGATCATTTATCAGATGAGCCAAAACAAATAATTGGTTCACTGCTGCAACTTCGACTCGTCTTTAACTCAGGGGCGGCATTTAATCTTGCTTCAAGTGGCACAATATTCCTATCAAGTTTTGCAATTATTATGGCGGGTGTGATCTTTTATTATGGAAGAAGCGTTAGGTCTAATCCCTGGGCGGTCGCCCTTGGCTTAGCATTGGGCGGAATATTTGGTAATTTATCTGATCGAATTTTTCGCACACCAGGTGCCTTACAGGGTGAAGTTGTAGATTGGATTCAAATACCTAACTGGCCAGTCTTTAATATTGCAGATATGTCAGTGGTTAGTGCTGCAATACTGATTACATTTCTAAGTTGGAAAAATGTGCCATTTACTAAAGGTAAGGGGGATCTATGAGTTCACGCGAGGTTAGAAACTTATCAATCCCAGAGGGATTAAATCAGGAACGAGTAGATGCTGCATTATCTAGATTACTTGGGCTATCTCGTAATGTAATTGTTGGATTAATCGAATCAGGTGAAATATCTAAACTCGGTAAACCAATTGGTAAATCTGATCGAGTGATTACTGGAGATCAGATCGAAGTTTTAATGCCAGCTGCTAAAGGTGAAGCAAAACTAGTTGCAACTCCAATTGATGGTTTAAAAGTTGTCTATGATGATGAGTATTTAATTGTGATTGATAAACCAGTTGGGATAGCGGCTCATCCAAGTCCTGGTTGGCAGGGCGCGACAGTTGTTGGGGCAATATTTGCTGCCGGTTATCAACTTGCAACATCGGGTGCGGCAGAGCGCCAAGGAGTTGTTCATAGGTTAGATGTTGGAACATCCGGATTAATGGTGGTTGCAAAGAATGAGATTGCGTACTCTCATTTAAAAGATCAGTTTCGTGAGCGCACCGTTTCTAAGGTTTACCACGCTTTAGTGCAAGGTCATATGGATCCAACCGTGGGTACTATCGATGCCCCAATTGATCGACATCCAAAAGAGGATTATCGATTCGCTGTTGTTGCAAATGGAAAACCAAGTATTACGCATTACAAAACGTTAGAAGTATTCCCAGCTGTTACGTTGCTTGAAATTGAACTAGAGACTGGTAGAACACATCAGATTAGAGTCCATTTTGCTGCGCTACATCATCCATTAG
The DNA here is from genome assembly GCA_964203335.1 of Candidatus Nanopelagicus sp. Taxonomy (GTDB): domain Bacteria; phylum Actinomycetota; class Actinomycetes; order Nanopelagicales; family Nanopelagicaceae; genus Nanopelagicus. Next base: position 242,210 of record CAXNKX010000001.1, read on the forward strand.
TTGGTGACTTGACCTATGGATCAGATCCAGTACTTGCGCAAAAACTTACAATCACACGGCCCTGGCTACATGCCAAGCAACTTGCCTTTACCCATCCAGGCAGTGGTGAGCGCCTATCCTTTAATGCTGAGTATCCAGAGGATCTGACACGCTCACTAGCGCTTCTTTCAGATTTAGCCCGCTAGAAATTAAAGTCAGTAGTAATCTCACCATTCATGTCTGATTTAACTAGAAACCCGAAAAATTCGGAGAATTTTGTGCACCTACATGTGCACACCGAATACTCCATGTTAGATGGCGCTGCAAAAATTTCTGAGTTAGTTGCTGAAGTAGCACGCCAAGAAATGCCAGCAATTGCGATGACAGATCATGGAAATGTCTTTGGTGCATTTGAGTTTCATAAGAGCGCTAAAGCTGCCGGAGTTAAACCAATAATCGGTATTGAAGCTTATGTAGCCCCAGAATCAAGATTTGATAAGCGAAGAGTTAAGTGGGCTGAAGGCGGACAGGATGATGTTTCTGGCGGAGGGGCATATACCCATATGACTTTGCTTGCTGAAAATAATCAGGGACTTTCTAATTTATTTAAGCTCTCATCATTAGCTTCTTTAGAGGGTTTTTATTATAAGCCAAGAGTTGACCGAGAGTTACTCTCAAAGTATTCAAAGGGAATAATTGCTACAACAGGTTGCGCAGGAGGGGAAATTCAGACCCGATTACGTATGGGTGCCTATAAAGAAGCGATCAAAGCAGCAAGTGAATTCAGAGATATTTTTGGTCCAGAAAATTTCTATCTAGAGATAATGGATCACTCAATTGAGATTGAGCAAAGAGCGTTTGCTGATTTAATTAAATTAGGTAAAGAGTTAAACCTTCCGCAATTAGCAACTAATGATCTTCACTATACACACCATGATGATGCAGCAGCACATGAGGTATTACTTTGTATTCAGTCTGGTTCGACAATGGCTGATCCAAAGAGATTTAAGTTTGAGAACTCGGAGTTTTACCTAAAGAGCCCAGCGCAAATGCGAGAAATATTCAAAGATTTTAAGCAAGCCTGTGATAACACATTACTAATAGCCGAACGTTGTGAAACTACTATGCGTGAAGGCGAGAATTTACTGCCGCAATTTCCAGTGCCAACTGGGCAAAGTGAAGATAGTTGGTTAATTAAACTAGCTAATGACGGCTTAGCCACAAAGATGGGTAACAGCATTCCAACTGAATACCAGGATCGTCTTAACTTTGAATTAGAAGTAATGATTAAGATGGGATTTCCAGGTTACTTTTTAGTTGTGGCAGATCTTTGTGATCATGCACGTAAGGTAGGTATTAGGGTGGGCCCCGGCCGTGGATCAGCTGCCGGTTCATTAGTTTCATACTCTCTAGGTATTACTGGGCTAGATCCGATTAAGTTTGGATTGTTATTTGAGAGATTTTTAAATCCAGAGCGTATCTCCATGCCTGATATTGATCTGGACTTTGATGAGCGCAGACGATCAGAGATGATTCAATACGCAACTACTAAATATGGTGATGATCGAGTTGCTCAGATAATTACCTACGGCACAATTAAATCAAAGCAAGCAATTAAAGACTCCACCAGAGTGCTTGGATATCCATATGCATTAGGTGAGCGATTAACTAAATCACTACCACCTTCAGTAATGGGTAAAGATATTTCACTTTCTGGCATATTTAATATGGATAATGAGCGTTATGGTGAGGCATCTGAATTTAGAAATTTATATGAAAGTGATCCAGATTCAAAAAAGATTGTTGATACCGCCCTTGGAATTGAAGGATTAAAGCGGCAGTGGGGAGTACACGCAGCCGGAGTGATATTAAGTAAGGAGCCATTACTTGATGTAATTCCGATTCATCGCCGCGATGCAGATGGCGCCATCATTACTCAGTTTGATATGGGTGCGTGTGAAGCTACGGGTTTACTAAAGATGGACTTTTTAGGACTTAGGAATCTATCTGTCTTAGATGATTGCTTGATAAATATTGAAAAAAATCTTGGTAAAAAAGTTGTATTAGAAAGCTTGCCGCTATCTGATAAAAAGACTTTCGAATTGCTTTCTCGTGGTGACACTCTTGGCGTATTTCAATTAGATAGTGCGCCAATTAGATCTTTGCTACGCTCAATGGCACCTGATAGTTTTGAAGATATTGCTGCTGTAATTGCTCTTTATCGTCCAGGCCCTATGGGTGAAGATTCACATAATAAATACGCGGATTATAAAAATGGTCGCAAAGCCCCAATTGGTATTCACCCTGAATTAGATATGCCTTTAAATGAAATATTAAAAGACACCTATGGGCTAATTGTTTATCAGGAGCAGGTGTTAGCAATTGCGCGAAAAGTTGCTGGTTTCACCCTGGGCCGCGCGGATCTACTACGTAAGGCAATGGGAAAGAAAGACAAAAAGATATTGGATAAAGAGAAAGTGCACTTTGAAGATGGTATGAAAGCAAACGGCTTCTCTGAAGATGCAGTGGAGAAGTTATGGCAAACATTGATCCCATTCTCTGATTATGCTTTTAATAGATCACATAGCGCAGGGTATGGGCTACTTTCATTTTGGACTGCTTATCTAAAAGCTAACTATCCATCAGAGTATATGGCTGCGTTACTTACTAGCGTTCGAGATGATAAAGATAAAAGTGCGCTTTATCTAAATGAGTGCAGGCGTATGGGTATAAAAGTATTGCCACCAGATGTTAATGAGTCAGATTCTGAATACACCCCTATTGGATCTGATATTAGATTTGGATTAACTGCTATTAGAAATATTGGTGAAAATGTAGTTGCCTCAATAATAAGTAATCGAAAGGCCAAGAATCGGTATGACAGTTTTGGCGATTTCTTAACAAAAGTTGATGCGATTGTGTGTAATAAAAAGAGTATTGAATCACTTATTAAAGCTGGAGCATTTGACTCGTTAAATCATTCACGACGAGGTTTAATGATGGTTTTTCTAGAAGCGTTAGATGCAGTCTCTGAAACTAAACGAGCAGAATCTATCGGACAATTTGATTTATTTGGTGCTGCAAATTCAACAAGTGTTAGTGGAGTTGTATTAGATATTCCAAGCCCTGAATGGGAAAAAATGATGTTACTTGGTTATGAGCGAGAGATGCTTGGGCTTTATGTTTCTGATCATCCACTACTTGGCGTTGAACATATTCTGCGTTCAGTAGCTGATTTTTCAATTAGCCAAATTTCTGAGGTTAGCCATGATCAAATAATTACAATTGGTGGGTTAATCACACAAATACAACGCAAAGTCTCAAAACAAGGGACACCATGGGCGATTGTGACTGTTGAAGATTTAGATGGCGCAGTCGATGTTTTGTTTTTCTCTAATGCTTATGCAAATCATGGTGTTAATTTAGTTGAAGATCGAATTGTGGCAATTAGAGGCAGAGTTGATAAGCGCGAGGAACAACCTAGAATTTCAGCATTAGATTTAACTCTGCCGGATTTAAAACAGATACCAACAGGCCCACTTATTATTTCAATGGAAATGTCGCGCTGCACACCTCCAGTAATTGATCGAATGAATGAAATTTTGCGATCTCATCCAGGTGCTCGAGAAGTACATCTCAGGCTTGTAGATGGGGAGAAGAAGACCGTACTTAAACTTGATGAGGGTTTAAAAGTTACATCATCGCCAAGTTTAAGTGCAGATTTGAAAACTGTACTAGGCCCTGATTGCTTAGTTCTCTAGTTGTAAAAAACTGAATTTTACTTTGTATTAATTAGAAGTCACCCTCAGATATTGGGGTAATTGATGTTGAGTAGGCCATGGGCCTAGCAAATATCTGGCACATCGCAATAGATACTTACGGCAGAATAGGTGAGTGGAAAAGGCGCTGCTCTCACTTGAATCATTTCGCGTATATGCGCGTGATTTTAATGTCATTCCAGTGGCTCGAAAAATATCATTAGCTGGTCAATCTCCGCTTTCTATTTATAATAAATTAGCTTCAAATAGAAGTGGAACATTCTTACTTGAATCAGCAGAGGCTGGAGTTTGGGCACGTTACTCATTTATTGGAATAAATAGCGAGGCTACCCTTACTGAATCAAACGGTTTAGCAATTTGGGAAGGAGTAATGCCATCTGGAGCGCCAACTGGAATTGATCCATTATCGGCGCTGCGAATTTCAACGGCTCACCTTCGTTCACCAAAACTTCCTGACTTACCACCACTTACTGGTGGACTTGTTGGCTATCTTGGTTATGAAATTGTTAGAAGGTTAGAAAAAATACCAAATCTTGCAAGCACTGATGTTCATATTCCAGAGATTGCCATGATGCTCACATCAGATTTAGCAGTCTATGATCATAAAGAAGGAGATATAACATTAATTGCCAATGTAATAAATTGGGACGGTAGCACAGAGCGCGTTGATGAGGTTTATGGTTTAGCTATTAAGAGGCTAGATAAAATGGAGTCAGATTTATTAAAAAATACTGATAATGAATTTAAAGAAATTCCGGATAGAGTATCGCCACAATTTAAGCGCAATACGACTGATGAGGGATATGTAAATAAAGTTGAACTAATAAAGGAAGAAATTAAATCTGGTGAAGCATTCCAGGTTGTTCTATCACAGAGATTTACTATGTCATCTGATTCAGATCCCTTTGATTTATACCGAGTATTGCGAGAACAAAATCCAAGCCCATATATGTATTTGTTTCGATTTGCTAATGGCCTATCAGTTGTTGGTTCAAGCCCTGAAGCATTAGTTAAAGTTACCGGTAATGAAGTAATGATTCATCCAATCGCCGGAACTAGGGCTAGAAATAAAGACCCAAAAATCGATGATGCCTTGGCAAAGGAATTACTGGAAGATCCGAAAGAGCGCGCAGAGCATTTAATGTTAGTTGATTTAGGACGTAATGATTTAGGGCGAGTATGTAGCGCAGGATCTGTAGAAGTTACAGAATTTATGCAGATTGAAAAGTATTCACATGTTATGCATATTGTTTCAACAGTTGTTGGCAAATTAGCAAAACAGTTTGCACCGATTGAGGCACTCTTCGCAGTATTTCCAGCCGGAACTTTATCGGGGGCGCCAAAGCCTAGGGCTATGGAGATTATTGAAGAGAATGAACCAACAAGAAGAGGTATATACGGTGGAACGATTGGTTATTTAGATTTCACAGGCAATATCGATACTTGTATTGCGATTCGAACTGCAGTAATTAAGGATGGTGTTGCCTACGTTCAAGCTGGTGCTGGAATTGTTGCCGACTCAGATCCGATTTCTGAAAATCAAGAGTGCATTAATAAGGCTGCAGCAGTGTTAGGTGCTATTGCCACAGCAAATGCGATGGCTGGTTAATGTGAAGTCCTCAATTATTACCAGCCTGCTTTTAGTTGCGATCTCAACCTATCTAATTACTAGACTAAGCAAACGCGCAAACTCTAATAAGTATGAACGTAAAGAAAAAAATACTTGGAATTCTCTTTCAGAAGGGATTGATCCAACTGATGAGTGATTCAAATATTCTTACCTCCATTATTGAAGGTGTTATTGAAGATGTTGAAAAGCGAAAAGTTCCAATTTCACAACTTAATGAGCAGCTAGCAAATGCGCCAAAACTTCGAAATGCTTATGTCGCCTTGAACAAAGACGGAATGCGCTTAATCGCTGAGATTAAGAGATCATCTCCAAGTAAAGGTGATTTATCTGCCATAGAGAATCCTGTTTCACTAGCTAATGATTATCAAAGTGGTGGAGCTGATCTAATAAGTGTTTTAACTGAGAGCCGAAGGTTTAAAGGAAATATTTCTGATCTAATTGCAGTTAGGTCTGCAGTTGATCTACCAGTGCTACGTAAAGATTTTATTGTTACAGAGTTTCAAGTGTATGAGTCTAGAGTTTTAGGTGCTGACTTAATGCTGTTAATTGTCGCAGGACTTTCAAAGTCACAATTAGTTGACTTTTATCAATTAGCCACAGAATTAGGGATGGATGTTTTAGTTGAAGTTCATGATTTAGTGGAGGCAGAAATAGCTGTAGATATTGGATCAAAAATTATTGGCGTAAATTGTAGAAACCTAAAAACTCTTGAAGTAAATGATAAGAATTTTGAGTTAATCCTGCCCCAGCTCCCAGCATCTGTTCTTAAGGTGGCAGAGTCTGGAATTAGTACCAGGGAGCAAGTCTTATCTGTACAAGAGTTAGGCGCAAAGGCGGTTCTCATCGGTGAGACTCTAGTGAAAACAGGTAATCCAGTTCATACTATAAAAGAACTTCTTAACCGGTAAAGATCTTATAAACTTCCACTATGGCTAATGACAAAGTAGTACAAAGTATGGAATCAAACATACTTGGACATTTTGGTCCTTACGGTGGAAGATTTGTGCCCGAGGCATTAATTGCTGCATTAGATGAGTTATCAGCTGCACATTTTTCTGCTCAGTCAGATCCAAATTTTCAAGCAGAGTTGCTAGAACTACATAAAACGTATTCTGGGCGTCCAAGTATTTTAACTGATGCTAAGAGATTTTCTGAATACGCAGGTGGTGCTCAAATACTTTTAAAGCGAGAAGATTTAAACCATACCGGTAGTCATAAAATTAATAATGTACTTGGTCAGGCATTACTAACAAAGCGTATGGGTAAGAAAAGAATTATTGCTGAAACTGGAGCGGGTCAACATGGTGTGGCATCTGCAACTGCGGCTGCATTATTTGGCTTGGAATGCGTTGTTTATATGGGTGAGGCTGATACTAAAAGACAATCGTTAAACGTTGCTCGAATGAAGTTACTTGGCGCAACCGTTGTACCAGTAACACAGGGTTCTAAGACTTTAAAAGATGCAATTAATGAGGCAATGCGAGATTGGGTTACAAATGTTGAAACAACACATTACCTGTTAGGCACCGTTGCTGGACCACATCCATTTCCAACTATGGTCAGAGATTTTCAGAGAATAATTGGTATTGAAGCTAGGCAACAGGTATTAGATCTAACGGGAAGATTGCCAGATGCAGTTTTAGCATGTGTCGGTGGTGGTTCAAATGCAATTGGTATTTTCCATCCATTTATAGATGATAAATCAGTTCGCTTAATTGGACTTGAAGCCGGCGGTAGTGGGATTGAAACTGGATTACATGCTGCCACTATTTCAGGTGGTACTCCTGGTGTCTTACATGGCACTCGTTCTTACGTATTACAAGATAAAGATGGTCAAACTATTGAGTCGCATTCGATTTCTGCTGGGCTTGATTACCCTGGTGTTGGACCAGAGCATGCATATTTAAATGACATTGGTCGCGCCGAGTACAGACCAGTTACTGATGATCAGGCGATGTATGCATTTTCATTACTCTGTAAGTCTGAAGGTATTATTCCAGCAATTGAAACCGCCCACGCTTTAGCAGGTGCACTAGAGATCGGAAATGAATTAGGTAAAGAGGCGGTACTGCTTATTAATCTCTCTGGTAGAGGCGACAAAGATGTGCAGACTGCTGCTGAATACTTTGGAATGCCGCTTTAATGCCAACCGCTCTTGAACAGCTGTTTATGAAAACAAAATCAGAGAATAGAGCAGCGCTAATTGGGTATTTACCTGCTGGATTTCCAACTCAAAAGGAATCAAAATTAATTATTAAAGCAATGATTGACGGCGGAGTAGATGCGATCGAAATCGGCTATCCATACTCTGATCCAATTATGGATGGGCCGGTAATTCAGGCGGCTTCTGAACAAGCGATTTCTAATGGTGCCGGCGTTGAAGAGGTTTTTGATCTACTTAAAACAAGTGTTGGCTACGGAGTTCCATCTGTTGTAATGAGTTACTGGAGTCCAATTGAAAAGTATGGTTCAGCAAAATTTGCTTCTGCTGTATCTGCTGCTGGGGGTTCTGGCGTGATTACTCCAGATTTAACAATAGAAGAGTCAGAACTTTGGAAGAATCAAGCAAAGAATGAATCGATAAACCGGATATATGTAGTAGCACCAAGCACTTCCGATGAACGCTTAGCAAAAGTTACTTCAGAGTGTTCTGGATTTATCTATGCCGCAAGTTTAATGGGAGTAACCGGGGCTCGCACAACGGTTTCTGGTAATGCAAGTGCCTTAGTTGATCGAATTCGAAGTTCAAGTAAAACCTCAGTAGCAGTTGGTTTGGGAGTTTCAAATAAAGAACAGGCTAGTCAGGTTGCCTCTTACGCTGATGGTGTGATTGTTGGCTCTGCTTTTATTAAAGTAATCCAAGAGCATGGAGCTGGTAGGTCAGGACTTAAGAAGATTAAGCAACTTGCTGAATCACTTTCAAAAGGAGTAAGAAGTGGCAGATAAATTTAAATTAGCCCAACCATGGCTGACTCTTTTGGCTAGATTAATACTGGGAGCTGTTTTACTTGTAGCAGGTGCTCTTAAAGTACCTAACTTACCAAAATCTGCGATGGCAGTCAGGGCGTATGAAATGTTACCAATTCCTATAGCAAATTTTTTAGGATATACATTGCCATGGATTGAAATTGGGCTAGGACTGCTCTTAATTGTTGGAGTTACAGTAAAGATTTCAGGGGCATTAGGCGCCTTAACTATGTTGGCATTTATTATTGCAATTGCACAAGCATGGGCAAGAGGCCTGAGTATTGACTGTGGATGTTTTGGTGGCGGGGGCACAATTGACCCTGAAGATACGAAATATCTCTCAGAAATCATTAGAGACATAGGCCTAATGGGGCTGGGAATTTTCTTATATTTATACCCTAAGGGTAGATTTGCCATAGAGAAATAAATAACGAGATAAAAAAAGGGGAAGACAATGGCTGCGAATAGTGGATCTGATAAGGGAACGCGTAACTTAGTTATTGGAATGGTTGTATTCATAGTGGCTGTTGGAATCATTTTTTCCTTTATTAGCAATCGTGCTAGCTCAAATTTTGCAATCCCCGCAGCTGTATCTGAGGCTGATGGTTATGGAATTGTTTTAAACCCAACTGCGACGCCAACAATTGATGTTTGGGTTGACTACCAATGCCCAGCATGTCGCTCATTTGAGATCTTAAATGGTGGTTATCTAAATGAAATAATTGCTCAGAAGAAAGCAAAAGTAGTTTTTCATCCGTTAACCTTTATTGGCGCTGAATCTATAATTGCAGCGAATGCTGCTGCATGTGCTGCTGATGAGAATAAATTTGTTGATATGAACCTTGCACTTTTCCAAAATCAAGCCGGTAGTGAAAACTCTGGTAAGTGGCAAGGTGATGCGATGCTCGCTCTTGGTGATTCTATTGGAATTAAATCAGATACTTTTAAGGAGTGCGTAAGAGAAGGTAATTACGTAAAGTGGACACGCAATGTAACTGATGCATCCGCTAGTAAAAACGTGAATAGCACACCAACTATTCGAATTAACGGTAAGGATTTGGATCGAAATACAGAGTATGGAGATCCAGTTAAGTTTAAGGCAGCACTTGCTGCAGGTGGTGTTAAGTAGTCTTTCTACTTAATTTCCATGTATGCCTTAATACCAAGTCCTGGTTCATCACAGATTTCAATTGGGCCTGCAACACTTCATTACTATGCACTGTGCATAATTGCCGGAGTATCTGTTGCAATTTGGCTTGGTAGAAAACGATATGCGGCAAATGGTGGATTAGCTGATGATGTCTCCGAAGCTGCAATTTGGGCAGTGCCATTTGGAATTATTGGCGGACGTATTTATCACGTAATCACATCACCTCAACAGTATTTTGGCTCAGGTGGAAATCCAGTTGATGCACTTCGGATTTGGCAAGGAGGACTTGGTATTTGGGGTGCTATTTCTTTGGGTGCATTTGGTGCATACATATATTTTCGCACTCACGAAACTACTTTAAATTTCTCTCATTTTTTAGATGCGTTAGCTCCTGGCGTAGTAATTGCGCAAGCCATTGGCAGAGTTGGAAATTGGTTTAATCAAGAAGTTTTTGGGAAACCAACATCACTACCGTGGGGTTTAGAGATTGATCTTGCTAATCGCCCAGATGGATATGAGAAGTTTTTAACCTTTCATCCTACTTTTCTATATGAAGCAATCTGGTGCTTGCTAGTTGCATACCTATTAATTAAGTTGCCTATCTTTTTTAAGAAAATTGTTAAGAATCAGGGAGATATATTTGCTCTCTATATATGTGGCTACACACTTGGCCGGGTGTGGATAGAGGCAATTCGAATAGATGATGCAAATTATATATTGGGACTAAGGCTTAATATTTGGGTCAGCTTTATCGTGATCGCTTCATCAGTAATTTATTTAATTCGCAGTAATCGTCGTGGCTATTTATCTAATACCCAACCTGCAAGTTAGGATTAGGCCATGGGCTTAGAAGAGGTTCAAATACGAAATATGGAGCACCGCTCAAACCGCTCAAATTGGCTCCGAGCAGCCGTGCTTGGTTCAAATGATGGTTTAGTTTCAACTGCAAGTTTAATGATAGGTATAGCAGCTGCAAGTAAAAGTGAATTTATAATAACTGCAGGTCTTGCTGGAATTGTTGCTGGTGCTATGTCAATGGCAGTTGGTGAATACGTTTCAGTTAAATCTCAGACTGATATTGAAAATACTGACCGTGAACTAGAGATAAAACATTTAGAAGTAGATCCTGAGGGTGAATTCGCTGAGTTAGTTAACATCTATATGAAGCGTGGTTTATCAAAACCACTTGCTACTGAGGTAGTAGCAGCATTTTATAAACAGAACCCGTTGGATGCTCATTTACGAGATGAACTCGGATATTTTGAACATTCTAAAGCCCGACCAGTTCAGGCGGCTGTTGCATCCGCTATTGCTTTTACATTCGGTGGTGTAATTCCCCTGGCCGGAGCACTGATTTCAAAATCAAATCAGGTAGTTTTTATTCTTATTTTTACAGCAGTTGGTTTAACTACTGCAGGCTTTATTAGCGCCAAGATTGCTGCCTCACCATTATTTAAAACTACAGCTCGGATATTCCTTGGCGGAGCGTTAGGTGTGATGATTACCGCAGGAATTGGTTACTTATTGGGGCTGACTGGAATTTAAGTATCCTGCTATTATTTGACTATCAAGTTGTAAAAGTTGGGCCATAGTCGTCCCGACCCTTTAACGGGAGCGACAATTTAATTGGAAATGAATAGGCTTTTTTCAACCACCCCAAATGCAGTTGGGTTATATGACCCTGCTAATGAGCATGATGCATGTGGTGTTGCTATGGTCGCAACTTTAAATAAGTTACCAACACATGAGATTGTTTCGAAAGCGCTTACTGCGCTACGAAATCTTGAACATCGTGGTGCTTCTGGGGCTGAAGTAGATAGTGGTGATGGTGCAGGAATACTTATTCAAATACCGGATAAATTTTATAGATCAGTAGTTAACTTTGATCTACCTAAAGCTAGTGAATATGCGACAGGTATATTCTTTGTTAAGCCAGGAGAGACCGGCTATCAAGAGAGTATTGAAAAAATTGCTAAAGAAGAGGGATTAATAGTCTTAGGTTGGCGAGATGTTCCAATAGATTCAAAATCACTTGGTAAAACTGCGATTTCAGTTATGCCCGAGTTTAAGCAAATATTTATCTCTGGTGGTAAAAATGAGAATGATCTAGTCCTTGAGAGAATGGCATTTTGTCTACGAAAGCGAGTTGAGCACACACTTCCGATATATATCTCATCACTTTCTTCAAGAACGATTGTTTATAAAGGAATGCTTACAACTGGTCAGCTTGAAGAATTTTTTCCAGATTTATCTAATTCATTAGTTGAGTCTCCAATGGCTCTTGTTCACTCAAGATTTTCAACAAATACATTCCCATCTTGGCCCCTCGCACATCCATATCGATTTATTGCACACAACGGTGAGATAAATACAGTTAAAGGAAACCGAAACTGGATGAGAGCTCGTGAGACATTACTTGAAAGTGAATTAATTCCAGGAGATCTAAAACGACTATTTCCAATTGTGAATGAATCTGGCAGTGACTCAGCTTCATTTGATGAAGTTTTAGAGTTACTTTATTTGGGTGGTAGATCTTTACCTCACTCAATATTAATGATGATTCCTGAAGCTTGGGAAAATCACACAACAATGTCGCAAGAGCGTAAAGATTTTTATGCATTTCATTCTGCGCTAATGGAGCCATGGGATGGACCTGCCTGCGTTACCTTTCACAGATGGCAAACAAGTAGGCGCTGTACTTGATAGAAATGGCTTACGACCATCAAGGTTTTGGGTAACAGATGATGGATTAGTAGTTCTTGCTAGTGAAGTCGGTGTGCTTGATTTTCCACCTGAGAAAATTATCCGAAAAGGAAGACTTCAACCCGGAAAGATGTTTTTAGTAGATATTCAAGAGGGTCGAATCATTGAAGATGATGAAATTAAACAATCACTTGCAACTGCAGCTCCTTACTCTAAATGGTTAAGTGCTGGCTTAGTACGACTCAGTGATTTACCTGCTAGAGAGCACATCGTTTACCCACACTCTTCAGTTGTTAGAAGGCAGCGAGCCTTTGGTTATACCGAAGAAGAAATTCGAATGATTATTACACCAATGGCAAAAAATGGCGCAGAACCACTTGGTTCAATGGGTACTGACACTCCAATTGCTGCCCTCTCTACCAAACCTCGCTTGCTATTTGATTACTTTGCCCAACTATTTGCTCAAGTAACAAACCCACCTCTTGATGCAATTCGTGAAGAGCTTGTAACATCACTAGGAGCCTCAATTGGTCCCGAGCATAATTTATTAGATCCTGGCCCTGATTCTTGCAAGCAGATTTCCTTGCAATTTCCAGTAATTGATAATGATGAGCTAGCCAAAATAATTAATGTTAATGTCGATGGAGATCAACCTGGATTTGTATGTCATGTAGTTCGCGGTTTATTTAAAACTGCAGGTGGCGGCAAATCCTTAGTAGCAAGAATTAATGAAATTAGAGCGGAGATATCAAAAGCTATTAGTGAAGGCGCCAGAATTATTGTTTTATCGGATAGAGATGGAGATGCAGAAAATGCGCCTATTCCATCCTTGTTATTAACTGCGGCTGTACATCACCACTTAATTCGCGAGAAGACTAGAACTCAGGTTGGCTTAGTTGTTGAAAGCGGTGAGGTACGAGAGGTTCACCATGTTGCGTTACTGATTGGTTTTGGTGCAGCTGCAATTAATCCATATCTAGCGATGGAGAGTGCTGAAGATTTAGTTCGACAAGGCGTTATCACCGGTATTACACCTGAAAAAGCGGTTAGAAATTTAATTAAATCACTTGGTAAGGGTGTGCTAAAAGTTATGTCAAAGATGGGAGTATCAACTATCGCTTCCTATACCGGCGCTCAAATATTTGAGGCAATTGGTTTATCCAAAGAGGTAGTTGATGAGTACTTTGTTGGTGTTACATCAAGATTAGGCGGAGTTGGTATTGATGTAATTGCCCAAGAAACAATTAAGAGACATCACATTGCTTATCCACCGGGTGGGGAAATACCTGGAGCTAAAAAACTACAAATCGGTGGTGAGTATCAATGGCGTCGGGAGGGTGAGCCACATCTATTTGATCCTGAAACAGTTTTTACTCTCCAACATGCAACAAGGTCAAAAAGATTTGATGTGTTTAAGCGATATACCGAAAGAGTTGATAATCAATCTCGCAGGTTAATGACATTACGTGGTCTATTTGATTTTAAAAAAGATGTTAGAAAGCCAATTCCAATTGAAGCAAGTTGAGCCTATTTCAGAGATACTAAAAAGGTTTGCCACAGGTGCGATGTCTCTTGGATCAATTTCTCAAGAAGCACATGAAACCTTAGCAATTGCAATGAATCGTATTGGCGGTAAATCAAATACTGGTGAGGGCGGTGAAGATCCAGCTCGTAATATTCCAGATTCAAATGGTGATTTGCGCCGGTCGGCAATTAAGCAGGTAGCAAGTGGAAGATTTGGTGTAACAAGTGAGTACCTTGTTAATGCTGATGATATTCAAATAAAAATGGCACAAGGAGCAAAACCAGGTGAGGGTGGTCAATTACCTGGAAATAAGGTTTATCCATGGATAGCCAAGATTCGTTATTCAACCCCTGGAGTTGGTTTAATTTCACCACCACCACATCATGATATTTACTCAATTGAGGATCTTGCTCAATTAATTCATGATCTAAAAAATGCAAATAATAGTGCCCGAGTGCATGTTAAGTTAGTTGCAGAAGTTGGTGTTGGCACAGTAGCAGCCGGTGTTAGTAAAGCACATGCAGATGTAGTTTTAATTTCTGGCCATGATGGTGGCACCGGTGCATCTCCGCTTACATCTTTAAAGCATGCAGGTGCTCCATGGGAGTTAGGTCTGGCTGAGACTCAACAAACATTAATGCTAAATGGTTTGCGTGATCGAATTGTTGTTCAAGTAGATGGGCAAATGAAGACTGGCCGAGATGTTTTAATTGCAGCGCTATTAGGTGCTGAGGAGTTTGGTTTTGCTACTGCTCCACTTGTTGTTTCAGGATGTGTGATGATGCGAGTTTGTCATTTAGATACCTGCCCGGTTGGTGTTGCGAGCCAAAACCCTGAGCTTCGAAAGAAATTTACCGGAAAGCCAGAATTTGTTGAAACATTTTTTGAATATATTGCTGAAGAGGTAAGGGAGCTATTAGCACAACTTGGCTTTAAGAAATTAGAGGATGCAATTGGCCAGGTTGAATTACTAGATACAAAATCAGCAATTGATCACTGGAAAGCAAATGGCCTAGATCTTTCGCCCCTACTTATCGCGCCAAAGGATAATTCACCAAGGCGGAATCTGACTAAACAAGATCATGGCCTGGTAAATGCCCTTGATAATGAGTTAATTAAACTATCAGCGGAGGCATTAAATAAAGCAACTCCAGTTAGATTAGAAATGTCAGTGCGAAATGTTAATCGAACTGTTGGAACTATGTTGGGTGCTGAAATAACTCGTAAATATGGCGGATCTGGTTTACCTGCAGACACAATTGATATTACTTTCCATGGTTCAGCCGGACAATCATTTGGTGCCTTTGTGCCATCAGGTCTAACGCTAAGACTTTATGGTGATAGCAATGATTATGTTGGTAAGGGTTTATCTGGTGGTCGCGTGATTATTAGACCGGATGAGAAGGCAAAATTTTCATCAAGTGCAAATGTAATTGCTGGCAATGTAATCGGCTATGGCGCAACATCTGGTGAAATAATGATTGCTGGCGTAGTTGGTGAGCGCTTTTGTGTTCGAAACTCTGGCGCAACTGCCATAGTTGAAGGTGTTGGCGATCATGGATGTGAGTACATGACTGGTGGAACTGTGCTTGTTCTAGGAAATACTGGTAGAAATTTTGCAGCTGGTATGTCTGGTGGTCGAGCATTTGTATTAGATCTTGATGTGCGATTAGTAAATACTGAGATGGTAGATATATTAGCTTTGCCAGGTGATCAAGAAGAGATTATCAAATCTCATATTTCAAAATTTTACGCAGAGACTGGATCAAAAATTGCTGGTGAGCTAATTAAGGATTGGCAAAGTGCTAAGAAACGCATTTCAATGGTGATGCCACGAGATTACGCTAGAGTTTTAGATGTGATGGCAAAGGCGCAGCGCGAAGGTTTGCCGATTGAGAGCGCAGTTATGGCGGCGATCAATGGCTGATCCAAAAGGATTTTTAACAACTAATCGTGAGTTACCAAAGCGTCGACCAGTTGATGTGCGTATTAAAGATTGGAAAGAGGTTTACCAAGAGCAGGAGTTTTCCCATCTTCAAAAACAAGCCGGCCGTTGTATGGACTGTGGAATTCCTTTTTGCCACCAAGGATGCCCACTTGGTAATTTAATACCAGAGTGGAATGAGTTAATTTGGCGGGGTGAAAAGGCCGAGGCGATTGATCGCCTACATGCAACAAATAATTTTCCAGAATTTACTGGCAGATTATGTCCAGCACCCTGTGAGACTGCTTGCGTAGTGGCAATTAATGCTGAAGCAGTCACTATTAAGCAAGTAGAACTAAGAACAATAGAGGAAGCATTTCTTGAAAAAAGAGTTGTACCATTAATTCCAGACAGATTATCTGGTAAAACCGTTGCAGTAATTGGTTCTGGTCCAGCTGGACTTGCCGCAGCTCAGCAATTAACTAGAGCCGGCCATACTGTTGCTGTCTATGAGCGAGCTGACAAAATTGGTGGGCTACTGCGTTATGGAATTCCAGAATTTAAAATGGAGAAAGCAATAGTTGATCGAAGACTTAACCAAATGGAGCAAGAGGGCACAAGATTTAGAACTGGTGTTGAGGTTGGTAAAGATATTACTGGTAGCGCACTACGTAATAAGTATGACGCAGTTGTAATTGCTATTGGCGCAACTAACTGGCGCGATCTTCCTATTCCTGGCAGAGATGCTAAAGGTGTATATCAAGCTATGGAGTATTTACCTTGGGGAAATAAACAGGCATTAGATGAATTAGAAGGTGAGCCAACAATTAATGCAAAAGGTAAAGATGTTGTAATTCTTGGAGGTGGTGATACCGGGGCAGATTGTTTGGGAACTGCAATTAGGCAGGGGGCAAAATCTGTTACTCAACTTGAAATCATGCCAAGGCCTAGTGATGAAAGACCAAGCACTCAACCATGGCCAACTTACCCAATGATTTACCGTGTAAGTAGTGCCCATGAAGAGGCTGGTGAGCGAATGTATGCAGTTTCAACTCAAGAGTTTGTTAAAGATAAGGATGGAAATCTTAAGGGGTTAGTGTTAGTTGAAACTGAATTCATAAATGGCAAGTTCCAACCAGTACCTGGCAGTGAGAAAGAGATACCAGCAGATTTAGTATTTCTAGCAATGGGATTTACTGGACCTGAGAAAAGTGATCTACTTACTCAACTTGAGGTTGAATTAGATGAACGTGGGAATATAAAACGAGATGGCGAGTATGCAACTTCAGCGGAGGGTGTTTATGTCTGTGGAGATGCAGGCAGGGGACAATCCCTAATTGTGTGGGCAATTGCTGAGGGGCGAAGTGCTGCTGCAGCAGTTGATACATATCTTTCCGGACACACGCAGCTACCATTTCCAATAGAGCCAACGGCTCGCCCCTTGATGGTTTAAGGTCAATATATGCGCCGCGCGAAAATTGTATGCACATTAGGTCCTGCAGTTGAATCAATTGAAAAAATCACTGAGTTAATTGATGCCGGTATGAATATGGCCAGACTAAATCTTTCACATGGTGGCCATGATGAACACCAAAAAAGACTTGATCTAGTTAGAGCAGCTGCGAAAAAGGGCAACAGAGCAGTTGCAATTTTGGTAGATCTGCAAGGACCAAAGATTCGATTAGGTAGATTTTCATCTGGACCGCATGAATTATTACGCGGAGATACTTTTACCATTACAACTGATGATATTGCTGGGACAAAAGATAAAGTAAGTACAACTTACAAAGGTCTACCGGGAGATTGCAAAGCCGGAGATGCAATCATGATTGATGATGGAAAAGTATCTGTTCAAGTAGTTCAGGTTAAAGGCAATGATGTAATTACCAAGGTGATTCAGCCTGGAATGGTAAGTAATAACAAAGGTATTAATCTTCCAGGTGTTGCAGTTTCATTACCGGCGTTATCGGAAAAAGATATTGCGGATTTACGCTGGGGACTAAAAGCTGGTGTTGATTTTATTGCGCTCTCATTTGTGAGAAATGCGGCAGATATAAAGGATATTCATAAGATTATGGATGAAGTTGGAGTTAAAGTTCCAGTTATAGCAAAAATTGAAAAACCACAGGCCGTTGAAAATCTACAGGAAATAGTTGACGCTTTTGATGGGATTATGGTTGCCCGAGGAGATCTTGGAGTTGAATTACCAATTGAAGATGTACCAATGGTTCAAAAAAGATGTATTACGATGGCAAGAGAGTCAGCAAAGCCAGTAATAGTTGCAACGCAAATGCTTGACTCAATGATTAGTAACTCTCAACCTACTAGAGCAGAGGCTACTGATTGTGCTAATGCAGTATTAGATGGAGCCGATGCTCTGATGTTATCTGGTGAAACAAGTGTTGGTGATTTTCCAATTGATTCAGTGAAAATTATGGCAAGAATTATTGAGACGAACTGAAGATGTTGCCCTCGATCAAATTCCACCTCTTAAGCACTCACCAGCTACAAAAGCTGGCGCAATTACAAAAGCTGCAACTGAGGTAGGTTTAACAGTTGGCGCAAAGTATTTAGTCGCCTTTACACAAAGTGGTGATTCAGCAAGGCGAATGTCGCAGGCTTCGATCACCTATTCCAATGCTGGCACTTACTCCTGAAATTGGAACATATAACCGATTAGCTCTTTCATGGGGAGTTGAATCACTTACTTACTGCCTCAGTTAATCACACAGATGAGATGGTTATGCAGGTGGATACCATTTTGATTGAATCTAAGCGAGTTAAAATTGGTGATTTAGTTTTAATCGTCGCCGGTTCACCGCCAGGAATACCTGGTTCGATAAATGCGATGCGAGTTCATAAAATTGGCGATGCTGTAAGCGGAGTCGCTGCGGCTTACCGAAAGTAATTTCGCTAAAAAAAAGTAAGACCGATAAACTAATTCTCTCTAACGCCTCGGTACTCCAACGGTAGAGAGGACGGTCTCAAAAACCGTATAGTGTCGGTTCGAATCCGACTCGAGGCACATGAATACTCAAAAAGCAAAAAGTAAGAGTGCTTGTTGCCGAGGATGAAACTATCATTCGGTTAGATTTAGTTGAGATGTTAACTGAGGCTGGGTATGAGGTAGTAGCGCAAGCAGAAAATGGCGCAATAGCAATTGAACTTGCAAAAGAGTTCAAACCTGATCTTGCAATTTTAGATGTGAAGATGCCAGTAGTTGATGGAATAACAGCCGCGGAACAAATTATTCCAATCGCCCCAGTATTAATGTTGACAGCATTTAGTCAGCGTGAGTTAGTTGAACGAGCCAGGGATGCTGGTGTCATGGCTTACGTTGTTAAACCCTTTTCACTCGATGATCTAATTCCTGCCATTGAAATAGCAATAAGTAGGCATCGGCAAATGAAGCTGCTTGAAAATGAAGTGGCAGATGTTTATGAACGGCTTGAAACTAGAAAGGTTATAGATCGAGCCAAGGGGATATTAATGAAGGCCATGAATTTATCTGAACCTGAGAGTTATTCATGGATTCAGCGGACTGCAATGGACAGGCGAATCTCGATGAAGGCTGTGGCCGAGGCCGTTATCAACCCCGATGCGATGCCTAATAATTAGGTATTAGGCCTCATATATCTGCATTTATAACAAAATCGCTACGTAGCCTACGAAAGATATCGGCTTGTCATTTCCAAGCCCTCTGCATTACCCTTCTCATCTCCCTTGCCAGGGACAACATGAACAGGAAGGCATAAATGAACAAGAAGATTAAACAATCACTTGCGATTGTAACTTCTGCAGCCCTTGCATTTAGCGCTGTAGTAGCTTCATCTGCAAATGCTGCTGGAACTTATACGATCGCCTACCAAGGCCCACTTTCTGGTGGAGAAGCCTCAACAGGTACTGATGAGTTAAACGCAGTTAAGTATGCTGCAAAGGTTTTCATGAAGAAGAACAAGGGCTTCAAAATTAATGTTGTAGCCGTTGATGATCAAGGAGATCCTGCTGTTGCAGGAACAGTTGCTCCAGGAGTTGGCTCTAACAAGAAGATCATTGGTCTTGTTGGTCCTGCTTACTCAGGTGCAACTATCGCATCACTTCCTTATTACAAGGCTGGTGGATTAGTAATGGTTTCACCATCAGCAACTCGCGTTTCAATTACAGACCCAACATCACCTGACTTCGGCGGACCTGTGTTCCACCGTGTAGTAGGAAAAGATGATTTACAGGGTCCAGCTTTAGCTAAGTACGCAACTGCTGGAATTTCAAACGCAAAGGTGTTTGTTTTTGATGATCAGTCTGCATACGCAGTTCCACTACGTGGCTACGTTGAAGCAGGTCTGAAGAAAGTAGCTGGAGCAACACTTGTTGGTGGAGATTCAGTTCCGAACACAACAACTGATTTCAGCCCAACAATTGCAAAGATTAAAACCTCTGGTGCAAATGTAGTTATTTACACTGGCTATTACAGCCAAGGTGCAGTATTCATCAAGCAACTTCGTGACTCAGGTTCAACAGCAATATTTGCTGGTGGCGACGGAGTCTTCAACCAGGAGTACCCAAAGCTTGCAGGAGCTGCAGCTGAAGGTTCAAAAGTTACTGGTGTAGGTGGACTTGCTGGTATTAGTAAAGCACTAGAAGCTGACTACAAGAAGCAAATGGGTGTTTCATCTGGTGTTTATTCAGTTGAATCCTACGATGCAGCAAACCTACTTCTTGCCGGAATCAAGGCTGGAAAGACAACTCGAGCATCAATGCTTAAGTGGGTTAAGTCTTATAAGGGTAAGAGCGTCAGCGGAAACACAATTAAGTTCGATAAGAACGGTGACGTTTCTTACGGACTATTTGCTGGATTTACCTCAAAGGGTGGAGTTCTAGTAAATACAGGTATCATTAAATAATACTTAGTACTACTTAATTACCTCTACAAGTTGGTGGGTGTTTTGGAAAACTCTTGAAAAAGAGCACCAAAACACCCACACTTGTATAGGTAGATGGTTAGATAAATAGCCTTTTATTTGCAAGGAGAAGAATGTTTGCAGTACTAATTGATCAGTTCTGGTCTTTAACGATAGCGGGCATTGCTCTTGGATTTATCTATGTTTTAGTCTCCCTTGGCTACACGATGGTTTATGGCGTACTTCGAATGATTAACTTCGCAAACTCTGAGATATTTATGTGGGGCACATTTGGAGCAATTGTCTCCAATCGCGATTTGTTTAAATACACGCAAACAAGTGAGCCTGCTACAGGTTTAAAACTACTAGTTGTTCTTCTTACAGGCCTGCTGGTTTCTATGTTTGTTGCCGCCTTAACCGCAGTCTTTGTTGAATTTGTTGCTTACCGTCGCTTGCGAATGCGAGGAACTAACCGGCTTGCTACATTAATTTCAGCAATTGGAATATCAATTGCACTAGCCGAAGTTATGCGCTTACTAACTGATTCACGCCCGGTTGGCTCACCACGGGTGCTAGAAAAAATTATTTTAACTGAAGTTTGGGGAGCTAATGTTCGCCTAGATACTTTAATTACTATCATTGCAGCAGCGGTAATTTACTTTATATTAGAGCGCTTTATTAAATTATCCCGTATGGGTAAAGCAATACGCGCAGTATCCCAGAATGAAGACGCGGCAAAATTAATGGGCGTAAACCTAAACAGAGTTATCACAGTGACATTTTTGATCGGGGGCCTTGCTACCGGCGCAGCAGCATTCTTTTACGTTACAGTATTTGAGTATACGAAATTTAATATTGGTTTCACTATGGGGTTGGCAGCATTTACTGCAGCAGTGCTTGGAGGAATTGGAAATATCCGAGGTGCGTTCTGGGGCGGTTTAAGTCTTGGACTACTTGAAGTTTATGCATCAGCAGTTCTTGGTACTCAGTGGAAAGCTGTTACTGTCTTTGTGGTTTTAGTCTTAGTACTTCTATTCAAGCCAAATGGTTTGTTTGGCGAAGCTGTTCAGCAAACGAGGGCATAAGAGATGAAAATTCGTAACTACTGGAACTTGCGTGACTTCGGCGCAAAAATATGGGAAAAATCTAATCGCTTTCAACGGATTGCAATCGCACTTGCTTCAATTTTTTTAGTTGGCTTGTTGCCATTTGCTGGAAATGGAATTTTAGCAACGCCTATATCTGCCTATGACGCAGTTCTGGTTTATCCTGTCGCAATATTTGTTTTAATGGCGCTGGGTCTAAATATAGTTGTAGGAAAATCTGGAATGCTTGATTTGGGTTATGTAGCCTTCTTCGCAATTGGTGCTTACACGATGGCGCTAATGGGCACTCTTACAGGTTTAAACACTTGGGAAATTATGCCTTTTGGAATTGCTTTTGCAATGATTGCTGGAGTCTTACTTGGTTTACCAACACTGCGTGTGCGTGGGGATTATTTGGCAATTGTAACTTTAGGTTTTGGAGAAATCGTTCGTTTAGTGGTTTTAAACTCGACTTGGTCAAAGGGACCAAATGGAATTGCAAATATTCCAATGCCCCCAAATGTCGGACCGCTTGAATTTGATTTGTTTAATCAAAAAGTATTTTTCTGGGTAACTATGACCATGATTTTACTTACTATCTGGATGATTCGTCGCTTAAGCGTTCGCAGGCCAGGACGAGCTTGGGAGGCTATTCGTCAGGATGAGGATGCAGCAGAGCTAATGGGAATCCCAACACTTAAATATAAGATTTGGTCCTTTACCCTAGGCGCAGCTGTTGGTGGCGCAGCGGGTGTGCTTTATGCATCTAAAAACCTCTTTATTGCACCCGAAATGTTTACCCTTAACGTTTCAGTATTGATTCTTGCCTGCGTAGTTCTTGGCGGAATCGGAAATATCTGGGGAGTTATAGTTGGTGCAATTATTATTGGATACCTGCCGGAGCGTATTCGTTTTATCTCTGACGCAAGACTTCTAGTCTTTGGAATAGTTCTAGTTATTGTTATGAATTTTAGGCCTGATGGATTATTGCCACGCAAGAAACGCGAAAAGGCAATAGTTAAGAAAGGGGTAAATAAATAATGTCTGAGACACTTCTTTCTATAAAGAATTTAACAATGAAGTTCGGTGGTGTTACCGCCCTTAATGATGTAAGCATCGATGTAAAAAAGGGTGAAATTTTAGCTTTGATCGGTCCAAATGGAGCTGGTAAAACCACAGTTTTTAACGTAATCACTGGTGTATATAAAGCTACTAGTGGTGTCATTTCATTTGAAGGTACTGAAATTCGCAACCAAGCGCGATACAAAATTACTCAACTTGGACTTGCACGTACATTTCAAAATATTCGACTATGGGGAGAGATGACAGCCCTTGAAAACGTGATTACTGCAACTGATGTTCACAAGAAGAGTGGATTAGTTGGCGCACTTTTTGGTTTCCCACGTGCACGTCGTGAAGAGAGAGAAAATAGTGCGCGCGCTTTAGAAATGTTAAAGTTTATTGGAATTGAAGAGTATGCAGATCGGCTAGCAAAAAATTTACCTTACGGTGTTCAAAGGCGCCTTGAAATCGCAAGAGCATTAGGAACATCACCACGTCTACTTTTACTTGACGAGCCAGCTGCAGGTTTTAATCCAGCCGAAAAAGTTGAGTTAGCTGCTTTGATTAAAAGAATTCGTGATGCCGGATATACAGTGCTTTTAATTGAGCATGACATGTCACTGATTATGGGTATTTCAGATCGAGTTATTGTTCTAGATTTTGGCGCAAAGATTGCGGATGATCTACCAAGTGCAGTCCAGAAGGATCCTAAAGTTATAGAAGCATATTTAGGGGTGCCAGCTGATGCGTCTTGAAATTAGAGATCTACATGTTCACTACGACAAAATTGAGGCGATAAAGGGAATCTCTGTTGTTGTAAATGAGGGCGAAATTGTTACTTTAATCGGTGCAAATGGTGCTGGAAAAACAACAACACTTAAAACTATTTCAGGGCTTCGAAAAGTTTCTAGTGGTGCAATTTTATTTGATGGTCAGGATATATCTAAGGTACAAGCACATGAAAGAGTAGATCTTGGTATCTCACAAGCTCCAGAGGGGCGCGGTATTTTTCCAGGTATGACTGTTTTAGAAAACCTTGAGATGGGTAAGTTTCATCGTAAAAATCGTAAAGCCGAAATGAATGAAGATCTAGATAATATCTACACTTTGTTCCCCAGATTAAAAGAGCGTAGTTCACAAGCCGGTGGAACATTATCTGGTGGAGAGCAGCAAATGTTAGCGATAGGTCGTGCTTTAATGTCTCGTCCTAAGGTGTTACTTCTTGATGAACCATCAATGGGACTTGCTCCGCAAATGATTGCAAATATTTTCCGAATTATTACGCAAATTAATAAGCAAGGTGTGACCATCTTGTTAGTCGAGCAAAATGCCCAGCAAGCGTTAACTCATGCTAATCGAGCATATGTTCTTGAAACTGGCTTGATTACTAAAGAAGCAAATGCAAAGGATTTACTAAATGATCCTTATGTGAAAGCTGCCTACCTCGGAACCGGTGCTTAAGAAGAGTTTTACCTTTGAGCGAGAATTAAACAAGTTATTCGCGCACTGCAAGTACGCTCACCTTTATCGTTTGTAATCTCAACTTGATATGAACAGATAGTTTTTCCCAAAGAAATTGCAGTAGCAACAGCTGTAACCACACCAGACGTCGCAGATTTATGATGAGTAGCATTGATATCAATTCCAACAATTTTTCTATCCGCCCCAGCATGAAGCTGAGTTCCTATTGAACCTAGGCTCTCCGCTAAAACAACGTTAGCTCCGCCGTGCAGAAGTCCAATTGGTTGGGTATTACCTTCCACTGGCATTGTGCCAACTAATCTCTCAGGTGATGCCTCAATGATTTCAATACCCATTTTTTTATCAAGGGCACCGATACCTCTTTTTCGAATTGCTTCAAGAAAGTCGCTCATGCCTATTAGTTTAACCTGTTACTGCAATTAGAATCCCAATATGAGCACCAGCCAGAGGCGATTACTACTTATCGATGGCCACTCTATGGCTTACCGTGCGTTTTATGCTCTGCCTGCTGAAAACTTTAAAACCTCAACTGGGCAACCAACCAATGCGATCTATGGATTTGCAAGCATGTTAATTAATCTAATTAAAGAGGAGAAACCCACTCATATAGCTGTGGCTTTTGATGTTTCAAGACGAACATTTCGTACTGAAAAGTTTGCTGAGTATAAAGCAAACCGAGCATCAACTCCGGATGAGTTTCGCTCACAACTATCCCATATTAATGAAATGATCAATGGGTTTGGTATCAAACACTTTGAATTAGAAGGTTATGAAGCAGACGATATCATCGCAACTTTTGCCAAGGCAGCTGAGAAAAAAGGGTTTCAAACTTTAATTTGTACTGGGGATCGAGATTCATTTCAGTTAGTAAATAACCAAACCACAGTTTTATATCCTAAAAAAGGTGTCACTGAGATGAATCGAATGACGCCTGAAGCGGTATTTGAGAAATATGGCTTAACACCAAAACAGTATCCAGATTTTGCAGCACTGCGCGGGGACCCAAGTGATAATTTGCCATCTGTGCCAGGAGTAGGAGAGAAGACTGCCACTAAATGGATCGTAGATTATGGGAGCCTGGAAAAACTGTTAGAAAAATCAGGTGAGCTTGGTGGGAAAGTAGGTGAGTCTTTGAGAACAAATATTGAGATGGTAAAGCTAAATCGTGAACTCACTCACTTATTAGATGATGTGAAAATAGATTCTGATATTGATGATCTGGCTTGGGCAGGTTTTGACGCAGTATTAATGAATTCATTTTTTGAGAAGTTAGAAATCAGAGCGCTTAAAGAGCGAATTAAATCTTTACCTCAAAAAGGTGGAGAACAAATCAGTGAGATTTCAGTGGTTGTAAAAGTGCTTAGTTCAGATGAACTCGACTCGATCCTAAGTGATAGAAAAAATCCTATTGGAGTATCACTAGAAGTTGTTGAAGATAAACTTAAAGGTTATGCAATTGCCACTAGTGATAGTGAGGTTTTTAGTGTTAACAGCGCTGAAATTGGAAGCTGGATTACAAATCCAAATCTGCCTAAGTATGTTCATGGGGGCAAATTTGCTTTAAAGAAACTAAAAATGAAAGGGTTAGCAGCGGATATAGAGCTACTGGCATATTTGATAAACCCTGGCAGTAGAAATCTTTCATTAACTGATCTTGCTGAAAGACTGTTAGGCGTTTCAACTAGTGATGAAAACCTATTTGCAGCTTTTGAGCCAAAAACTGCTGCATGGATATTTACTCTACAAAAAGAACTTGAATTAGAAATCAAAGCAAAGGCGATGTTTGAATTGTATTCAAACCTTGAACAGCCAACTCTTTTACTACTTTCGCAAATAGAGGAGACTGGGATAGCAGTTGACCAAATTAAATTAGCAAAGTTATCCGAGCAGTTTTTAAAGATTGTTTCAGAGGAGACAAGTTCTGCATATAAAGAAGCTGGGCATGAATTTAATGTTAATTCACCAAAGCAATTACAAGCTGTTTTATTTGACGAATTAAAGCTTCCAAAGACTAAGAAGATTAAAACTGGCTTCACAACTGACGGTGAAAGCTTAGAATGGCTTGCAATTAAGACTAAGCATCCATTACTTAAACACTTACTTAGAATTAGAGAGGTGAGTAAGTTACTTGCCACAGTTGATGGATTAATTGTGGCAACCGCATCTGATGGCAGAATCCATACAAGTTTTCAGCAAACGGTTGCTGCAACCGGTCGTCTTTCATCAACTGAGCCAAATCTTCAGAATATTCCGATTAGAACGGATGAAGGCCGACGAATTAGAGATTGCTTTATAGCCCAAAAACCTTTTGAGAATTTACTAACCGCTGATTACAGTCAAATTGAAATGCGGATTATGGCTCATCTTTCTAATGACAAAGGTTTAATAGAAGCATTTGAATTAGGGGAGGACTTGCATTCAACTGTGGCATCACAAGTTTTTGGAGTTAAATCTACAGAGGTAGATGCTGAAATGAGGCGGACTATAAAAGCGATGTCTTACGGATTAGCTTATGGACTATCTTCATTTGGCTTGGCTCAACAATTAGATATTGACCCGAATGCTGCTTCGGAATTGATGAGTAAATACTTTGAAAGATTTGGTGGAATTAGAGATTATTTAAAAACGGTGGTTATAGCAGCTCGCGATAAAGGATATACCGAAACTGTTTTAGGTAGACGGAGATATCTTCCTGATTTAAATCATGAGAATCGACAACGAAGAGATATTGCCGAAAGGGCCGCTTTAAACGCACCGATTCAGGGATCAGCAGCAGATATTATTAAAATTGCCATGCTTAATGTTTCAAAAGAAATTGATCAAAATCAACTAAAATCTAGATTACTACTACAAGTTCATGATGAATTAATTCTCGAGGTAGCACAGGGTGAGAAAGAGAAGCTTGAAGAAATAGTTAAGCGTCAAATGGCAAATGCTTATCAATTAAGGGTTCCATTGGATGTGAATATAGGTTTTGGTTTGAGTTGGGATTTAGCAGCTCATTAACCATTAATCCCTAAGATTTTGATTACTCACTCGAGTATTTGATATACCTGCATTTTTTACTTCAGATTTGTAATAAACCCCGAATTATCAGGCGTAAATCTGATTTTGGGCTTTCCAGTTTGACCCTGCGCATACTTGGAAAGTAACCTTGCCCGTCCCTGTCCCTACTAGTTGAATTACCCTCGGAGTACACCTACCCAATGACCCCCTCTCAAATTGCTGTAAATGATATTGGATCTGCAGAAGATTTCTTAGCCGCTATCGAAGGCACAATCAAAAATTTTAATGACGGAGATTTAGTCTCAGGAATTGTTGTTCAAATCGATCGCGAAGAAGTATTACTTGATATTGGTTATAAAACAGAGGGTGTAATTCCATCTCGTGAGCTATCTATTCGCCACGATGTTGCTCCAAGTGAGTTAGTAAAAGTAGGAGATCGCATTGAAGCATTAGTACTTCAAAAAGAGGATAAAGAAGGTCGCCTTAATTCTTTCTAAGAAGCGTGCTCAGTATGAGCAAGCCTGGGGAGATGTTGAAGGAAAGAAAGAGCGTGATGAAGTTGTTACAGGAACAGTTATTGAAGTTGTTAAGGGTGGCCTAATCGTTGATATCGGTCTTCGTGGCTTCCTTCCCGCATCATTAGTTGAAATGCGTCGCGTTAGAGATCTGACTCCATACATTGGCCAACAAGTTGAGTGCCGAATCATCGAGTTAGATAAGAACCGAAATAACGTAGTTCTTTCTCGTAGAGCATTTCTTGAGCAATCACAATCAGCTTCTCGCACTACATTCTTAAATCAATTAACTAAGGGTCAAGTTCGTTCTGGTGTTATTTCATCAATTGTTAACTTTGGTGCATTTGTTGATCTTGGTGGAGTTGATGGATTAGTTCACGTATCTGAATTATCTTGGAAGCACATCGATCACCCATCTGAGGTTGTAGAGGTTGGCGATGAAGTTACAGTTGAAGTATTAGAGGTAGATTTTGAAAGAGAGCGTGTATCACTTTCACTTAAAGCTACTCAAGAGGATCCTTGGCAAGCATTTGCTCGCACCCACACAATCAATCAAGTTGTGCCTGGTGAAGTTACTAAACTAGTTCCATTCGGTGCCTTTATAAAGGTATTTGAAGGAATCGAAGGCTTGGTTCATATTTCAGAACTTGCTGAACGTCATGTTGAAATTCCAGAGCAGGTAGTACAGGTTGGAGATAAGTTGTTTGTAAAGATCATTGATATTGATTTAGAGCGTCGCCGTATTTCCCTTTCATTAAAGCAAGCTAATGAAGGACAAGAAGTTGAGGTTGAAGCATTTGATCCAACACAATACGGAATGCCTGCTCGATATGATGCTGCTGGAAACTTTATTTATCCAGAAGGATTTGATTCCGATACTCAAGAGTGGAAGCCTGGCTATGAGAGTCAACGTGAAGAGTGGGAGCGTCAGTACGCTGAAGCACAATCACGTTTTATGGCACACAAGAAGCAAAAGTCTGAGGCTAAGGCAGCAGATGCTGCAGCTCCTGCCGCACCTGCGGGCGAGTAAGGTTTAACTTAAATTTGGCCTCGGGAAACTGGGGCCATTTTTTTATTGTGTAGGGTTTAACTTATGTTAATAGTCGCTTTAACAGGTGGAATCGGATCCGGCAAAACTATGGTCGGTGAGATTTTTGCTGAACTTGGGGCGCTAGTAGTGGATTCAGATCAACTAGCACGTGAGGTTGTTGAGCGAGGCAGTAAGGGCTTTGATCTAATAGTTACCGAATTCGGTGATGAGATTCTTAAAAATGGGGATTTAGATCGCGCTGCATTGGCCTCTTTAATATTTAAGGATCCAAAAAAGCGCGCCAAGTTAGAGGAGATTACCCACCCTCTAATCCGACAATCCTTTGCAAAAATAGTTAGTTCTGCAGGTAGTGATTCAATTATTATTAATCAAATTCCATTACTCGTTGAATCAAAGCATGATTATAAATTTGATCAGGTAATTACTATTTCTGCACCTGAAAATATCCGAACTGAGCGCCTACTAAAGCGAGGGTTAACACTTTCTCAGATTGATCAAAGAATGAAAGCCCAAGCAACAGATACCCAGCGAGAAGGTATCTCAGATACTGTGATAGTTAATGATAAATCTGAGCAAGAACTAATTACCCAGGTTGAGAAGGTTTGGGAAGGCCTTAAAAACAAAAGTAAGAGTAAGCAATGAGACCAATAACAGATTTAGCTAGGCGGGTCGAACCATTTCAAGTTATAAGTGATTATGTACCCTCTGGTGATCAGCCAACTGCAATCGCAGAGCTAGTTCAACGTTTAGCAAAAGGAGAGCAAGATGTTGTATTGCTCGGAGCAACCGGAACTGGAAAATCTGCAACAACCGCGTGGCTAATAGAACAAGTACAGCGTCCAACACTAGTTATGGCGCCAAATAAAACTCTAGCCGCTCAGTTAGCAAATGAATTTAAAGAGCTATTACCAAATAACGCTGTTGAATACTTTGTTTCTTACTATGACTATTATCAACCTGAAGCATATGTTCCTCAAACCGATACATTTATTGAGAAAGACTCATCGGTAAATGATGAAGTAGAAAGATTGCGTCACTCAGCTACAAATTCTCTGCTCACAAGGAGAGATGTAATTGTGGTTGCAACAGTCTCCTGTATCTATGGTTTAGGAACACCACAGGAGTATGTCGATCGAATGGTGCGTTTAAAAGTTGGAGATTTTATTGATCGAAATCAACTACTTCGTAAATTTGTTGACATTCAATATAAACGAAACGATATGGCATTTGAGCGGGGCACATTCCGCGTTAGGGGCGACACAATTGAGATCATTCCAATGTATGAGGAATTAGCTCTTCGAATTGAAATGTTTGGAGATGAAATTGAAAAAATAATGACTCTTCATCCGCTAACTGGTGAAATCATCAGGAATGAAAGTGAGATGTATGTCTTTCCGGCAACTCACTATGCCGCAGGTCCAGAAACGATGGAACGTGCAATTGGTGAAATTGAAGCTGAATTAGCAAAGAGAGTAGATGAGTTTGAGAGAGCTGGAAAACTACTTGAAGCCCAGCGAATTAAAATGAGAACCACCTTTGATCTAGAGATGATGCGGCAATTAGGATTCTGCTCTGGAATAGAGAATTATTCTAGGCAATTAGATGGACGAGCAGCTGGTTCTGCCCCAAACTGTTTACTTGATTACTTCCCAGAGGATTTTTTAGTTGTAATTGATGAATCACATGTCACGGTGCCACAAATCGGTGCCATGCATGAAGGTGATGCTGCAAGAAAGCGAACATTAGTGGAGCACGGGTTTCGTTTACCAAGTGCTATGGATAACCGTCCGCTTAAGTTTGCTGAGTTTCTAGAAAGATGTGGTCAAAAAGTTTATTTATCAGCTACGCCTGGAAAGTATGAGTTAGAAAAAACTAATAACAGTGTGGTTGAACAGGTGATTAGGCCTACTGGACTAATTGATCCAAAGATTATTGTTAAACCAATTAAGGGCCAGATTGATGATTTGGTTAATGAGATTAAAATTAGAGCTGAAAAAAATGAGCGTGTTCTAGTTACAACACTGACTAAAAAAATGTCAGAAGACTTAACTGACTACATGTTAGGTCTGGGCGTTAAAGTTAGATATTTACATTCTGAGGTTGACACTCTGCGAAGAGTTGAATTACTACGTGAGTTAAGAACAGGTGAGTATGACGTATTAATCGGAATTAACTTATTACGTGAAGGCTTAGATTTACCTGAAGTCTCACTAGTTGCCATTTTAGATGCTGATAAAGAAGGATTCTTAAGATCTGCTACATCATTGATTCAAACAATTGGTCGAGCAGCACGAAATGTTTCTGGTGAGGTCCATATGTATGCAGATAACATGACGAAGTCGATGACTCGCGCTATTGATGAGACAAATCGCAGGAGGGCTAAGCAGGTCGCCTACAACAGCGAACATGGGATCGATCCAACTCCGCTAAGGAAGAAAATTGCCGATATCACTGATTTAATCGCAAAAGAGATAGATGACACAGACGATTTAGCCGCTACAAACAAAAAAAGTGGATTTACTAGTGGTGTTCATAGTAAGAATGCTCACTCACTACCAAGAAGGGAACTCATCGCGCTAATTGAGTCACTTACTGATCAAATGAAATTAGCAGCAGCGGAGTTAAGTTTTGAACTAGCAGCTAGATTGCGAGATGAAATTCGAGAGTTAAAGCGGGAATTAAAAGGAATGCAGGAGGCCGGCAACTAATGAATGATCGTTTAATAGTTCGTGGTGCCCGCGAGCATAATCTTAAAAATGTTTCACTTGATATGCCTCGAAACTCCCTTATTGTTTTTACTGGTTTATCGGGCTCCGGAAAATCTTCTTTGGCATTTGATACCATTTTTGCTGAAGGCCAACGAAGATATGTTGAATCACTTTCTGCTTACGCTCGACAATTCTTAGGGCAAATGGATAAACCTGATGTTGACTTTATTGAAGGTTTATCGCCGGCAGTGTCTATTGATCAAAAATCTACTAACCGTAACCCGCGCTCAACCGTTGGAACAATTACAGAAGTTTATGACTATCTGCGCTTACTTTTTGCACGTGCTGGTAAACCTCACTGCCCTAAATGTGGCAAAGCTATTGCGAAACAAACTCCACAAAACATTGTTGATCAGATTATGCAAATGCCGGAGGGAAGTAAATT
The DNA here is from genome assembly GCA_964203335.1 of Candidatus Nanopelagicus sp. Taxonomy (GTDB): domain Bacteria; phylum Actinomycetota; class Actinomycetes; order Nanopelagicales; family Nanopelagicaceae; genus Nanopelagicus. The sequence continues at coordinate 274,119 of CAXNKX010000001.1, forward strand.
CCAAGTTTTAGCTCCAGTTATAAGAGCGCGTAAGGGTGAGTTTTTAGATCTTTTTAAAGATTTTACAACTGCAGGTTATTCGCGAGTTCGAATAGATGGAAGTGTGTATCAAATATCTGAAGTTCCAAAGCTAAAGAAACAAGAGAAACACACAATAGAGGTAGTTGTTGACCGATTAAGTGTTAAGAATGAAAGCAAATCGCGCATTACAGATTCAATTGAGACAGCTTTAAGGCTTGCAAGTGGATTGGTGATTTTAGATTTTGTCGACGCCAAAGCTGGTTCACCGGATAAAGAGAAAACCTTCAGTGAACATATGGCTTGTCATGAATGTGAAATCTCTTTTGAAGAGTTGGAACCAAGGTCCTTTTCATTTAATTCACCCTTTGGTGCTTGCCCAGAGTGCAGTGGAATTGGTACAAAGCTTGAGGTCGATGAAGAATTAGTTATTCCAGATGATTCTATTTCAATCTATGACGGTGCTATTGCGCCATGGACTGGCAGTCATTCTTCTGAGTATTTTTTAAGATTACTTGAAGGTCTTGCCACCGACTTGAAATTTTCATTAAAGAGTCCATGGAAGAAGCATTCTGACAAAGTGAAAGATGCAATTCTGCACGGTTGGGATTATGAAGTGCATGTTAAGTATAAGAATAAATACGGACGTGTTCGAAATTACTCAACTGGATTTGAAGGCGTGATTCCTTTTATTCATAGACGCCACGCTGAAACAGATAGTGATTACAGCAGAGATAAATATGAGGCGTATATGAGACAAACGCCATGTCCAGTTTGTAATGGAAGTCGACTAAAGCCTGAGGTACTTGCAGTAACACTTGGTGGAAAAAATATCGCTCAAATATGCGAATTTTCAATTGCTCAATGCGCAATTTTCCTTAAAGATATTTCATTATCAGCTCGAGAAAAGAAAATTGCTGAACGCGTACTAAAGGAAGTCCACGCCAGACTTGGATTTTTACTAGATGTAGGACTTGATTACTTATCACTTGCACGACCTGCTGCAACTCTCTCGGGGGGAGAGGCTCAACGCATTCGCTTAGCAACTCAGATTGGTTCAGGATTAACTGGAGTTCTATACGTTCTAGATGAACCGAGTATTGGATTGCATCAACGTGATAATCGTAAATTAATTGAAACTCTTACTAGATTGCGCGATCTTGGTAACACTTTAATTGTTGTTGAACATGATGAGGATACGATCAGAACTGCAGATTGGATTGTTGATATCGGCCCAGGAGCTGGTGAGCATGGAGGAAAAGTTGTCTCCTCCGGAAGTTATGCTGATTTAATCGCCGCAAAAGATTCGATAACTGGTGCCTATCTTTCTGGTAAATCTGTAATTGAAATACCTAAAAAACGAAGGCCAATTGATACTAAAAAAGTATTAGTCGTAAAGGCTGCGAAAGAGAATAATCTACAAAATATTGATGTGACCTTTCCTCTAGCAGCATTTATCGCAGTTACTGGTGTTAGCGGTTCTGGCAAATCAACACTAGTAAATGACATTTTGTACTCAGTTCTAGCAAATAAATTAAATGGCGCAAGAATTGTTCCAGGTCGACACAGAACTATCACTGGATTAGATCAATTAGACAAAGTTGTACATGTTGATCAGTCACCTATTGGTAGGACACCTCGATCAAACCCTGCAACTTATACTGGAGTTTTTGACAAAGTCCGTGCCCTTTTTGCTGAAACAAGTGAAGCAAAAGTAAGAGGTTATCAGCAGGGGAGATTCTCCTTTAACGTTAAAGGTGGCAGATGCGAGAACTGTTCTGGTGATGGAACTATCACGATTGAAATGAACTTCTTACCTGATGTATATGTTCCGTGCGAAGTGTGTCATGGCGCCAGGTATAACCGAGAAACACTTGAGGTTCACTACAAGGGCAAGACAATTGCACAAGTACTAGACATGTCCATTGAGGAAGCTAATAACTTTTTTGAATCCGTGCCCGCTATTTCCAGATTTTTAAAGACTCTTTGTGACGTTGGTCTTGGTTATGTGCGACTTGGTCAATCAGCTCCAACCTTGTCAGGTGGTGAAGCTCAGAGAGTAAAGCTTGCAACAGAACTTCAGCGAAGATCAACGGGTCGAACCATCTATGTTTTAGATGAGCCAACAACTGGATTACATTTTGAAGATGTGCGAAAGCTCTTATTAGTTCTTAACAGACTAGTTGATACTGGAAATACTGTAATTGTGATTGAGCATAATCTTGATGTTATTAAATCAGCGGATTGGGTGATTGATCTTGGACCAGAAGGTGGCTCTGGAGGTGGATTAGTTGTAGCTGAAGGTAGACCGGAAGAGATCGTAAAAAATCCAAAGAGCTACACTGGAAAGTATTTAGCTCCAGTACTAAAGAAGTAGTCATGGCAGATCCACAAAGTTATCGGCCAAGTAACTTACCTAGTGATCCAGGCGTTTATAGATTTTTCGATAAGGATGAAAAGGTAATTTATGTAGGCAAAGCAAAAAATATTAAAAATAGATTAAGTACATACTTTGGTAATAATCTACAAATTAAAACAAGGCGGATGGTTAATACTGCTGTCCGAGTTGACTGGACATTAGTAAAAACTGAGGTTGAGGCACTGCAGCTTGAATTTACTTGGATTAAACAGTACAACCCAGATTTTAATGTTCAGTTTAAAGATGACAAGTCATACCCTCACTTAGCCATTGACCTAAAATCTGAATTCCCTAGACTGTTTATATCTCGCTCTAAAAAAGTTCCAGGTGTTCGCTATTTTGGACCTTACTCACACGCTTGGGCTCTGCGTAGTACATTTGAAACCTTAATTAAAATATATCCAGTTCGCACATGTAGTGAATCAAATTTTGCTTCAGCTGTCCGTAGTAAGACGGCAGTGCTTATTAGGCGATATTGGCAAATGTGCTGCCCCTTGTGTTAACTGGGTTACGCAAGAAGAACACAAAAAACTTGCTAATGATTTAGTGAATTTTTTAGAGAAGTCACCTGAAGAAATTTCAGTAAGAATTGAAAAAGAAATGTTAGAGGCTTCCCAAGCGCAAGAGTATGAGAAAGCTGGAAAGCTGCGTGATCAACTAGAGGCAATTAACAAAGCATATGAATCTACCGATAGATTTTTAAATGAGAATATTGACGCCGATGTATTAGCTATTCATGAGGAAATTACCCATGCATCACTTTCTCAATTTAATATAGTGGCAGGCAGAATCACAGGCTCTCGATCTTGGGTTATAGATAGAGCAAATTTATTAGAAGATGAAAGCATTATTTCTGCAATGCTTGGAAAAATCTATGCTGAAAGTAAGCCACCACCTGAAGTATTAGTTGATCAATTACCTCAAGATTCTGATTCACTACAGCAATGGCTCACTGAGCAGAGAGGCAAATCTGTAAATCTGATCCAACCAGCTCGAGGTGAAAAATTAGATCTAGTACAAACCGTAAAGCGAAATGCCAACCAGGCCCTAATTCAATATTTAAGTAAGCGCGCAAATGATGCTGCAGTAAGTGGTAGTGCATTAGCTGAAATTGCTGAGCAGTTAGAGCTTGCTGAATTGCCACTACGAATTGAATGCTTTGATATTTCAAATATTCAAGGAACAAGCATGGTCGCATCAATGGTGGTTTTTGAAGATGGTCAACCCAAAAAGAGTGACTATCGAAGATTTTCAATTGATGATGATGCTGGCTTTGATGACACTAGAGCGATGCACCACGTAATTACACGAAGATTCAAACGGTACTTGGATGAGAAAGATATAGATGTCGCAGAGGCAACAGCACAAGGTGGTAGTAGGCCGAAATTTGCATACCCCCCACAATTAGTAGTTGTTGATGGTGGTAAGCCTCAAGTTAATGCTGCCGCCAAAGCGTTGCGTGAACTTGGAATAACAGACATTGCTTTATGTGGTCTTGCAAAAAGACTGGAAGAGGTTTGGCTACCAAATAATAGTGAGCCAATTATCTTTCCACGCCATAGTGAGGCTCTGTATTTACTACAGAAGGTAAGAGATGAAGCACATCGGTTTGCTATAAATTTTCACCGTAGTAAGCGCTCAAAAGTAATGCTGGAATCATTATTAGATCAGATTTCTGGGCTAGGTGAGGTTAGAAGGAAATCATTACTTACTCACTTTGGTTCAGTTACTGCTTTAAAATCGGCAACTCTTTCAGAGTTATCTGCTGTTCCAGGTATTGGTGAGAAAATGGCTAATACAATTATTGATCAGATTAAAAATCAGGCAGAGCAAGTCGGTGTTGATATGCAAAGTGGTGAAATTTTAGATGCTTGACATGTGTAGGAAGATATTGCCATGAAGAGTGATACCGAGATACTTGTTATAAGCGGAATGAGTGGCGCCGGTAGATCCACGATAGCCCACAGATTAGAAGATCTTGGTTGGTATGTAGTTGATAATTTGCCTCCAGCCTTACTTGGTAATTTGATTGAGTTAGTTTCTACATCAGTAAAAAAAGTTGCCGTCGTAATTGATGTGAGAGGCAGAGCATTTTTTGATGATCTAACTAAATCGTTAGCTGAACTAGCAGACTTAGGAATATCTCGTAAAATTCTCTTCGTAGATGCAGCAGATGATTCTCTCGTTCGAAGATTTGAGTCAACCCGTAGACCTCATCCCCTACAAGGCAGCCGATCGCATTCTTGATGGAATTACCAAAGAGAGAGAGCGACTTCGCGAAATAAGAGATTCTGCAGATTTAATAATTGATTCATCAGCCTTAAATATTCATCAACTTGAGAAAAAAATCTCAGATTATTTTCATGAAGATTCCGGCTCAGACCTAAGGGTGAATATTCTTTCTTTTGGCTATAAGTATGGAATCCCAGTAGATGCTGATCTAGTTGTTGATTGTAGATTTATATCAAATCCACATTGGGTGCCGCTTCTTAGGCCACTGACAGGTCTTGATAAGCCGGTAAGTGATGCAGTATTAGGAAGTGATAACGTAAAAGAATTTTTAACAAGGTATCAGTCACTTTTTGAGACTATGGCATTGGGCTTTATCTCTGAAGGCAGAAAATTTCTAACCCTGGCAATCGGTTGTACTGGTGGTAAACACCGGTCAGTTGCAGTTGCGGAAGAATTAGTTTCTAGATTAAAAAGTGGTGACGAATTATCAAAATTTAAGATTGATACACAGGTAATGCATCGAGATTTAGGTCGAGAAATATAGTGAATAGAAATCCAAAGGTTGTCTGCTTGGGCGGCGGACATGGACTTAGCAGTAACACTTGGCGCAATGCGAACTCTTACTAATCAAGTTACCGCAGTGGTAACAGTTGCAGATAATGGTGGTTCATCTGGGCGATTACGTGCTGAATTTAATTCCCTACCTCCCGGTGATTTACGAATGGCACTTACGGCACTATGCGCTGATGATGAGTGGGGTAGAAGTTGGGCTGAAATTATGCAATATAGATTTACCAGTCAAGGTGAGATGGATAATCATGCTGTTGGTAATCTTCTTTTAACCGCACTTTGGGATCGAGATACTGATCCAGTTAAAGGTTTAGACCGGGTTGGTCAATTATTAAAAGTAGTTGGCCGGGTTCTACCAATGGCTTTGGAGCCCCTTGATATTGAAGGAAGTTTTGCCACAAAAACATGGGGTTGAAATAGTAAGAGGCCAGGTTGAGGTATCACAGGCAATTGGAAAAGTTAATGAACTAAAATTAATTCCAAATCAACCAACGCCAACTCCAGAAGCACTAACTGCTCTTGAAAATGCAGATTGGATAACAATTGGGCCAGGATCATGGCTTTCTAGTGTTATGCCACATTTTCTGCTTGGAAAGCAAGCAGAGCAAATTCAAAAAAGTAAAGCAAAAAAGATTATGATATTTAATCTGCCAGATAAAAACATATCAGATGAGTATGCAGGATTCTCACTCGAAGCTCATCTACAATTAGTTTTAGATCACATATCAGATCTGAAAATTGATGTGGCTTTAGTAGATAAATCACTTGCTCAATCAGAACCAAGGTTTAATTCTCTAGTTACTGCGTGTGGGGGAGAGGTTATGGGTTTTGACCTAGCAGATAGTAAGCAAAAATTCCACCATGATAGAGAGAAATTAATTTTGGCTTTCAGCCACATTTTTGGTTAAGACCTGCTTAGATAACCCCATTAGACGTAGTTAGGGAGAATTAGATGGCAATGACAGAAGCGGTTAAAGATGAGTTAAGTAGACTCTCAATAACTAAACCATGTTGCCGTAAAGGCGGAAGTTTCTTCATTACTTAGGTTTGCAGGTGGATTACATATAGCAGCCGGTAAAATCATTATTGAAGTCGAATTAGATACAGCTCAAAGTGCACGCAGGCTACGCAAAGACATATCAGAGGTATTTGGACATGAAAGTGAGTTGTCGGTAGTTTCTTCAAGTGGTATTCGTAAAGGCAGTCGGTATATTGTCAGAGTTTTAGCAGATGGTGATGCACTTGCTCGACAAACAGGATTAGTTGATGCTAGCAATCGGCCGATCAGAGGCTTGCCACCGCAAGTTGTTTCTGCAGCTATTTGTGATTCTGAAGCAGCATGGCGCGGAGCATTTCTAGCGCATGGCTCACTTACTGAGCCAGGTAGATCTTCTGCACTTGAGATTACTTGTCCTGGACCAGAATCAGCATTGGCTTTAGTCGGCGCAGCTAGAAGATTAGGAATTACTGCAAAAGCTCGAGAGGTGCGCAGCGTTGATCGAGTTGTAATTCGAGATGGTGATGCTATTGGCGCGCTACTTACAAGATTAGGTGCACATGAAACAGTCCTAGCTTGGGAAGAACGAAGGATGCGAAGAGAGGTTCGAGCAACTGCAAATCGATTAGCAAACTTTGATGATGCAAATTTACGCAGATCCGCTAGAGCCGCTGTTGCAGCTTCAGCGAGAGTGCAAAGAGCGATGGAGATCCTTGGTGCTGAAATCCCAGATCATCTTAAAGAGGCAGGTGAACTTCGGGTTAACCATGGGCAAGCAAGTTTGGAAGAATTAGGTTCACTTGCAACACCACCAATGACTAAAGATGCAATTGCTGGGCGAATTAGGCGATTATTAGCAATGGCAGATAAACGAGCCCGTGAATTAGGAGTACCTGATACTGAGGCGAGTATTAGCCCAGATTTATTGAATTAAACACTACTTGCGGACTGCTAAGATATACATCTCACAATGTTGTGGATGGCTGAAAATAAATTTTAGAATCTAAACGGGGTTAATATGCTTAAAGTCGGTGTTAATGGTTTTGGTCGTATCGGTAGAAATTTTCTAAGAGCATCACTTGAATCAGGTGCTAATTTTGAAATTGTTGGAATTAATGATTTAACAGATAACGCGACTTTAGCCCATTTACTAAAATACGATTCAATTTTGGGCAGACTTAAGCAACCAGTAACTTTCACAGATACAACAATTACTGTTGGTGGTAAAACTATCTCTGTTAGTGCAGAGCGTGATCCCGCAAATATCCCATGGGGAAAGTTAGGCGTAGATATTGTTGTTGAATCTACTGGAATTTTTACAAAGGCAGCAGATGCCCAGAAGCACATAAATGCCGGCGCAAAGAAGGTAATTATTTCAGCTCCAGCAACTGATGAAGACATAACAATTGTTATGGGTGTTAATCATGAAAAATATGAACCAACTAAACATAATATTATTTCTAACGCCTCATGTACTACTAACTGCCTAGCTCCAATGGCTAAGGTACTAAATGATGAGTTTGGCATTGTTAGAGGCCTTATGACCACGATTCATGCATACACAAATGATCAGGTAATTTTAGATTTCCCTCACAAAGATCTCCGCAGATCAAGAGCTGCAGCGCTATCAATTATTCCAACTTCAACTGGAGCAGCGAAAGCGATTTCATTAGTACTGCCTGAGCTTAAGGGTAAATTAGATGGCTATGCATTAAGAGTGCCAGTACCAACTGGTTCTGCAACTGACCTAACGGTTGAGTTAGCAAAAGAAGCCTCTGTTGCAGAGATTAACGCTGCACTTAAAAAAGGCAAGTACTGGTTCGTTAAAAGGCTATTTAAGTTATACCGAAGATCCAATTGTTTCAGCTGACATAGTTACCGATCCAAGCTCATGTATTTTAGATGCCGGACTTACAAAGGTAATCGGAACTACAGCAAAAGTTGTGGGCTGGTATGACAATGAATGGGGATATTCAAATAGGTTAGTTGATTTAATCCAATACATTGGTAAGTCCATATAAATTAGATGGGTATTAAAAGTTTATCCCAACTAAATCTGCAAAGCGCTAAGGTTATTTTGCGTTGTGATTTTAACGTTCCGATTAAAGATGGTGTTATAGGTGATGCTGGTCGAATAGTTGCCTCGTTATCGACAATTAAGAAGCTACTTGCTGCTAACTGTTCAGTGGTAATAATTGCCCATTTGGGTAGGCCAAAGGGAGAGATAAAGCCTGAGCTATCTCTCGCTCCAATTGCTAAAAAGTTAGGCGAGTTACTAAATCAAGAGGTTTTATTCTCACCAGAGATTACTGGAATTTCTGATAAAGCTAGAGCACTTAAATCTGGTCAAATTTTACTGCTAGAAAATATTCGATTCTTATCTTCTGAAACAAGCAAGGAAGAATCTGAGCGCATGAAGCTAGCAAATGAACTTTCAACTTATGGCGACATTTATATTGGAGATGGTTTCGGAGCTGTTCATCGCAAGCATGCTTCAGTTTATGAGCTTGCTAAATTACTTGCCGCATGCTGCTGGAGATCTTATTTCAGGTGAGGTTGCAGTCCTAGAGCAGTTAACAAAAAATCCTAGCCGCCCGTATGGAGTTGTTCTAGGTGGGGCAAAAGTTTCGGACAAAATTGGCGTTATTTCAAGTTTTTTAGACAAAGCAAACTTAATTGCAATTGGTGGCGGCATGGTCTTTACATTTTTAGCAGCTCAAGGAAAAGAAATTGGAAAGTCTTTAGTTGAAAATGATTTAATTGATACTGTTAAAGAATTAATGACTCGAGCTGAAAAACTGGGAGTTAAATTTCTACTTCCAATTGATATCGTAGTTGCCTCTGAATTCGCTGCAGAATCAATTCCGACTACTGTCGATTCAGATCAAATTCCACCAGATCAAATGGGTTTGGATATCGGACCAAAGAGTGCTGAGAATTTTGCAAGAGAGATTAAGTTGTGTAAAACTGTATTTTGGAATGGCCCGATGGGTGTATTTGAGTTTACAAATTTTTCCTATGGCACAAAAGTGATAGCGCAAGCTTTAACTCAGGTTGATGGCATGGCCGTAGTCGGCGGGGGAGATTCAGCTGCGGCTGTTCGTAAACTAGGATTTGCTGATAAGAATTTTGGTTATATATCAACAGGTGGTGGCGCATCTCTTGAGTACCTTGAAGGAAAAGAACTACCAGGCCTGATCGCACTAAGTTAGAGAAAGAGAAAAATGCGTAAACCTTTAATTGCTGGAAATTGGAAGATGAACTTAAATCATCTAGAGGCGATTGCTGTTACCCAAAAGCTGGCCTACTCCCTTGAGGATCGTGATTATGACGCAGTAGAGGTTGTAATTATTCCACCATTTACTGATATTCGATCTGTTCAAACATTAGTTGATGGAGATCGGTCTGCGCTTACTTTATGGTGCGCAAGATTTATCTGCTGCTGATTCAGGTGCTCATACCGGAGATATTTCAGGATCAATGCTTTCTAAACTTGGTTGCACGTATGTATTAATTGGTCATAGCGAACGCCGAGCGAACCACAATGAAGATGATCAGTTAATTAATAAGAAGATTAAAGCTGCGTTCGCAAATGAGATTAAGCCGATTCTCTGTGTTGGTGAGGAACTAGCAGTAAGAGAAGCAGGAAATCATATTCCGCATGTGTTAGAGCAATTAAGAAATGCACTAAAAGGTTTTCACAAACCTGATCTTAAGAAAATTGTTGTTGCATATGAGCCAGTATGGGCGATTGGTACTGGTAAAACTGCCACTCCAGAAGATGCACAGGAAGTTTGTGCTGCAATTAGAAAAGAGCTTAGAAAAATAGGTAGTGATGAAATCGCTGATAACTGTCGGATCCTTTATGGCGGCTCGGTTAAGTCGATTAATACTTTAGATATTATGAAGGAAGAAGATGTAGATGGCGCCCTTGTTGGAGGGGCTTCGCTAGATCCTGAAGAATTTGCGCGGATATCTAAATTCCATAGGGTATTAAAAAAGGCATAAATAGGCCGATTAAGAAGATTTACCCAAAAGATAGTATCCTTTTCCCCTAGCCACAGATTAAGGCTCTAATTAGATGAAGGCGAGTAAATGAATTTAGCTCTTTCGATTATCTTGATGCTTTCAAGTGTGCTTATGATTATTTTGGTTTTATTACATAAGGGCAAAGGATCTGGACTGTCAGATCTTTTTGGTGGCGGAGTTTCATCAACGTACGGTGGCTCATCTGTAGTTGAGAAAAACCTTGACAGAATTACAATCGTTGTCGGTGGAATTTGGTTTGCTTCAGTTATCGCGCTTAGCTTGTTATTGAAAAATTAGAAAGAGGGAGTAAATAATGGCTGGTGGAAGTGCTATTCGCGGAAGTCGTGTCGGTGCTGGTCCTATGGGCGAAGCAGAGCGCGGGGAATCAATTGCTCGCTTTCGAGTTTCATATTGGTGTGCTAACGGACATGAAACTAAACCATCATTTGCTGAAGACGGCACGGTAGAGGTTCCAGCTGAATGGGATTGCCCAAGATGTGGTTTTCCGGCAGGACAAGATAAAAATAAACCACCAATGCCAATGAAAAATGAGCCTTACAAAACTCACTTAGCTTATGTGAAAGAGCGTAGAACTGAAGCTGAAGCGAATAAAGTTTTAGATATTGCACTTAAAAAACTACGTGGGGATGATTAATTCTTTTCTAAGTCTGAGATAAGTCTTGCTATTGCTTTCTCTACGATTTTTAAGATGTATTCTAATAACCGGTAAACTTCTTTCAGCGATAGATTCCGTATCTGCAAGTGCTTGCGCCATGATCAACTGCGAAAATGTGTAATCTTTATTTGGTATTTCTATATCACTGCCTGAATCACCGGTAATCACAATAAATGCCCCATTTTGCTGCCCACCCTTGTGGAACTGTCCAGTTGAATGAAGATATCTCGGTCCCCAACCAAAGGTAGTTGCTGTTTTACTCTTAGCAGCAATCAGTTTTCTAATCTTAGATATTTCATTATCACTACCTCTATCAAGGTATGCCAATACTGCAAAGTAATTCACATTAGATGTAAGAAAGTCTGAGAGTACTATTAATTTTTTGATTTGAATAGATTAAGTAATCAGAATCTTCATATGCTGGGGTAGGAGTATCAAACCCTTTACTTTTTAGATGATAAAAGAATTGCTGTTGTGCGGTCTTTCGCCTCCGCTCACATTTGGCTGATTAAATGGATCAACCTTTAATAAGTAGCAAAGTAAAGCGGTGACCCACTCCCATAGGATAAATTGCTCACCAAGAGTGGCTTCGATCACCAGGTCATATTCACCGGGAGCTAAAGCCAACTGTTATACCCGAAATTGCACTTCCTACTATCTTCGATTACAACTGGCAACCTGCCAGTTAAATCCTTGCCAGTTGATTCAGCAATTAGTTGTTCGATCCAGTTAGACAGTCCAGGAGTTACAGCTGATCCTTTATCACAAAAATTTATTATCTGATCAGTTAAGGAGTAGAGGCAAGCCGCTATTTCGATGGCTGGTGATTCCTTTGACAGAAAGGACTTAAGCTTAATTTTTCAGCATCATCTAGAAGCAGTGAAATATCTACACCGATTAAAGCTGCTGGAACCAAGCCAAACGCAGATAGCGCACTAAAGCGTCCACCAACATTTGGATCTGCATTAACGACTTTGTATCCCAGGTTTCGAGCGCTGAATATCAAGAGGTGTATCCTGGATCAGTAATTATTACCATATGTTGGATTGGATTTAAATCTGCTTCCTTAAATCTACCGTATGGTAAAATTCAAATTGGGATAATGTCTCGATAGTTGTTCCCGATTTAGAACCAACTACAACTACTGCCTTACTTAAACTCAGATGGAATAGAGTCTAAGTATTTGCCCTGGATCAGTCGAGTCGAGCGTAGTTAATTGACTTTCTATAGGTCGCTGCAATAACTTCAGGAGCTAATGAAGAGCCACCCATCCCGCATAAAACAATTTGAGTTAAGCCATTGCTACGCGCCCATGCTGAAAGAGCATCTAAGCTCTGGCAGTAATTCTCGTGATTTTGTTGGCAGATCGATCCAGTTAAGTCTGTTGGCTGTTTCGGACTGTCATTGACCCCAAACATTCACATCTTTCTTGGCTACTCTGAGGTGTTATTTCACGCAGTTTTCTAGAAGTATTTCAGGATCAATATTTGCAAGAATTTGCCCTGACAATTTCATTTAAGATCCAGAAATTACAGACTTCACTGAACTCATTAAATCTAGCCAAGCTGCTTGAAACTTGGCAATACCTTCAATTTCAAGGGCTGTCAGTTACTTTGGCTAATATCAATCCCAGCCATAGCTAATCTTTGCTAAGTTAACTTTTCGCACTTTTAATACTCGGAGTAATTGCTGTCGCCTGTAAAATACCCCCGACGATTTTCACTGCGTTTAAAGTTGCTTCTGGCATCGTATTTATGGTGTTAGGAGCAACTAACAGACATTACATAACGAGTTTGAGTCGTAGGAAGGATCCTTTACGCCAGTAGATGCCCATAAAGGACGTTGCAAGTTCTCCACCGCTGGTCTCAATAATTTTTGCCAGCGGCTCACTTTTTTCAAATTCAAGAAAAACTTCATAAGCCATAACTGCGTTAGCAATCGCTGCCAACCCGCTTTAGCTCTGAGTTTATCTCCTAATTGTTTATCAATTTCAGTATCGATTCGGCTCACAAAAAATGAAGCAACCGAATGGATGCTCACCTATATCATTGTGAAGCATTTACTCTTTTTTCAAGTCCAGATAGCAAAAGCATCTAAGCACTTTTTTATAACGCTCTAACAGAGAAAATTAAAGTAATGTTGACACTAATTCCCTGCGCGATTAGTTCAGTTACTGCTGGTAATCCTTCAACAGTAGCAGGGCACTTTTATTAACAAATTTTTTCGATCGACAATCTCCCAAAGTTGCTTTCCTTGCTTAATTGTTGCCAGTAGCGTCGTGGGCAAAGCGTGGGTCAACTTCAAGGGATACCCGACCGTCTACGCTCATTGCTAGCCTTGAACGTATTATGGAGAAGATCACATGCATTCTCTTACGTCATCTGTTGTTAACTTAGTAATTATATCTTCGATGCTTTTCTCTTTATTCTGCAAGATATCATTTTGATATAAGGTCTGATTTACTAATTGCTGATCCAAAGATAATTGGATTAGTAGTTACTCCAACCACACTATCTTCAGCAATTAGTTTTGCTAATGACCCATTCTTTAATCGCTCTCGAGATAAATCATCGAGGCATACCGCAACGCCTGCTTCAGATATCTGTGCTAAGTGTATTAAGCATTAGATTTTTTTATGCTTTCCTTTACAGCATTAACAATATTCTCAACAGTAAATCCATACTCACGAAACATAAGTATCTCCGCTAGCAGAGGCACCAAACTGTTTCAACTGAGATAGCAATGCCACTATCTCCAATAAATCGGTACCAAGGCTGAGCAACCCCGGCCTCGATGCTTACTCTTGCTCTAATTGATTTTGGTAGTACTTCGTTTGCGGTAACTCTTCTGATTGCTGCCATAAACCACTCCATAGCATGGTGCACTTACTAACTCTAACACTTTATACCTTCTGCAAATTAATTTTTCACGAGCGAGCTATAGGCTAATGAAACTTCTGATCCTGTTGCAATCAGAATTACTTCACACTCATCTTTTGAATGAGTTACTTCCATAGGCCAGTACGTATGCACCTTTTGCTGCCTCTTTAGCTAAGGGAGAACTTAGAACGGTCAAGGACAGGTAAGTTTTGACGAGACAGTACTAACCCTGACTGGTTTTGAACGCTTTAATGATCTCTTGCCAGCACAGCACTAACTTCATTTGCATCAGCATGGTCTTATAACTGACAAATCCTGGAATGGTTCGCAAAGAAGCAAGATGCTCAACAGGTTGATGAGTTGGTCCATCTTCACCAAGGCCAATTGAGTCATGGGTCCAGACATAAGTTACCGGCAAGTTGCATTAAGTGAAGATAGACGAACAGCTCCGCGCATGTAATCACTAAATACTAAGAAGGTTCCACCAAACGGTTTTACTAAACCATGTAAAGCTAGTTCCATTTAAAATCGCGCCCATTGCATGTTCGCGAATTCCAAAATGAATTATTCGACCGTACGGATCAGCACCAGCTCATTTTGCTAGCATTGCTGGTAGGAATGAACCGCCACCTTCGATATTGTGGTGTTATTACTCTCAGCTAAATCAGCTGAGCCACCCCAAAACTCTGGTAACGTTTTTGCAATAAATTGAATTACTTTTCCAGAAGCAGCTCTTGTAGCATATTTCTTTGTCACTAGGAAATACTAGGAAAAGAACTATTCGAAATCAAGTGGTAGTTTCTTACTAAGCAATCTTTTTAGCAAGTTCAGCAGATTCATCTGGATTACGCTTTTTCCCAGGCTGTCAATATTTTGTTTGCCACTGGTTATACATTTCTGTTCACCACGTCGTTTAACATCTCTTGCATGATTGATAACATTACTGGAGGAGCTATAAATGTTTGCGTTCGGGATTTAATCCTAATAAAAGTCTTTGTCAGCACTTATCTCCTCATTACCAAGAGCTGAACCATGAGCCTTTGACAGTACCGCTTAGCATTTGGCGCAGGCCAAGCAATTACTGTGTGTAATGTGTATTAAAACTGGCTTATCTTTGTTAGTGCAATTGCCGATACCATCGCACGTTCTCAAATTTTCTACGGTCGACATCTCCATCAGCCTTGGTATTGGTACGACAATTACATCCCAGCCATATGCACGATAACGAGCATCGATACATCTTCTGTACAATGTGAATATGTGTGTCACCTTCAATTGAAATACGATTATCATCATAAATCATCTATTAAATTACCTAAGTTGTTGAGTGCCAGCTAGGCGAAGAAGCCTCCGCACTTACTCCTTCTTGCAAATCACCATCTGAGCACACAACCCAAATGTTATGATCAAATAATATCAGTAGTATTTTTTAGGATCCAAGCATTCCCTTTGCATATCTTGCTGCCATAGCCATACCAACACCATTAGCAACACCTTGACCTAGATGGCCCAGTAGTTGTTTCAACTCCTAACGTGTGTCCGTATTCTGGGTGACCAGGAGTTTAAGTGAATTAAATGTTCTAAAGCTTTTTAAGATCATCCAAGTTCAACACCGTAGCCACTTAGATATAGCTGAATGTATAGAGTTAACGATGAGTGGCCGCAGGAAAGAATAAAGCGATCACGTGCTATCCAATTTGGCTGCAGCTGGATTATGGCGAAGAACTCTTTGAAAAAGCGTGTATGCAACTGGCGCTAGAGACATTGCAGTTCCAGGATGTCCATTTCCAACCTTCTGAACAGCATCCATTGCTAAGGCTCGTAGAGATAGCAACAGCTTTATCATCGAGCTCTTGCCAGTTAGCAACCTTCACTTAGAATCCCTTCAACTCGAAAGCCTGACCCTGCAACCTTAACTAAAGCTCCAACCACTGCCCCAAACTAGAGCAGCACCTAATAAGTGAAAGCCCACAACTAACTCAGGCAAGCCAGTGGCGTATTGAACATAGCCGATTAAGCCTTGAGAAATAACTATTAGAAGAAATATTTGAATTTTCCTTGTAAGTAAATTCGCATTTGTCTGTCTTATCAATAGCCAAAGGAGCGTAGTAAGTACAAGCAGAGCTATAACAAAATCTGCATGAAGCCAGGAGAGAGCTTTAGGGTCAAACCCGAATCTCTTTGCATCAGCATCACCTGCATGTGGACCACTGCCGGTAACTATTGTTCCAACTATTATCACGATTAGTGTTAGCCAAATCAGAATCGGAATAAGGGAGGCAATTAATCCAGTCGGTGGTTGCTTGATAATTCCGATCATTTCATATTTAAGAGAAATTGCGCCTGAAATAAGAAAAATTGATAACAAGAAATGCGCAGCAACTGTAACTGGGTGCAAACCTGTTAATACCGTTATTCCCCCTAAAATTCCTTGTCCTAAAATTCCAAGTATCTGCAGGCCGGCTAGTACTCTGACTCGGTTTTTCGTGATGGCATTTTTAGAACTTCTAAAGGCAATAATTACTACAGCGAGCGCAGTAAAGAGGAGAACAAAAGTTAGTAGCCGATTACCAAATTCAATCCAAGCATGTAGTTGCCCTTCTGCTTGATTTGGTACTGGCGTGTATGAACCTGGGGTGCACTCAGGCCAAGTCGGACAACCTAATCCTGATCCGGTAAGTCGCACCGCACCGCCAGTAACAATTAGGGCCCCTTGCAGGAAAACTAGTAGCCCGAAAGGCTTTGAAGCTATTGAGCCTTTGGCTACCAACATGATTTAAGCCTATTGCTTTCTCTGGGGCCCCTGCTTGATTCACCCGCTAGTAAGGCGCAATTCACACCCAAATAGAGCAAGGGGATTGGCGCTTGCGCAGGAATTACGCAACACTTATGTTGTGAAAAAGAGTGAGCCAGATAAGACCCGTGATCAGGTCGCCCGAACGATTTTAGAAGGCGGGCCGGCTAGCGCAGTTGATCTTGCTGAAAAACTTTCAATAACGCCGACCGGAATTCGCAGGCACTTAGAAACTTTAATTGCCGAAGGTGTCCTTACTGCGCGAGAGCCTTTTCAAGGCCGAGCAGTGCGCGGTCGAGGTAGACCATCAAAGGTTTTTGTAATGACAGATAGCGGACGTGAAAAGTTTGAACACTCCTATGATGACTTAGCAGTTGCTGCTCTTAAGTTCATGGCAAGTAAAAATGGTTCGCACTTAGTAGATGAGTTTGCGCAAAGCCGGGCTAATGAGTTTGTACGTAAGGGTGAACAAATCAAAAGTTCAAGTAAATCAGTTTCAGAGAAATCTAAGGCACTTGCGAAGCTTTTAACTAAAGAGGGTTATTCAGCAACAACGGATAAGATGGGAAATGGTGAAGAAATTTGCCAGCACCATTGCCCAATTGCCCATGTTGCCTCGGAATTTCCACAACTATGCGAAGCAGAAACTGCCGCATTTTCGGAAATTCTTGGAACTCATGTTCAAAGACTTGCAACTATTGCCCATGGTGATGGAGTTTGCACAACATTTATTCCCTCAAATATTTCCCAAACCAGAAAAACTAAAGTAAAAGAAGGAGCACGCTAATGACCCAAATCGCGCACCCAGAGTTAGATGGTATTGGCAAGTATGAGTACGGCTGGGCAGATAAAACAGATGCAGGTTCAAATAGTCGTCGTGGTCTAAATGAAGAGGTTGTGCGCGATATTTCATCAAAAAAGAATGAACCGCAATGGATGTTAGATCTACGACTTAAAGGATTATCGTTATTTGATAAGAAACCAATGCCAAGTTGGGGCTCTGACCTAAGTGGTATTTTCTTTGACACGATTAAATACTTTGTTCGCTCAACTGAGAAGCAAGCAACCTCTTGGGAAGATCTACCTGATGATATTAAAAATACCTATGACCGCCTTGGTATTCCAGAGGCAGAGAAAAAACGCTTAGTAGCAGGTGTTGCAGCTCAATACGAGTCAGAGGTGGTTTACCACTCCATTCGAGAAGATCTTAGAAAAACAAGGAGTTTTATTCCTTGATACCGATACCGCACTTCGCACGCACGAAGATCTTTTTAAGGAGTACTTCGGCACTGTAATCCCAGTTGGTGATAATAAGTTTGCGGCCCTTAATACTTCGGTTTGGTCTGGTGGCTCATTTATCTATATACCAAAGGGTGTAAAGGTAGATATTCCACTACAAGCCTACTTCCGAATTAATACTGAAAACATGGGTCAATTTGAGCGAACTTTAATTATCGCTGATGAAGATTCATATGTTCATTATGTTGAAGGCTGTACTGCTCCGGTTTACTCATCAGATTCACTTCACTCTGCTGTTGTTGAAATTATTGTGAAAAAGAATGCACGTGTTCGATACACAACAATTCAAAACTGGTCTAACAATGTTTATAACTTAGTGACCAAGCGAGCAACATGTGCTGAGGGTGCAACAATGGAGTGGATCGATGGAAATATTGGCTCCAAGGTAACTATGAAGTATCCAGCTGTAATGTTGATGGGTCCACACTCTAAGGGTGAGACACTTTCAATTGCATTTGCAGGTGAAGGACAACATCAAGATGCTGGCGCCAAAATGGTTCATGCAGCTCCTTATACATCTTCAACAATCATCTCTAAATCAGTAGCGCGAGGTGGCGGTCGTACCTCATACCGAGGCTTAATAAAGGTTGAAGAGGGCGCTCATCACTCAAAGAGCACTGTTAAGTGTGATGCATTGTTGATCGATAATATTTCTCGCTCTGATACATATCCTTATGTTGATGTCCGCGAAGATGATGTTTCGATGGGACATGAGGCAACTGTTTCTAGAATTAGTGATGATCAACTCTTTTATTTAATGTCACGTGGCTTAGGTGAAGATGAAGCAATGGCGATGATTGTTCGTGGCTTTATTGAACCAATCGCGAAAGAGCTTCCAATGGAGTATGCACTAGAACTAAATCGATTAATTGAGCTTCAAATGGAAGGTGCAGTTGGTTAATGAGTTTATTAACAACAAATTACTTAACCCCAACTGGTAGGGAAGAGGCATGGCGTTTTACACCGCTTAAACGGTTAGCTGGCCTACATGATCTATCTAGTGTTGTTAAAGAGAATATTTCTTTATCAGCTAGTGGGGCACTCCCTAGCGGGGTAAGTTTGAAAGTAGTAACAGCTTCTGACTTGCCACCTGCTTATGAGTCGAGTGATCTTGTTACAAATAGGATCCGAGAGAATGTTAAGGATATTTCACTACTAAGAATTGAAAAAGATTCTGAGGTTTCACAACCTATTCACCTAAAGAGGTCATGTGGTTCTTCTGCTGAGCTAAGTAAATTAGTAATTCAAGCCGGGGTAAACAGTAGATCTACAGTAATAATTGAGAATACTGGAACTGGTGAGATTGGTGAAGAAATTGAAATCTCACTAGAGGCTGGTGCATCACTGAATTTTATTTCACTGCAGGAGTGGGATCGCAGCGCTGTTCATCTTGGTCAGCACCATGCGATCATAAGTAAAGATGCTCAATTCACCTCCTTTGTTATCTCAGTCGGTGGATCAGTTGTCAGACTTAATCCAACTGTTGAGTTCACAGGGCCTGGTTCATCTGCTGAGTTAAATGGAATCTACTTTGCAACTGATGGGCAACACCTAGAACATCGAATCCACGTAAATCACAATGTAGCAAATGCTAAATCTAGAGTTAATTACAAAGGTGCACTTTCTGGTGATCAGGCACGAACTGTTTGGATTGGTGATGTTTTTATCCATAAGGGCGCAGAGGGCACAGATACATATGAATTAAACCGAAACTTATTACTTAGCGATGGAGCTAGAGCAGATTCTGTCCCTAATCTAGAAATTGAAACCGGTGAGATTGTTGGTGCCGGCCATGCCAGCACAACTGGAAGATTTGATGATGAGCAGCTTTTCTATTTGCAATCTCGAGGTATACCAGCAGATATCGCACGACGTTTAGTAATTCGTGGATTTTTTGCTGAAATTATTAATAAGTTAAAAAATGAAGACTTAGAAGAGCGATTAATGAAAAGAATTGATGATGAACTTGCAAAGGCTGGTGAATAATGAGTGAGGTTGCTTTTGATTCATTAGTTGAGGGCAAGCCAATTGCTATTGATCACAATGGTGTAACAGTTTGTGTTGCCAGAGTGGGCGATGAAGTATTTGCTATTGAGGACACTTGCACACACTCAGAGGCATCACTATCTGAAGGTGAAGTAACTGGTACAAAAATAGAGTGTTGGTTACACGGCGCAGAGTTTGATTTAAGAACTGGTGAAGCATTAACCCCACCCGCAACAGCACCCCTTAAAACTTTTTCAGTAAAACGCAATGGCAACCAAGTAGTAATCAACTAAAGGAGAAAAATGAGCGTACTTGAGATAAAGAATTTACAGGTCAGTGTTATTACTGAGGCTGGTAATAAAGAAATTCTTCGGGGAGTAGATCTAACAGTACGGAGCGGTGAAACCCATGCAATTATGGGACCAAATGGTTCTGGTAAATCAACTTTGGCTTACTCAATTGCTGGACATCCAAAGTATTTAATTACCGGTGGATCTGTAACTCTAGATGGCGCAGATGTACTTGAAATGAGTGTGGATGAACGCGCAAAGGCTGGATTGTTTTTAGCAATGCAATACCCAGTTGAGGTACCTGGAGTATCTGTTTCTAATTTTCTTCGTACCGCAGTAACCGCAATTAGAGGTGAAGCGCCAAAGGTTCGTACCTGGGTGGGTGAAGTAAAAGCTGCAATGACCTCACTAAATATTGATACTGCTTTTTCTGAGCGAAATGTAAATGAAGGTTTTTCTGGAGGCGAGAAAAAGCGCCATGAGATTTTACAAATGGAGTTATTAAAGCCAAAGATTGCAATTCTCGATGAGACAGATTCAGGTCTTGATGTTGATGCGCTCCGAATTGTTTCAGAGGGTGTTAATCGAGTTAAAGATGGCTCAGATCTTGGTGTCATGTTAATTACCCACTACACCAGAATCCTTCGTTATATAAAACCAGATTTTGTACACGTTTTTGCTAATGGAAAGATTGTTGAAGAGGGTGGGCCAGAGTTGGCTGACAAACTTGAAGAGAAGGGTTACGCGGAGTACATAACTGCGTAAACAAATGAGTGTTGATCTATCTAAGTATAAAAAAGATTTTCCTATTCTCGCCCGAAAGGTGCGAGGGGGAAATCGGTTAATTTACTTGGATAGTGGTGCTACTTCACAAAAACCTGAATCAGTAATCAAGGCTGAATCTGATTTCTATCGGACCATTAATTCTGCTGTTCATAGAGGAGCACATCTTTTAGCTGAAGAGGCCTCAGAGGCTTATGAGGGTGCTAGAGAAAATTTAGCAAAGTTTTTAGGTGCTAAAACTGATGAGGTTATTTTTACTAAAAGTGCCACTGAGTCACTAAATATGATCGCTTATTCACTAGGTAATCCAGATTCCAGTTTTAATGTGAAAAGCGGGGATGAGATTGTCGTTTCGCAGATGGAACACCATGCCAATCTAATTCCTTGGCAACAGCTTGCTAAACGCACTGGAGCTAAACTAGTTTGGTTTTCAATCACAGATGACGGCAGATTAGATCTATCAAATATTGATCAAATAATTAATAAGCGAACTAAAGTAATTGCAATTACCCATCAATCAAATGTTTTTGGAACAATTATTCCACTTCAAGAAATTGTAAAAGTAGCTCATGAGGTAGGAGCTGTTGTCGTATTAGATGCTTGTCAATCAGCACCACATTTTGCTATTGATGTTAAGAAATTAGATGTTGATTTTCTTGCTTTCTCTGGTCATAAAACATTAGGACCAACCGGTATAGGAATCCTTTGGGGTAAGTCTGAAATTTTAGAAAAAATTGAGCCGGCACTTTTCGGTGGTTCAATGGTTGACTCAGTAACAATGGAGAGTGCAACTTGGGCAAAGGCACCCAGAAAATTTGAAGCAGGTGTACCAAATATGGCGCAAGCAGTTGGACTTTCAGCTGCCATTGATTATTTGAATGTAATCGGTATGAAAAATATTGCCGAACACGAACAAGAGTTGACTAGGCAACTACTTGATGGCATTTCTGAGATATCTGGTGTAAATGTAATTGGGCCGAAAGATATGAAAGATAGAGGGGGAGTAGTTTCATTTACTGTAGATGGCGTACACCCACATGATGTAGGTCAGGTACTGGATCAGTATGGGATTGCTGTTAGAACTGGACATCACTGCGCATGGCCGCTCATGAAGAGATTAAATTTAGTTGGAACTACTAGAGCGTCATTTCATTTATATAACGACTCTGAAGATATAAATGACCTATTAGTGAGCATCAAGAAGGTTAAAGAATATTTCAAGGTTGGCAAGTAATGGAGTTAGATTCTCTTTATCAAGAGGTAATTCTTGATCATTATCGAAAGCCACTTCATAAAGGTTTATCTGTCGCGAAAGATATTCAAGTTCATCACAACAACCCAAGTTGTGGTGATGAGGTAACACTAAATTTAATTATGGATGGGCAGGTTGTTAAAGATATCTCCTGGGACGGTGTGGGATGTTCAATATCTATGGCCAGTGCTTCAGTTATGAGCGATCTATTAATTGGTAAGGAATACAAATCAGCTATGGTGATTTTAGACGCATTTGTTGAACTGATGCAGAGTAAGGGGAAATCATCGGGGGATGAACAATTGTTAGAAGATGGTGTTGCCTTCGCCGGTGTATCAAAATTTCCAGCCAGAATTAAATGTGCATTACTTGGTTGGATGGCGTTTAAAGATGCCAGTACCCAAGTGATAGCGTAGGATTTACCCATGGCTACCACTATTGATGACGTTACCGAGGCGATGAAGGATGTAATTGATCCTGAGCTTGGAATAAATGTTGTTGATCTTGGCTTGGTTTATGACATGCGTTTGGATGAAAATAATATTGCAACTTTAGATATGACATTAACTTCAGCTGCTTGTCCGCTGCAAGATGTTATTGAAGATCAAACAAGACAAGTATTAGCTGATATAACTTCTGATGTGAAAATCAACTGGGTTTGGCTACCACCTTGGGGGCCTAACAAGATTTCAGATGATGGTCGTGAACAACTACGCTCGATTGGCTTTACCGTTTAGATATATTCGTAATACTCGCTAGGGTTTTCTTATGTCAATGCATTCAACTTGGATGTCCTTTAGATCTCTAACTGCAGATCAATCAGTGAAAAATCAAAAGTTAAAACCAGGTACTTTGAAGCGAATCGCAGATTTTGCTGTCCCATATAAAGTACTACTCGCCTTTTTTCTAATTACAGTTGTTATTGATGCATTTCTAATTGTTGCCACACCATTGTTACTTAGAAGGCTAATTGATGAGGGCGTGATTCCAAAAAATACTGAATTAGTAACAAATCTTGCAATTGCAGTTGGAGTAATAGCAATCGCTGATGCCTTATTTAGCATGGCAGGTCGATGGTTCTCATCTCGAATTGGCGAGGGACTAATCTATGATCTGCGCAAGCAAATCTTTGAACATGTGCAAAGACAATCAATAGCTTTCTTTACTAGAACTCAAACCGGCGCACTTATTTCAAGGCTAAATTCCGATGTTATCGGAGCGCAGCAGGCATTCACATCTACACTTTCTGGAGTAATTAGTAATTTACTTGGTTTGATTCTTGTGGCAATTACTATGCTTACACTTTCATGGCAGATCACATTAATTTCTTTAGTACTTCTACCTGTTTTTTTAATCCCAACTAAGTGGGTTGGTCGTAAATTACAAGGGTATACAAGGCAATCCTTTGATTTAAATGCTCAAATGTCAGCAACGATGACTGAACGTTTTAATGTATCTGGAGCTTTACTGGTATCACTATATGGAGATTCTAAAAAAGAGAAGAATGAGTTTGCAGAAAAAGCCCGCCGAGTAGCTGATATCGGAATTTCAATAGCGATGCTTAATCGAATATTTTTCATAGCTCTAACTTCGATAGCAGCTGTTGCTACAGCGGTGGCGTATGGAATCGGTGGGCACCTTGCAATTAGCGGAGAGTTAACAGTTGGAACATTATTAGCTATTACCGCATTACTCGCGCGCCTATACGGCCCACTTACTGCCCTATCAAATGTCAGAGTAGATGTGATGAGTGCTTTGGTTTCATTTGAAAGAGTCTTTGAAGTTTTAGACCTTCAACCAATGGTTACTGATCGAGAAAATGCAAAAGATTTAGCAGATACTAATCTTGATTTAAAGTTTGAAGGGGTTTCATTCACATACCCAAAAGCTGAAGAGATCTCACTTGCTTCACTAGAAATTGCTGCAAAGCCAGAGATAATTACAAGTGGAAAAGTTCTAAAAGGCATTTCATTCACAGTAGCGGCAGGAACCTTAACTGGCATTGTCGGTCCATCTGGTGCTGGAAAGAGCACTATAAGCAGTTTAATTCCCAGACTTTACGATGTTACTCAAGGAGTAATTTCAATAAATGGAACTGATATAAGAGATTACACAATTAAATCACTTCGAAACAGTATTGGAGTAGTTACCCAAGACTCTCATATGTTTCATGATTCAATATTAGTAAATCTAAAATATGCAAAATCTGATGCAACTGCAATTGAGATAGAGGCAGCATGTAAATCAGCACGTATATGGGATTTTATTCATTTGCTTCCAAATGGTTTAGATACAGTAGTTGGTGAGAGAGGACATAGATTATCTGGGGGAGAGAAGCAGCGGCTTGCAATTGCAAGGCTTCTACTTAAACAGCCAAGTTTAGTAATCCTAGATGAGGCAACTGCTCATTTAGATTCTGAAAATGAGGCAATGGTGCAAGCAGCACTTAAAGAAGCACTAGTTGGCCGGACTAGCATCGTAATTGCTCACCGACTTTCAACTATTGCACATGCTGATCAAATATTAGTTATTGATAATGGGGAAATCGTTGAACAAGGTAAACATGAACAACTAGTTGAAAAACGTGGGCTTTACTTTGATCTATTCGAAAGGCAGAACCTGCAAGGAGAGTTAATCTAAACGCTTTCGCTTAGGGGTAAATATTGCATCCTTCTTGATTGTTTCTCTTCCTGCATTTGCAGCAATAACAGCTATATAAGGAAGGGTAACTGCGCCTGTTAATGCAATCCAACGGTATGGACTTGGCAAAACAACTGTCAAAATAAAACAGATAGTTCTTATCATCATCGAAATAAAATATCTTCGCTGGCGAGCAGATTGATCAGCAGTAAGCCCAGATTGCACTGAAGTTATTGATTGCGAAACTACCTTAGGCTTTTTCATGATCTAAGCCTAATGTTAGATAGTGCTATTACTCGATGCATAGCTATCTTTAAGCACTAAAGATGACCGATTTCACTCTTTTTAACTCCTTAGGTAGTATTCACCCATCAAGTGGATGCATACGCTCCCACCTACTTCGCTTAGGCGAACTGGTTGCTTCTTATGAAGCGCGGCTGTCTTTCGCTTGTGTAATGCCTTAACAATCTAAGCGAAACAGCAAGGAGAAATTATCAGCACAGAACCACGTATCAATGATCGAATTCGCGTTCCTGAAGTTCGGTTGATTGGCTATGACGGTGAACAACTTGGCGTAACAGCAATAGATAAAGCGCTTAAGTTATCGGAGGAGATCGGTTTAGATCTCGTCGAAATCTCACCAGATGCTAATCCACCGGTCTGCAAAATCATGGATTTCGGAAAATATAAATACGAAATTGCGCAGAAAGCTCGGGAAGCAAGACAGAATCAGACACACATTGTTGTGAAAGAGATGCGACTTCGACCAAAGATTGAACCTCATGATTATGAGACTAAACGTTCTCATATCGAAAAGTTCTTACTAGGTGGTGACAAGGTGAAGGTAACTATTCAGTTTCGTGGTCGTGAACAATCTCGACCAGAGATGGGATATCGGTTATTACAAAAGCTTGCTGAAGAGTTAGCTGAGGTATCAATTGTTGAGTTTGCGCCAAAGCAAGAAGGTCGCAACATGACAATGGTACTTGGGCCAGCTAAGAAGCCAGGTTCTGCTAAGAAAGTGGCACCTAAAGCGGCAGCACCACAAAAATAGTTTTATAGAAATTCAACAGGAGGTACGAAGATGCCAAAGATGAAAACCCATAGTGGTGCGAAGAAACGTTTTCGCGTTACTGGATCCGGAAAGATCATGCACGAGCGTGCTGGTAAACGCCACCTGCTTGAACGCAAATCATCAAGATTAACCCGTCGCTTATCTGGCGATGTTGCAGCTAAAGCGCCAAATGCATTTGCAGCTAAGCGCATGCTCGGTTTGAAGTAAGGGAGAGATAAATGGCTAGAGTAAAACGTGGCGTACATGCGGCGAAAAAGCGCCGTACAACTTTAGAGCGTGCTGCTGGTTACCGTGGGCAACGTTCACGTCTTTTTTCAAAAGCAAAAGAGCAGGTAACTCACTCTCTCGTCTATGCATTTAATGATCGGAAGGATAAGAAAGGCGATTTTCGTCGCCTATGGATCCAACGCATTAATGCTGCTGCCCGAGCTAACAACATGACGTATAACCGCTTAATCCAGGGATTAAAAATTGCTGGTGTAGAGGTTGACCGCAGAGTTCTAGCAGAGCTTGCAACCAATGATCCAGCAGCTTTCTCAAAGTTAGTTGAGATCGCACGCAAAAATGTTGTAACAGCTTAAATATCTCTAATAAGAAGTTAGAGATGGAAAACATTACGAGCCTTAATTCGCCTCATATCGAGCGAGTTAAGGCTCTTATCGGTTCTAGGGGAAAGAAAAATCGAGAATTAGAGAATGCCTTTATTGCAGAAGGCATCCAGGCTGTACGTGAAGCATTAGTTCCTAAACTTGGTGAAGGATTAGCAGTAAAACGAGTTTATGTAACTGAAAATGGTTTAACTAAATTATCTGAAGCTATGAGTAAAGATATTCTTGCCAAAGTATGAAGTAATTCAAGTATCAGATCAAGTTATGAGCGCGATGGCAGACTCAGAGTCTCCACAAGGAATTATCGCACTGTGTTCAACAAAATCTCTTAAGTTAAAAGATTTATGGCAAAGGAAGCCAAGTAAGATCGCATTTTTTTGGCAGATTCAAGATCCTGGTAATGCCGGTACGGTAATTAGAACAGCCGATGCCTGCGGTTTTGATGCAGTCGTTTTCTCTTCAGAAAGTGTTGATATTTTCAATCCAAAGACGGTTCGGGCGACGGTAGGTTCTCTTTGGCATATTCCCGTTATTGTGGATATAAATATTGAAGAGTTTATTACAGAGGCAAAGGAAAATGAGTTTGCAATATATGCATTAACTGGGGAGGCAGAGCAGCAATTTAATGCTGAATTTATTGATAAATCAAAGAAGGCGCCTTCAGTATGGATATTTGGAAATGAAGCTCGGGGATTGCCAAGTCTGACCTCAGATCCAATTAAAGTATCAATCCCGATGAAGGGTTATGCTGAATCATTAAATGTTGCTAGCGCTGCGGCAATTGTCCTGCATTCTATTGGGCTCTCCTTATAGACTTACCGCATTATGTCGTTAGATAAAGGGCAAATTTCAGCCGATTTAGATAAGGCTTTGTCAGCAATAGCTTCAACAAATGATCTAGATAGTTTAAAACAGGTAAAGATTGATTATATTGGTGATAAATCCGCTCTTGCTAAAGCTAACCAATCCTTAGCATCCTTGGATCCAAATCAGCGAGCAGAATTTGGTAAGTTAATTGGCAGCGCGCGATCTGAGGTTAACCAAGCATTTGAACTAAAGAGTGCTCAACTTTCAAATCAAAGAGATAGTCAGGTATTACTTACTGAAAAAGTTGATGTCACATTGCCTGGCCGGCGCACACTTAAAGGTGGGCTTCATCCACTGACCATACTCACTAATGAAATTTCAGATTTATTTATTGGTTTAGGTTACAACGTAGCTGAAGGCCCGGAACTTGAATCTGAATGGCTTAACTTTGATGCTTTAAATATTCCAGCTGATCATCCAGCCCGGACTATGCAGGATACTTTTTTTATTCAACCACTAGAGGCCAAGTTAGTTTTACGCACTCATACCTCTCCGGTGCAGATTAGAACAATGCTTGAACAGAATCCACCAATATATGTAATCTGCCCAGGTAAGACATATCGAGCAGATGAGTTAGACGCTACTCACACTCCTGTCTTTCACCAGGTTGAAGGCTTAGTTGTTGATGAAGATATAACTATGGCTGACCTTAAGGGAACCCTTGATTATTTTGCCAAGTCTATTTTTGGAAATGAAGTAACTACCAGATTAAGACCATCATTTTTCCCTTTTACAGAACCATCAGCAGAGGTTGATGTTTTCTTTAATGGCCGCTGGATTGAGTGGGGCGGCTGCGGAATGGTTAATGAAAAAGTATTAGCAACTTGTGGTGTTGATACCAAGAAGTATTCAGGCTTCGCATTTGGTATGGGACTTGAACGAACACTCATGGTCAAGTATGGAATAACTGATATGCATGACATTGTCGAAGGTGATATTAGATTTACGCAAAGTTTTGGGGTTGGTAAAAAATGAAGGTCCCGTTAAGTTGGTTATCTGAATATGTATCTTTGCCAGCAAAAATTACTTCCGAAGTAATCGCGCAGGCATTTGTGAAAGTCGGTTTTGAAGTTGAGGGTATTGAGGAGCAAGGTAAAGATTTAAAAGGCCCGCTTTTAGTTGGAAAAGTTCTTTCTATCGAGGAGTTACCTGAGGTTAAAAAACCAATTAGATACGTAGGTTTAGATGTTGGTGAGAAAAAGACAAGATTTATAATTTGTGGTGCTAGGAATTTTAAGGTTAATGATTTAGTAGTAGTTGCGTTACCTGGTGCGGTTCTGCCAGGAAACTTTGCCATTTCATCACGGTTAACATATGGAAAAAATAGTGATGGCATGATCTGCTCTGCAAAAGAGCTGGGCATAAGTGATGAACACTCAGGAATTATTGTTTTACCGGAGGGAAAAGTGGGAACTAACGCTTTAAACCTTCTAGATGTAGCCGATACTATTTTTGATATTGCCGTAAATCCAGATCGTGGCTATGCCATGTCAGTTCGAGGCCTAGCTAGAGAGTTAGCGGGCAGTCTTAAATGTAAGTATGTAGATCCTGCAGATTTCAAAAGTGCAAAAAAATTGAATGCGATAAAGAGTTCTCGTACGGTTTCAGTAAAGATTGAAGATAAAAGTGGTGCTGACCAAATTTATATTCGTACTCTTGAAAAAGTAAATACCAAAAAACCTACCCCACTTTGGATGCAAAGGCGTATTGAAAAATGTGGCATGCGCTCAATTTCATTAGCTGTTGATATTACGAATTATGTAATGCTTGAATTAGGTCAGCCACTACACGCTTTTGATGCCGATGTCATAGTAGGTGGCTTACGAGTAACTCGTGCTGGAAAGTTTTCTAAATTAATTACTTTAGATAAAGTAGAGCGGAAGTTAGATCCAGAAAATCTCTTGATTTGCGATTCAAAATCACCGCTTGCACTTGCCGGCACCATGGGCGGGTTGGCATCTGAGGTAACTTTGCAAACGAGCAAGATTGCACTAGAAGCAGCTCACTTTGATCCAATCAGCATTGCGAAAAACTCAAGATTTCACATGTTATCTAGTGAGGCATCTAGACGTATGGAAAGAAATACGGACCCAACTTTGGCTGAAATTGCATCTGCAAGAGCTGCTCAACTATTAATTGATCTGGCCGGGGCTAAGTATGTTGGAACTGCTAAATCTGGTTCACCAATAAACAAACGTAAAGTTAAGATTTCTATCGAGAATATTTCAAAATTTATTGGCTATAAATACTCGATTAAGCAGGTTAAGGATGCTTTAACAGTAATTGGGTGCAAGGTTTCCGGTAGTTCAAATTTACTTTCAGTTGAGGTGCCAAGTTGGCGAAGTGACCTCGTTACATCTGCTGATTTTTCAGAGGAAATTGCACGAATTAATGGATATGAATTAATTCCATCCAAGTTGCCAATTGGTAAGTCAGGTGCTGGTTTAACTGCTATGCAGATACGAAAGCGACAAATTTCAACCATGCTCGCTAATCAAGGCTTTTCAGAGGTTATTAATTATCCATTTGTTAGCCAAAAGATGGTGGAGACACTTGGCTTTACTGGCGATCGAGCCAAATCATTCCGAGTAGCGAATCCAATGTCAGAGGAGTTCCCACTTCTTCGTACTCATTTAATCCCAGGGCTAATTAGCACGATGATACGAAATATCGGACGAGGTATGAAAGATATTGCAATTTTTGAGATTGGAACTGTCTTTAGAAATTCCGCACCATTAGGCAAGGCTGTTACCGCCATTACAAATAAGCGCCCCTCAGCAAAGACAATTGCTCAAATTTACGATGGTGTGCCAAAACAGATGCTATTTGTTGCAGCAGTTGTTTCCGGGGAGAAAGAATTAAGTAGTTGGCAGGGTAGTGGTAGTAACTTCACTTGGAATGACGCAGTTGCTAAGGCCGTAGAGATTGTCGAGGCAACAGGTAATAGTTATGAAATTGTTAGTAGCGACCTAGCGCCATGGCACCCAGGCAGGTGTGCTGAAATTAAAGTAAATGGCAAAGTGATTGCTCATGCTGGTGAACTACACCCAAGAGTCATATCTGAACTTGATTTACCAGAGCGTAGTTGCGCATTTGCGGTAATAATTAGCGAATTACCACAAGCTCCAGTAACTAAAGCACCAAAAATATGGACAATGCCTGCTGCTGTTCAAGACGTCGCCTTAGTTGTAGCAAGTGATGTTGGAGCTTCACAGGTTGAAGCCGCTCTTCGAATTGGGGCTGGCTCACTACTTGAATCAATCACACTCTTTGATCGCTACGATCAAATAGGGGATGGAAAAGTTTCTCTAGCCTTCACACTTACATTTAGAGCATCGGATAGAACCTTAACCGCGGATGAAGTTGCCTCCTATCGCGATCAGGCGGTCACTTCTGCAACTCGATTATGCGGGGCTACGCTACGGGGATAATGTATAAATATGCATAGATTTGCATAAATATGCTAGTAGGCTTTACTATTAACCCATGAAAACTGCGGTAGTCGGAGCCAGTGGGTATGCCGGTGGTGAACTTCTGCGATTGTTATCGACGCATCCAAAATTTAAACTTTCCTATATTGCAGCTGGTTCTAATGCAGGAGAGCAAATTACTAATCTACATCCACAGTTAAGTAATTTTGAGGGGCAAAGTTTTGATGCAACTGAGGTAGTAAAAATAAATAGTTGTGAATTAGTTTTTATTGCCTTACCTCATGGTGAATCTGCAAAACTGATTAGCCAAATTGACAGTAAGGTAAAAATAGTTGATTTAGGAGCCGATTTTAGGTTAACCGATAGTGCTAAGTGGCAGAAGTACTATGGGGGAGAGCACTCTGGAAGTTGGGTATATGGCCTACCAGAACTAACTGATCATAAAGTTATTGCAAGTGCAACTAGAGTCGCCAATCCTGGATGCTATGCAACTGCAATAGCACTTTCAATCGCTCCGGCACTAGCACATATTGATACCGAAGATATTCTTGCAGTTGCAGCCTCTGGTACTACTGGAGCTGGCAGATCTGCCAAAGTAAATCTCTTAGGTTCTGAGGTAATGAATAATTTAAGTTCTTATAAATTTGGTGGCACACACCAGCACACCCCTGAGATAGAGCAGGTTTTAAATCAAATTTCGAGTAAGGAAATTAAGCTCTCATTCACGCCGATACTTGCGCCAATGCCTAGAGGAATTCTTGCAACTGTAACAGCAAAATTAACAAGTAAAAGTTCCACTGAAGATATGCAAAAAATTTATCACACCTTCTTTAGTCAAAGTAAGTTCGTCTCAGTTCTAAAACCTGGAGTTATGCCGATGACTAGCGCCGTGCTAGGAAGTAATAATGTTCAAATGCAAGTAATGGTTGACTCCCATGTTAATCGAATTTTAATTTCAACAGCAATTGATAACTTAGGAAAAGGCGCTGCTGGTCAGGCAATTCAAAATGCAAACTTAATGACTGGTCAGGCTGAAAACGCAGGCCTTGAAATATTAGGTGTTAGATGATTGTTATAAAATATGGTGGAAACGCACTTCCTAGTGATACTTCCACAGACCCAGTTCTAGAGGCGATCGCTGATGCATTTTTAGATGGTGAGCAGATTGTTTTAGTCCATGGTGGTGGACCACAAATTGATGCGGCGCTATCTGAAAAAGGTTTAGGAAAAGAGAAGATTGCTGGCTATCGAATAACTTCAGAGCAGGTATTTTCAGTTGTTCAATCTGTTCTAAGCGGTCAGGTACTTCGCGCAATTGTTAACTACCTAATTGGCAGCGATGTTAACGCGGTCGGTTTATCAGCTTCCGATGGTGGTTTGATTAGGGCTAAGAAATTTAAACCAATTGTCGATGGCAAAGCCGTTGATGTTGGCCTTGTTGGTGAGGTTGCAGATGTTAACCCCATGATTTTAGAAACTCTTATAACTGAAGGCTACCTTCCGGTGATCTCACCAGTTGCAGTTGATGAAAATGGTATTGGATATAACGTTAATGCAGATTTAGTTGCTGCTGCTATCGGGGGTGCACTTCGCGCTGATTCAGTTATATTTCTAACTGATGTTGCTGGAATTTATCGAAACTGGCCTGATCAATCATCGCTAATTAGTGAGATCACTATTGATGAACTTAAGGAAATCGCGCCATCATTTTCAGAAGGAATGATTCCTAAGGTTGCAGCTGCGATAAAAGCAATTGATTCTGGAGCATTTGCTGTAAGAATTACAGATGGAACTGATCTAAGTTGTGTTTTAGACGCGTTAGATGATCGCGGTGGAACATTGGTGAGTGCATAATGGCAAAGGTAAATATGCTCTCAGCAACTGCAAGGCGGTCATTAGTAATTAAACTTGTTGATGATGAGCTTATCCACTCTCAAAGTGATTTAGTAAGAGAGCTCAACCGATTAGGACACTCAGTTACTCAAGCAACTGCAAGTAGGGACTTAGAAGAGTTAGGTGCGGTTAGAGGAAAGGATAACTCCGGTGTTTTTCGTTATCAGTTTGTTAATACCCCTGATAATAACCGAAGCAAGGGCTTATCAGATTTGATCATTTCAATAGACTCCAGTGCAAATCTTGCTGTGATTAAGACTCCAACAGGTGCGGCTCAATTTCTTGCTGGAATTCTTGATAGAGCCAGTAAGGGTGGAAAGTTAAACTCAGCCATTGGCACAATTGCCGGTGATGACAACGTTTTAGTTGTTTCAAAATCTGCAACTGGCGGGGCTGCTCTTGCTAGAGAGATTATTAAATTATCTAAGGGAGAAAAATGACACTTTGGGGAGGAAGATTTGAGTCCAGTCCTGCGAAAGCAATGGCCGCACTCTCAAGAAGTGTGGGTTTTGATTGGCGACTTGCCCCATATGAAATTGAGGTTAATTTAGTTCACCTAAGCAATCTAATTGAGCAAAATATTGTTTCAAAAGATGATGGCGTAAAAATAAAGGCTGCCCTAATGGAACTAGCTAGTGATATTGGCAGCGGAAAGTTTAAATACACACCTGAGGACGAGGATGTTCACAGCGCAATTGAAAGAGGCTTAATTGAAAAATGCGGCTCAGTAGGTGGGGCTATCAGGGCGGGTAGATCTAGAAATGACTTAGTAGTTACTGACTTTAAACTTTATTTAGTTGATCACTTGCTCGAAGTTGCTAGTGAAGTATCTAACCTAGTTAAAGCGTTTAATACCCAGGCAGAAAAGCATTTAGATGTAATTGCGCCAGGCTTTACTCATACTCAACATGCTCAGCCAATTACATTTGCGCAAGAATTAAGCAAGCACTCCCATGCACTACTTCGAGATATCGATCGTGTATTTGATTGGCTAGATAGAAATAATCTCTCTCCATTTGGTGCTGGCGCATTAGCTGGTTCATCCATTCAGCCAGATCCAGAGAAGAGTGGGGTGGCACTTGGCTTTAATGGCGCAATGGCTAACAGCATCGATGCTGTAAGTGATCGTGATTTTGCTGCTGAAGCCCTATTCATACTCGCAATGCTTGGTGTGCATTTATCTAGAATCGGTGAGGAGTTCATTCTTTGGAGCTCTACTGAATTTAACTGGGTTGCTATTGATGATGCATACGCAACTGGTTCATCAATAATGCCACAGAAGAAAAATGCTGATGTAGCAGAGCTTGCTCGTGGAAAATCTGGAAGATTTATTGGAAATCTAACCTCATTATTAGTTGTCTTAAAAGCAATGCCGTTTGCCTATAACCGTGATCTTCAAGAAGATAAAGAACCAGTCTTTGACTCAGTTGATCAATTATTGATTTTACTACCGGCCCTTACTGGCATGGTTGCTACCGCAAAGTTTAATAAGGCTCAGATAAGTAAAACAGCGGCGGCTGGGTTTTCATTAGCAACTGAGATTGCAGATTTTCTAGCAAAAAAACAGATTCCATTTTCTATAGCTCATGAAGCTGCTGGGGAGTGTGTTAAATTTTGTGAAAAATCTGGTATCGAGTTACATGAGATTACTGATGATCAGCTTTTAAAAATTCATCCCGCTCTAACTAAGGATTTAAGAGCGCTCCTAAATCTAGAGGGCGCAATCTCATCTAGAACTTCAGCGATGGCAACCTCGAAAAAATCTGTCTCACAGGCAGTTGCTCAATTAAATAAAGAAATAACCAAAGTGGATGCCGAAATCTCCAAGCACAAAAAGCGTTTATCAGGCATGATCAGACCATGAGCAACGCACTTCTAGAAGATCTTCAGTGGCGAGGCCTTATTGCTCAATCCACCGACGCTAAGGAGTTAGAGGCTGCTCTAAATAAGCCAATTAGCCTCTATGTTGGCTTTGATCCAACGGCTCCAAGTCTTCACTTAGGAAACCTTGTTGTATTACTAGTACTTAGAAGGTTTCAACTAGCTGGGCACCGACCAATTCCATTAGTGGGCGGAGCTACTGGTTTAGTGGGAGATCCAAGTGGCAAAAATGAAGAGCGAACATTAAATGATGAAAAGGTTGTCACAGATTGGGTAGCAAAAATTAAGAAGCAGCTTGAGAAGGTAATTGATTTTAGTGACAAAAAAACTGGCGCGATCATGGCTAATAATCTTGATTGGACTAAACCAGTTTCAGCTCTTGAGTTTTTGCGCGATATTGGTAAGCACTTTAGTGTGAATCAAATGCTAGCGAAGGATTCAGTTGCTAATCGACTCTCAACTGTTGGTATCTCTTATACAGAATTCTCTTATCAAGTGCTGCAAGCTTTTGACTACCTTGAGCTCTATCGTCGTCATCAATGCTTACTGCAAATTGGTGGCTCTGATCAATGGGGAAATATTGTGGCAGGCCTGGATTTAATTCGTAAGGTGGAGGCGGGCTCAGCTCACGCACTTACCGTGCCATTACTTGCCAAGGCTGATGGTTCAAAATTTGGTAAGACAGCGTCCGGTGCGATTTGGCTCGATGAAGCGATGACAACTGCATATGAGTTTTTTCAATTCTGGCTCAATAGCGATGATGCTGATATACCTAAATTGTTAAAGGTCTTCTCAATGAAAGAAAGAATTGAGATTGAGCGTTTAATTCAAACAGTGCAAACAAACCCAGGAGCTAGAGAGGCTCACCGTGAGTTAGCTCGTGAGCTAACAACACTGATTCACGGCGCGGATACCGCGAAAAAAGTTGAAGAGGCGGCTAAAGCACTTTTTGGCCAGGGGGAGATCTCATCCCTTGACCTTGCAACTCTAGATTCAGCCCTTTCGCAATTGCCTAAAACTGTCATCAAGAAGGGTCAAGACTTTCCTAGCTGGGTTGATCTGCTGGCAGCAACTGGTGTGGTGGATTCAAAGTCAGCGGCTAGGCGAATCGTGAAGGAGGGTGGAGCGTATTTGAACAATAAAAAGGTCGAAAGCGAGGATTTCACCCCTTCCAAATCAGACCTTTTGCATGGGAAATACCTGCTTTTGCGCAAGGGGAAACGAGACCTTGCCGCTGTTGAAATAGTGGCCTAAAACCGACTTTTTAAGGCATTTCTTGATTTGACCCCCCTTCCTTCGCAAGGCTATTCTTCACCTCCCCATACGAGACGGACTTCAGAAGAAGGCCGGGTATGGAAAACCCCGATTTTTAAGGTTTGCAGGCGTGCCTGCATATTGCGAAAATGGGTTGCCCTGCTAGCAAAAGTAATTTTGCAAACCAGTGCGCAGTCGTACCTTGAGAACTCAACAACGTGCAATAAAGTCAATGCCAAAGATTTCTTTAAGAAATCGAAGGCATTAATTGACGTTGTTAATTTTAATTTATTAAGGTTAATAATTTCATTTTTGTTTTATAAATACCTTTGAAACTTAATTAACTAATTTGTTTATTTTAATTAATAAATAAATTTGCTTTAAGTACAAAACAAAAAACAATTGATAAAGACTATAAACATAAGCGAACTCTGATTAATAAATTTATTAATTAGATAGCCATGTTTGTCTTTTTGTCAGATCAAATTTTCTATGGAGAGTTTGATCCTGGCTCAGGACGAACGCTGGCGGCGTGCTTAACACATGCAAGTCGAGCGATGAAGTTTCTTCGGAAATGGATTAGCGGCGAACGGGTGAGGAACACGTGAAGAATCTGCCCTCCACTTTGGGATAACACCGGGAAACCGGTGCTAATACCGAATATTGAAACATAAGTGGCATCACTGAGTTTTGAAAGAATTTCGGTGGAGGATGACTTCGCGGCCTATCAGCTAGTTGGTGAGGTAATGGCTCACCAAGGCAACGACGGGTAGCCGGCCTGAGAGGGCGACCGGCCACACTGGGACTGAGACACGGCCCAGACTCCTACGGGAGGCAGCAGTGGGGAATATTGGGCAATGGAGGAAACTCTGACCCAGCGACGCCGCGTGCGGGATGAAGGCCTTCGGGTTGTAAACCGCTTTCAGTAGGGAAGAAGCGAAAGTGACGGTACCTACAAAAGAAGCACCGGCTAACTATGTGCCAGCAGCCGCGGTAATACATAGGGTGCAAGCGTTGTCCGGAATTATTGGGCGTAAAGAGCTCGTAGGTCGTTTGTTACGTCGGATGTGAAAACCTGAGGCTCAACCTCAGGCCTGCATTCGATACGGGCAAACTAGAGTTTGGTAGGGGAGACTGGAATTCCTGGTGTAGCGGTGGAATGCGCAGATATCAGGAGGAACACCAATGGCGAAGGCAGGTCTCTGGGCCAATACTGACACTGAGGAGCGAAAGTCTGGGGAGCGAACAGGATTAGATACCCTGGTAGTCCAGACCGTAAACGGTGGGCACTAGTTGTGGGAACCTTCCACGGTTTCTGCGACGCAGCTAACGCATTAAGTGCCCCGCCTGGGGAGTACGATCGCAAGATTAAAACTCAAAGGAATTGACGGGGCCCCGCACAAGCAGCGGAGCATGCGGCTTAATTCGACGCAACGCGAAGAACCTTACCAAGGCTTGACATATAGGGAAAAGTGGCAGAGATGTCATGTCCGCAAGGGCTCTATACAGGTGGTGCATGGTTGTCGTCAGCTCGTGTCGTGAGATGTTGGGTTAAGTCCCGCAACGAGCGCAACCCTCGTTCTGTGTTGCCAGCATTTAGTTGGGGACTCACAGGAGACTGCCGGGGTTAACTCGGAGGAAGGTGGGGATGACGTCAAATCATCATGCCCCTTATGTCTTGGGCTGCACGCATGCTACAATGGCCGGTACAGAGGGCTGCAATACCGTAAGGTGGAGCGAATCCCAAAAAGCCGGTCTCAGTTCGGATTGAGGTCTGCAACTCGACCTCATGAAGTTGGAGTTGCTAGTAATCGTAGATCAGCAACGCTACGGTGAATACGTTCCCGGGGCTTGTACACACCGCCCGTCACGTCACGAAAGTCGGTAACACCCAAAGTCAGTGGCCCAACCGCAAGGGGGGAGCTGCCTAAGGTGGGATCGGTGATTGGGACGAAGTCGTAACAAGGTAGGCGTACCGGAAGGTGCGGCTGGATCACCTCCTTTCTAAGGAGCTTTCTTTAGATAAGTGGAGCATTGACTTTAATTTTCCCCACATTTACTTTTTAAAATTCATTTTAAATTTTACTTGTTGATAAATATTGCGCGTTGTTGGGTCCTGAGGGTACGAACCCTCTGGAGTTAATTAATAGGTGAAAATGTTTTTATCACTTTAAGAAATTGAAAATAAAAATAACTCATCAATGTTAATTAACATCGCCCGTACCTTGAGAACTACACAGTGAACGCGAGCATCTTTGTAATAAATGTAGAAATAAATTAATAAGTGCAAATGGCGGATGCCTAGGCACCAGAAGCCGATGAAGGTCGTAGGAGGCTGCGAAAAGCCTCGGGGAGCCGCCAACCAGGCTTCGATCCGAGGATTACCGAATGGGGAAACCCGGCTGGAGTAATGTCCAGTCATTTCTCTCTGAATAAATAGGAGAGTCAAAGGTAACGAGGGGAAGTGAAACATCTCAGTACCCTCAGGAAGAGAAAACAACCGTGATTCCGTTAGTAGTGGCGAGCGAACGCGGAAGAGGCTAAACCAATCATGTGCCAAGCCGGCAGGCCTTGCATGATCGGTGTCGTGGGACTAAATGAAATTAACTGCCGTTAATTTAACAAGTCAGAAAATAATGAAATAGATGAAGGACGTGGGAAAGTCCGGCATAGAAGGTGAGACCCCTGTAGTCGAAATTTCATTATCTTGTTTTTAGTATCCCAAGTAATACCGGACTCGTGTAATCCGGTATGAATCTGGCGGGACCACCCGCTAAGCCTAAATACTCTCTGGTGACCGATAGTGAACAAGTACCGTGAGGGAAAGGTGAAAAGAACCCCGCAAGGGGAGTGAAATAGAATCTGAAACCGTTTGCATACAAACCGTTGGAGCTGCCTTGTGCAGTGACAGCGTGCCTTTTGAAGAATGAGTCTACGAGTTAGTGTGATGTGGCAAGGTTAACCCGTCGAGGGGAAGCCGTAGCGAAAGCGAGTCTGAATAGGGCGAATAAGTCGCATCATCTAAACCCGAAGCGAGGTGATCTCGCCATGACCAGGTTGAAGCGCGGGTAAGACCGCGTGGAGGACCGAACCCACTAAAGTTGAAAATTTAGGGGATGAGTTGTGGCTAGGGGTGAAAGACCAATCAAACTTCGTGATAGCTGGTTCTCTCCGAAATGCATTTAGGTGCAGCGTCACGTGTTTCTTACTGGAGGTAGAGCTACTGGATGGCCGAGGGGTCCTACAAGATTACCAACGTCAGCCAAACTCCGAATGCCAGTAAGTGAGAACGTGGCAGTGAGACAGTGGGGGATAAGCTTCATTGTCGAGAGGGAAACAACCCAGAACAGCAACTAAGGTCCCAAAGCCTGTGCTAAGTGGAAAAGGATGTGAAGTCGCATAGACAACCAGGAGGTTGGCTTAGAAGCAGCCACCCTTAAAAGAGTGCGTAATAGCTCACTGGTCAAGTGATTTCGCGCCGACAATGTAACGGGGCTCAAGCACAGCACCGACGTTCTGTCATTCACACACTATCCCGGTCGCAAGATCCAGGAGTGTGGATGGGTAGGAGAGCGTTGTGTAACTAGTGAAGCGGCGGAGGAATCCAGCCGTGGAAGTTACACAAGTGAGAATGTAGACATGAGTAGCGAAAGACGGGTGAGAAACCCGTCCACCGAATGACCAAGGGTTCCTGAGCTAGGCTAATCCGCTCAGGGTAAGTCGGGTCCTAAGGCGAGGCCGACAGGCGTAGTCGATGGACAACTGGTTGATATTCCAGTACCCGCAATAAACCGTCCATGACGAATCAATAATGCTAAGTGTTTGAAGTTGGCTAGCAATAGCTGATGGAGCGCACGACCCAAGTTGTTAGTAGTCAAGCAATGGAGAGACGCAGGAAGGTAGTCCAACCCAGGCGATGGTTGACCTGGGGTAAGAGTGTAGGAGGTTCTGTAGGAAAATCCGCAGAACAATCTCTGAGACTTAATGCCGAGCCGTAAGGCGAAGTGGATGATCCTATGCTGCCAAGAAAATCTTCTAGCGAGGTTTATAGTGGCCCGTACCCGAAACCGACGCAGGTGGTCAGGTAGAGAATACCAAGGTGATCGAGAGAATCGTGGTGAAGGAACTCGGCAAAATACCCCCGTAACTTCGGGAGAAGGGGGGCTAATTTTTGTGTAGAGGTTTACCTTCGAAGCATAAGTTAGACGCAGAGAATAGGCTCAAGCGACTGTTTACCAAAAACACAGGTCCGTGCGAAGTTGCAAAACGATGTATACGGACTGACGCCTGCCCGGTGCTGGAAGGTCAAGGGGACTAGTTAGCTCTTCGGAGCGAAGCTGAGAACTTAAGCCCCAGTAAACGGCGGTGGTAACTATAACCATCCTAAGGTAGCGAAATTCCTTGTCGGGTAAGTTCCGACCTGCACGAATGGCGTAACGACTTGAGCGCTGTCTCCACCATGAACTCGGCGAAATTGCAGTACGAGTAAAGATGCTCGTTACGCGCGGAAAGACGGAAAGACCCCGGGACCTTTACTATATCTTGATATTGGTACTCGGAACGTTCTGTGTAGCATAGGTGGGAGACTTTGAAGCGGCACGCCAGTGTTCGTGGAGTCAAAAAATGAAATACCACTCTGAACGTTTTGAGTTTCTAACCTCGGCCCATTATCTGGGTCAGGGACAGTGTCTGGTGGGTAGTTTAACTGGGGCGGTTGCCTCCCAAAAAGTAACGGAGGCGCTCAAAGGTTCCCTCAGCCTGGTTGGTAATCAGGTGTCGAGTGTAAGTGCACAAGGGAGCTTAACTGTGAGACAGACATGTCAAGCAGGTGCGAAAGCAGGAACTAGTGATCCGGCGGTGGCTTGTGGAAGCGCCGTCGCTCAACGGATAAAAGGTACCCCGGGGATAACAGGCTGATCTTGCCCAAGAGTCCATATCGACGGCAAGGTTTGGCACCTCGATGTCGGCTCGTCTCATCCTGGGGCTGGAGTAGGTCCCAAGGGTTGGGCTGTTCGCCCATTAAAGAGGCACGCGAGCTGGGTTCAGAACGTCGTGAGACAGTTCGGTCCCTATCTTCCGTGCGCGAAGGAAACTTGAGAAGGGCTGTCCCTAGTACGAGAGGACCGGGACGGACGAACCTCTTGTGTGTCGGTTGTTTCGCCAGAAGCACGGCCGATTAGCAACGTTCGGAAGGGATAACCGCTGAAAGCATCTAAGCGGGAAGCTCGCTTCAAGATTAGGTTTCCCACTGGTTTACCAGGTAAGACCCCCAAGAGACTATTGGGTTGATAGGCCGGAAGTGGAAGAGGCGCAAGCCTTGCAGCTGACCGGTACTAATAGGTCGAGGATTTAACTACAACAAAAAAATAAATTTGAATCGCGTTCACTGTGTGGTTCCCGAGCTACGGTCGGGGATATAAAAAATTTAGATTAATTTCTAAAGTTTTTTTATATCTGACTTGATAACTCAATAATGTTTCGGCGGCCTTAGCATAGGGGAAACACCCGGTCCCATTTCGAACCCGGAAGTTAAGCCCTATAGCGTCGATGGTACTGCAAGGGGGACCTTGTGGGAGAGTAGATCGCCGCCGGACTCAATTTAATAATGAGCCTTATCTGTTAATTCAGGTAGGGCTCATTTTTATTTAGCGTTATTTTCGTTAAAAGTGAGTATAAACAAATGATTTTCGGTACCTTATATCCATGAGCGAAGATATTAAAGAGGCGATTGCAGTTGACCTAGTTCAACTTAAAGAACGCATCGCTGCCATTAATACAACTGATATTTCAACACATAGTGCTGAATTCAGCAGGGTTCATGAGCTACTGCAACAAGCACTTACAAATCTTGACGGAGTTTAGAAATATATGAAGACCCGCTTAGATGCCGAATTGGTAAGGCGCGGGCTGGCAAGATCAAGAGATGTGGCAGTTGAATTAATTGAAGGTGGCAAAGTTTTAGTAACTGGAATTCGCGCAACTAAAGCAGCTACGCAAGTTGATGCCCAAACTTCAATCACATTAGCTGATGAACAATCTGAGTATGTCTCCCGTGGTGGACATAAATTAGTTGGCGCACTTGATTCATTTTCCCAAATTGATGTAAAAGGCAAAACTGCTTTAGATGCCGGAGCTTCAACTGGCGGCTTTACCGATGTCTTATTAAAACGAGGTATTCGCAAAGTTGTCGCAGTTGATGTCGGATATGGCCAACTTGCGTGGGAGCTTCAAAAAGATGAGCGAGTTAAAATATTAGATCGAGTAAATGTAAGAAATTTAACCTCTGCTCAGGTGGGGGAAGAGATTGATTTAGTTGTTGCAGATTTATCTTTTATTTCATTGAAGTTGGTGCTGCCAGCATTAATTTCAGTGGCAAAAGAGGAAGCAGATTTCTTGATTATGGTGAAGCCTCAATTTGAGGTTGGTAAAGAGCAGTTGGGCGCTGGTGGCGTGGTCAGGGATGCCCATCTTCGAAAGGAAGCAGTTTCACAGGTTGCAGATGCTGCCTTTGCACAGAATTTAGGCTGCTGCGGAGTAGTTGCTAGCTCACTTCCTGGACCTGCTGGCAATGTGGAGTACTTTCTGTGGCTTAGAAAAGGCGCGCCAGCCTTATTAGAAGTAGATTTAGATCTTGCGATTTCAAAGGGGCCAGCATGAGTAAAAAAGTTAACTCTGTTCTGTTGGTAATTCACCCAACCCGAAATGAAGCATTAACTACTGCAAAAGATTTAACAAAGCTGCTGAAAGAAAAAAACTTAGATGTTTTTGCCACAATTAAACTAGATGGTGCTAAGGATTTTAATGATTCAAGTAAAGTTGATTTAGCAGTTGTTTTAGGTGGCGATGGCACCATGCTGCGTGCAGCTGAAATATTTCGTGGAAAAAAATTGCCAATCCTCGGCATCAATCTTGGACATGTCGGTTTTTTAGCTGAGATTGAGCGGCCTTCTTTATCTGATATCGCGAGTGCAATTACTACAGGCTCCTTTGAGATCGAGGAACGAATGAGCCTCAGTTATCAATTACTCAGGGGCGGAAAAGTTCTGCAATCAGGTTGGGCTTTAAATGAAGTAACTATTGAACGTAATGATCATCAAATGATTGATCTGTTTCGTGCAAATTGATCATCGCCCCCTTTCAAGATGGTGGTGTGACGCGGTTATCTGCGCTACTCCAACTGGCTCGACCGCATACGCCTACTCAGCGGGTGGACCGGTAGTTTGGCCAGAGGTAGATGCTCTTGTCTTACTACCCCTTGCTGCCCATGCTTTATTTACACGTCCGATGGTTATCTCACCTAAATCAGAGATTGTAATTGATATTGAAAGTGATTCAGCTGATTTAAATGCAGATGGAATTAGGCGAACAAAACTGCAAAAAAATGATCGAATTGTTTTAACTAGTGATAAGGAAGATGTGCTGCTCGCCCACATTAAGCCTGCTGCTTTTGCCGATCGATTAGTAGCTAAATTTAAATTGCCGGTCGAGGGTTGGCGTGGCGAGTAAGAAAGAGAGTAAAAGTTATCTAGAAGAGATTTCAATTAGATCTCTTGGCGTTATTGAAAGTTCTAACATCGAGTTTAAAACTGGTTTAACTGTATTAACTGGTGAAACAGGCGCAGGTAAAACAATGGTTTTAACCGCACTTGGCTTAGTTCTGGGAAATAAAAGTG
Source organism: Candidatus Nanopelagicus sp. (assembly GCA_964203335.1). Classification (GTDB taxonomy): domain Bacteria; phylum Actinomycetota; class Actinomycetes; order Nanopelagicales; family Nanopelagicaceae; genus Nanopelagicus. The sequence goes on from CAXNKX010000001.1 coordinate 317,665, forward strand.
ATGCAGATTTGGTGAGATCAGGATCTGAGCGAGCGGTAATTACTGGAAAATTTTCTATACCTAAAGATCTAGCCCAAGAGATTTCTGCCTCTGGTGGTGAAGTTGATCAAGACAGCGTAGTAATTACTAGAACAGTTAGTAGTGAAGGTAAATCAAGAGTTTTAGTAGGGGGAGCGGTTAGTTCCGTTGCCGCAGTTGCAGCTTTTGCGCCATCCTTAGTTGAGATTCATGCTCAGTCCTCTTCGTCAAAATTAACTAAACCAACTGTTGCCAGAGAGTTATTAGATCGCTTCGCAGGTGTAGATCTCAGTGGGTATCAAAAGCATTATCTGCAGTATCAGCAAATTATCTCTCGTATTCAGGAGTTAACTTTGCAGCTGAGCCAAGCTGATAAAGAAATATCCTTACTAACTGAATTAGCTGATGAGTTCACAAAATTATCTCCAAAAAGTGGTGAGTTACTTGAGATTGAAAATCAGATTGGCAAACTTGGTTCAGTTGAACAGCTAAATCAAGCACTTGCACAATCTCTTAATCTTCTTGAGGATGAGGATATTTCTGCACTAAACTTATTACAGCAAATTCGAAAATCACTTGATCAGATAAAGGGCAAAGACAGCGCATTAGATAAAATAATCGATCAATTCACTGAGAACTTACTAAATTTACAAGATATTGGTGGCGACCTAACTTCATACCTAGCAAATCTTGAGGCAGATCCAGCTAGGTTTGCTGCCTTACAAGAGCGTAAAGCCGCTTTAAACTCTTTGCTAAAAAGATATGGAAAAGGCAGTGATCGAGATATTGCATATGAGCAATTACTAATAGATGGCCAAGGGGCTAGAGATAAGATCGCAGATCTCTCCGGCGGTAGTGCCCGAATTACCCAGTTGCAGAAAGAAGCAGATTTACAGTTTGTTGAATTAAAGCAGGCAGCCTTGGCGGTATCAAAGGCACGTCAAAACGGCGCTGATAAGTTATCAAATCTAGTTACAAATGAGATAAAAAATCTTTCTATGCCTAATTCACAATTTATTATTGAGCAAAAAATGGCTGATGCTGATGTTGCAAAAAATTACACGCCAGCAGGATTAGATGAGATCTCTATTTTATTTGCAGCTCATGCCGGGGCATCAGCGCTACCACTAAATAAAGTGGCCAGCGGGGGTGAGTTATCACGAGTCATGCTGGCTCTTGAAGTAGTAATTGCTGAAGCTGAGCCAGTTGGAACATATATTTTTGATGAAGTTGACGCTGGTGTTGGCGGTAAAGCAGCTGTTGAAGTTGGCAGAAGATTGGCAATACTTGCAAAATCGGCGCAGGTAATTGTGATAACTCATCTTGCACAAGTTGCAGTCTGGGCTGATAATCATTTAGTTGTAAAAAAGAGTGAAAATGGTTCTGTAACTCAAAGTGATGTGATTGAAATGAGTGCAGAGGCTAGAAAAGTTGAGATTGCAAGAATGCTAAGTGGTCAGGAGGATTCACAAACCGCACAAGAGCATGCAACTGAGTTATTGGCGATTGTTAGAAATTCATGATAATCTAGTCTTCCATGACCGCCAATCATGTGAGTAAACATATATTTGTTACAGGTGGCGTCGCCTCAAGTTTAGGCAAAGGATTAACTGCATCAAGTTTAGGAAGACTTCTGCGTGCTCGTGGGCTTCGAGTGACTATGCAAAAGCTCGATCCGTATTTAAATGTTGACCCAGGAACGATGAATCCATTTCAACATGGGGAAGTCTTTGTAACCGATGACGGAGCAGAGACTGATTTAGATATCGGCCACTATGAGCGTTTTCTCGATACTAATTTGCATGGATCAGCGAATATAACAACTGGTCAAATCTACTCAGCAGTGATTGCAAAAGAGCGTCGCGGTGAGTATTTAGGTGAGACAGTTCAGGTAATCCCTCATATTACTAATCAAATAAAAGATGCAATGAAGGCCATGGCAGGGCCTGAAGTTGATGTAGTCATCACCGAGATCGGTGGCACAGTTGGCGACATTGAGTCATTGCCATTTCTTGAGGCAGCTCGACAGATTCGCCAAGATATAGGCCGCGATAACGTTTTTTATTTACATGTTTCATTAGTTCCCTATATGGGACCTGCTGGTGAGCTTAAAACTAAACCAACTCAACATAGCGTTTCCGCTCTTAGATCTATTGGTATTACCCCAGATGCAATTGTGCTTCGAAGTGATCGTCAAATTCCCGAAGCTGTTAAAAAGAAGATTTCTTTAATGTGCGATGTTGATTTAGAGGGTGTGGTAGCTGCAGTTGATGCGGCATCAATCTATGACATACCTAAAGTGCTGTATGCAGAGGGCTTAGATAGTTATGTCGTTAAGCGACTAGGAGTTAAGTGCACTGATGTCATTTGGGGTGAATGGGAAGATCTTTTAAATAAGGTCCATAAACCAAAATGTGAGGTAACAATCGCACTAGTTGGAAAGTACATTGACTTACCGGATGCTTATCTGTCAGTAACTGAAGCGCTTAGGGCTGGTGGCTTTGCCAATTATGCAAAGGTAAATATCAAGTGGGTAACGAGTGATAGTTGTGCCAGTGATAAAGATGCTGCTCTTAACCTAGGTGATGTCGATGGAGTCTGTGTGCCTGGTGGATTTGGTGTTCGGGGAATTGAAGGAAAGTTAGGCGCACTTAAATATGCCCGCGAGAATAAAATTCCAACCTTAGGTCTTTGTTTGGGTTTGCAATGCATGGTGATTGAGGCGGCCCGTAATTTAGCTGGGTTAAAAAATGCTAACTCATCTGAGTTTGATGAGAAAACAAGTGACCCTGTTATTTCAACCATGAGTGATCAAATAGAAATTGTTGCTGGTAATGGGCAAATGGGCGCAAGTATGAGACTTGGTTTATATAAAGCGGACTTACTTGCAAACTCGGTAGTAGCAAATGTTTATGGAAAAGCTCAAATAAGTGAGCGTCATCGCCACCGTTATGAAGTAAATAATAAATATCGAGATCAGTTAACTGCAACTGGATTAGTTTTCTCAGGTTTATCTCCTGATAAGCATTTAGTTGAGTTTGTTGAGCTACCAAAAAGTACTCATCCATATTATGTTGGTACACAAGCTCATCCAGAGTTTCTTTCAAGGCCAACAAAGCCACACCCATTATTTGTAGGATTAATTGCGGCGGCGATCGCTAAGCATGGCAAGTGATCATTTAGCTGATTTTTTTAATTACCTTTCAATTGAGAAAGGCCTCGCAAGTAACACCATAAGTGCTTACCGGTTAGATATTGAGAAGTTTTTTCACTATTTATCGACAAACCAACTTTCGCTTGAAAATGTAACTCCAGAGCAATTATCCTCGTACGTGGCTTGGCTTCGCGGTATGGAAAATATTGAGTTTAAGATCGGTGAATCATCAATTGCTCGAAATGTGATAAGTATTCGTAGTTATTTCACATATCTTGCAAAGGAACATAAGTTTAATAATCCAGCTGCGAATTTTAAACCACCAAAAATTGGTAAGCGCTTACCAAAAGCTCTAACAATTAATCAGGTTATGAGCATGCTAAATATTGCAGGAACTGATTTGATTTCAAGCCGCGATAAAGCCTTAGTTGAGCTTTTATATGCGACCGGCGCAAGGGTTAGTGAGTTAATTGATTTAAATACCTTAGACATTTCAACATTTGATTCTGAAGCTGGGCCCACAACAACTGTGAAATTAAAAGGCAAGGGTGGCAAGGAGCGGGTTGTGCCAATCGGCTCATATGCCGTTGCAGCGGTTAATGATTATTTAGTTAGATCTCGCCCGACTTTATTAAAAGTAAGTACTCAGAAAGCATTATTTTTAAACCAACGAGGGGGCAGATTAAGCAGGCAAAGTGCATGGAATCTTGTGGCAAAGGCGGCGGAGCGGGCTGGTTTATCAGATCAAGTTACGCCTCATTCGATGCGTCACTCATTCGCAACACATCTACTAGATGGTGGGGCTGATATTAGAGTTGTGCAGGAGCTACTTGGACATTCCTCTGTTACTACAACTCAGATATACACACTTATAACCATTGATCACTTGCGTGAGAGTTACGCAAACGCTCATCCTAGAAGTAAGTTTTAGCGACCGCGTAATCTGCGCGCAATAATACTTTGATCACCTTTAGCTTCAAGGTCTGCAATAATTATTGAAAGTGATTCCCTAACAATTCTGCCTCGATCAACTGCGAGCCCAAGGTCACCACGCAAAGCGAGACGTGCTTGATCTAAATCATAAAGTTCATCGGGGGATAGATAAACCGTAATCTTTTCATCATGTTTCTCACGCCCAGATGGCGCGCGATCAAAAGCGTTAACTCTGCGTCTTGGAGTTTGCCTTACTGAATTTTTTGCTGTGACAGTTGCTGCCGGAGTTTGAGTTATCTCTTCAGTATTTTCACGAGATGAGGGAACAGCACTGAGTGTTGCAGTATTTCTAAATAATTCATCTGCGCCTGGCAAACTTACTCTGCGACTCATTTAGCTCCTCCTCTTGCGATTAATTCACGGGCTAAGCGACGATAAGAAGCTGAGCCCGTACTACTACTTGCATAAGCAGTTACTGGAACGCCAGCAACCGTTGACTCAGAGAATCTAACTGTTCGAGAAATGATGGTGTCGAAGACTTCATCTGGGAACTCTTTATCAATTAGCTCTAGCACCTCTCTGGAGTGACTAGTTTTCTTTTCAAACATAGTTGCCAAAATTCCCAATATCTCAAGCTGGGGATTGGTGTTCTCTTTAATTTTTTGAATAGTCTTTTTTACAAGTGAAAGCCCAAGAACTGCAAAATACTCACACTCCATAGGGATAATCACTCCATTTGATGCGGTAAGTGCGTTAACGGTTAATGTGCCAAGCGAAGGTGAGCAATCAATTAAAACCACATCATATCTATCAAGGACAGGTGCTAATAGTTTTCGCAGTTTATGCTCTTTAGCTATTTCAGAGACAAATGCGGCTTCAGCAGCGGCTAGATCTTCATGACCTCTAATGAAATCAAGACCTGGTACGGAAGATTTCAGAATGAAATCCTCTAATTTTGCTTCGGAATCATTTAGCAAATACCAGATTGAACCGTATTGCTCGCGAAGAGCAGTTCCTTTAATACCTAGACCTGTTGTCATTGATGCTTGAGAATCAAAATCAATTAATAAAACCCTACGGCCAACTTCAGCAAGGGCAGCACCTAGATTAATTGCGGTAGTTGTCTTTCCAACCCCACCTTTTTGGTTTACAACTGAGATGACTCTGGCATTGCCAGCTTCTGGAGTTTTAGTTGGCTCCGGAAAGTTTCGAAGTTTTTTACCAAGTACATCAGAGGTAGTTGCAAGGCTTTCTTCACGAGTTTTAGAAAGGGCAGGTTTGTTTGTCGATTTAGCGTTATATAGAGAAGTCTTTCTAGCGTTTTTTCCCATGTCGGCAACCTACGGTGGGGCAAGTGCAAAGGCAAGGATGCTGGCGGTATCTTGTGCGCATGTCGCAGGAAAATTTATCAGCCACGCCAGTGCCAGCTGCCTCAATTACGGATGGGCGGGTATCTGGATTCTCCCTGCACCTAGATAATTTTGATGGCCCCTTTGATTTATTGCTGCAACTTATATCTCGACATAAAATGGATATCACCGATATCGCCCTCGGTACGGTAACTGATGAGTTTATTTCCTATATAAAACAGCTAGAAAACAGTGAAAATGGCTGGGATTTAGATAAAACTACTGAGTTTCTAGTAGTAGCTGCAACCTTGCTTGATCTTAAGGCAGCAAAACTTCTGCCGTCCGGACAAATCGATGACGAGGCAGATCTTGCTCTACTTGAAGCTCGTGATCTTTTATTTGCCCGACTACTTCAGTACCGAGCCTTTAAAGAACTCTCTGCAATCTTCGCAGAACGTATTGAGCGAGAAGAGAAGTCCTTTGCCAGGTTAGTAGCACTTGAACCGCACTTTGCTCAATTATTACCGGAGGTTTTAATAGGTGTTGGATCCCAAAGGTTTGCAGCTATTGCCAATAGAGTATTAACCCCAAAGACAACGCCAACCTTTAACATCGAGCACATACATCGACCTTTGGTAAGCGTAGCCGAACAGGCTTTAAAGGTCGTGGAACACTTAAGGCGAGCCTCTCGTGTCACCTTTAGGGCATTGATAGCTGATGCCGACTCCACGCTAGTTGTAGTTGCAAGGTTTCTTGCATTACTTGAACTCTATAAAGAAGGCGTTGTTCGTTTCGAACAGGTTATTTCACTAGGGGAGTTGCAAATATCCTGGGTTGGAACTGCCCAAGGAGAGGTTAGAGTAAGTGATGAGTTTGATATTCCAGTACAAACGATAGATGAGGCCGATAATGTCTGAAGTTGAACTACAGCGTTGCCTTGAAGCAATTCTAATGGTCGTAGATGAGCCTGTTTCTGAGCTTGTTTTAGCTCAAATTATCGAGGCACCAACTGAGGAGATTCTTTTAGCACTTACATCTCTTGCAGCAAAGTATGAGCAAGAGCAGCGAGGTTTTGAGCTCCGCCAAGTATCTGGCGGCTGGCGCTACTACAGTCATCCGGAGATGGCGCCACTGGTTGAAAAATTTGTTTTAGATGGCCAACAGGCGCGACTTACCCAAGCAGCTCTTGAAACCTTATCTGTAATTGCCTATCGCCAACCTGTGTCTAGAGCGCGAGTATCAGCGATTAGAGGGGTTAACGTTGAGGCGGTAATGAAGACTTTGGTTAATCGTGGTTTAGTTGATGAGGCAGGCATTGAGGGAGAATCTGGCGCAGTTTTGTATCAGACCACATCATTTTTCTTAGAGAAATTGGGACTTAATTCGATTGCGGATTTACCCGCACTTGCCCCGTTCTTACCTGATATTGATGGCTTAGATGAGTTGCTTTCAACCTTAACCGAATAGCCCTTTTCTTTAATTCCTATTAAGCGCGCTAAACTTATGCGTGGGCCTAACTCGTTTAAATAAAATAATTGCCGATGCCGGAATTGCTAGTAGGCGAGCAGCTGATCAATTAATTCTTGATGGTCGTGTAAGTGTTGATGGACAAATCATTATTGAGCTCGGTGGTAAATATGATCCGGAAATTAGTGACATTAAAGTAAATGGTGAGAGTTTAAAGATAAATAAGTCTAAGACTTACCTTGCCTTTCATAAACCAGCTGGCATTATTTCTACCATGTCAGACCCAGAAGGGCGACCTAACCTTGGTGACTATTTTGCAGACAGAAAAGATCGGCTTTATCACGTTGGTAGATTAGATAAGGATTCAGAGGGCCTAATCCTTCTTACTAACGACGGCGACCTAGCCCACCGAGCAACCCATCCTTCATATGGACTGGAAAAAAAGTACCTAGTTGAAATTGAAGGTGAATTTAACAAGCAGCTTTCAGATCAGCTTTTGCAAGGGGTTAGACTTGAGGATGGTCTTGCCAGAGCGATCAAAGTCGTCCATGCCCGGGCTGTTAGCAAAAACCACCACTGGGTTGAGATCACAATCCACGAGGGTAGGTATCACATAATCAGAAGGTTGATTGAGTCCCTAGGCCTAAAGGTGCTTCGTTTGATCCGCCTGGATTTTGGCCCAATTAACTTAGGGGAGATGAAATCTGGGCGTCACCGAGTCTTAAACTCACAAGAATTAACTAATCTCTTTACCCTTTTAAATATAAAATAATAAGTCGCTATTTAGTATATCTATTTATCGATATATAGGTATTTAGGTAGCCCCTGAAAAACGATTTATCGACTAAAACATGCTCAAAATTGAGTATATAAATCTATATATGGTTATTTAGGTTATAGCTCTAAAACCTATATCTCAATAAATCGCTATTACATAAGTAAATACCTCTATAAAACGACATCTAGATTAAAAGATTAAACCTTAATCATGATTTATCTTCGACTAGATACTATTGCCGTATGCGAGTTAGAGGTATTAGGGGAGCGGTGCAGCTTGAGCAAGACACTGCTGCTGAAATGGTTAAGCAGGTAAGTCAGCTGTTATCTGAGATGCTCAAAGTAAATCAAGTAAGTAATGAAGATTTGATCTCAATAATACTGACTGCAACTCCTGATCTTAGGTCTGAGTTCCCGGCGGTGGCAGCTAGGCAAATCGGACTTGGTGGCATACCTCTGTTGTGTTCAGTTGAGATTGATGTAAAAAATGCGTTGCCAAGAGTTGTACGAGTGCTTATTCATACCCATTTAGACCGAGATCTGGCCGATATTAAGCATGTATACCTCGGTGGAGCCTCAGTACTACGCAAAGATCTTGCTCAATAGTTAAATGATTAGCACAGTACGCATAGTTGGCGCAGGTTTAATCGGAACATCAATCGGCCTTTGCCTTAAATCAGCGGGTATTAAAGTTGAAATGATGGATTTAGATTCAAACTCTGCTCAATTAGCACAGGATCTAGTCAAAAGTACTCCAATCTCAGAGCCAGATTTAATTGTGGTTGCTGTGCCGATCAGTGCAAATCGAAAAGTAGTTATTGAACAATTAAATGCAAATCCCAACTCCATTGTTTGTGATTTAGCTAGCGTAAAGTCTGATCTTTTAGTTAAGGTTGAAGAATTATCAGATAATGCAGAGAATTTCATTTCACTTCACCCAATGGCTGGACGTGAATTGAGTGGAGCGCAAAGCGCCAGAGCTGATTTATTTATTGGAAGAGCTTGGGTTCTCATAACCGGCTCTAAATCTAGTGAGAAGGCAAAACTGGTTGCTGATGCTTTTATTGAAATCTGTGGTGGTAGTTCATATCAAATGAGCAGTACAGAACATGATTTAACCGTTGCCAAACTTTCACATCTTCCACAGATTTTAAGCTCATCTCTTGCGGCTTCACTTCTTGAGGTAAGTGAAGATAATTTGAATATTTCCGGTCAAGGTATTCGTGATTTAACGCGATTGGCAAACTCAGATTCAAAATTATGGAGTGAAATATTTCTTGCCAACCAATCATCTTTAACACCTGCACTAGAAAAACTGATTTCAAACTTACAAGGAGTACAGAAAAGTCTTGTTTCTAATAAGAAAGAAGAGATTGAAGATTTTTTGAAAAAAGGCAGAAAAGGTAAAGAAAAAATCCCTGGCAAACATGGTGCTAAATCACGAGATTATGCTTTTTTACCAATTGTTATCGATGATAAGCCTGGGCAACTTGCAATTATATTTAATGAATGCGCGAAGATTGCGGTAAATATTGAGGATTTAAGCATCGAGCATTCACCTGGCCAAGAGACTGGCTTAATCACACTCGCCCTTTCGGAATCGGATTGCATAAAGCTCTCCGAGCACTTAGAAAAACTTGGCTTTAAGGTTCATCCCACTAAAAATCGATAAATATCTTTAGTCACTAAAGATAGACTACGGTCATGTCTGGACTGGTGTTAGCTATAGATGGTCCAAGTGGATCAGGTAAATCATCCACCGCAAAAGCAATCGCACTTCGCGCTAACTGGAGTTATTTAGATACTGGAGCACTTTACCGAGCTGCAACTTATATTGCACTTGCAAATAATGTTGATGATGAAGAAGAGATTATTCGCTATCTTGAAAAATCAGATATTTCTTTTGATACCAATCCAGCTGAACCAAAAATTAGTGTCGACGGCAGTGATATTTCAGAACAGATTAGGTTTGAGCGAATAAATAATCGGGTAAGTCAGATCAGTGCAATGGTGGGGGTTCGAAAACTTTTAATTGATTTACAGCGAAAATATATTACCGATGCACCAATAGGAATTGTTGTTGAGGGGCGTGATATTGGCACAGTGGTAGCACCTGGTGCGCAACTTAAAATCTATCTTCATGCAGATATTTCCGAGCGAGCAAAACGGCGCGAAAGTGAGATGGCTGAAAATATAGGCAAAGAAAAAGTTGGCCAATCACTGGCAAATCGCGATGAAATTGACTCAAACCGAAAGATTTCACCCCTCACTCAAGCAGAAGATGCTGCAGTTATTGATTCAACAAGGCTTTCGTTAGATGAAGTAACAGATCAGATTTGGAAATGGCTTAAACAACGTAATTTGCTAGGTCTACCAACTATTGCAGTCATTGGTCGACCGAATGTTGGTAAATCAACTTTAGTTAACAGAATGATTGGTAGGCGAGAGGCAATAGTTGAGGACACTCCAGGTGTTACACGAGATCGAGTTAAGTATGAAGCGGAATGGAATGGGCGAAGATTTTTTCTAATTGATACTGGCGGCTGGGAGGTTAAGCCGGAGGGAATATCAGAAAAAATAACTGCTGGTTCAGAAGCTGCAATTGCTGAAGCAGATCTTGTTATGTTTGTGGTTGACGCTCAAGTTGGAGCATTAGATGAAGATCAGTCTCTAGTTGATTTACTTCGCAAGAGTGGAAAGAAAGTAATTTTAGTTGGCAATAAAATTGATAATGCCGAGGATGAGTCTGATGGTTACTCTCTTTGGAATCTTGGCCTAGGTGAGCCGCATTTTGTTTCTGCTTTGCATGGCAGAGGAAGTGGTGATCTGCTTGATTTATTAATTTCTCAGTTGCCAGAGGTTGGCACTGCTCAAGTTGATGATGGATATCGGCGAGTAGCTTTAGTTGGCCGCCCTAATGTCGGAAAATCAAGTTTGCTTAATGTTCTGGCAGGTGCGCCAAGAGTTTTAGTTGATGATGCTGAAGGAACTACTAGGGATGCAGTGGATGAATTAATTGATTTTGGTGGTGCGACTTGGAGATTTATTGATACCGCAGGAATTAGAAGGCGGGCTCATCAGGCGAGTGGTACTGATTACTACGCCTCACTTCGAACACAGATTGCACTTGAACGAGCAGAGGTGGCATTAGTAATTTTTGATGCCTCAAATATTTTAACTGAGCAAGATATTCGAATCGTTAGCATGGCAGATGAAGCGGGAAAAGCTTTGGTAATAGTTATGAATAAATGGGATTTAGTTGATGAAGAGCGACAACTGACTCTTGATAAAGAGATTGATCGCCAACTTGAACGTTATCCATGGGCGCAGCGAGTTAATTTATCGGCTAAAACGGGTTGGCATCGAGATCGGTTAGCACCAGCACTTACTACCGCACTTAAAAACTGGGAGAAGCGGATTCCAACGGCCAAGCTAAACTCATTCCTCGGTGAGTTAGTTGGAGCCAACCCACCTCCGGTAAGGGGTGGAAAGCAACCTAAGATCAAATTTGCTACCCAAGCGGGAACTTGTCCGCCAAAGTTTGTGGTCTTCGCTACTGAATTTTTAGAAACTGCCTATCGCAGATTTATCGAGCGACGCCTGCGTGAGGAGTTCGGCTTTGATGGGACTCCAATTGAGGTGGCGGTAAAAATAAAGGATCGAGACAATGCTTAATATTCCAAATGCGCTAACACTTCTTAGAGCCCTTGGTGTTCCGTTATTTCTTTATCTGTTTTTGGTGGCCGATAAGCCAGTTGCAAGCTTTGTAGTGATCGCTTTAGGTGGGGTTACTGATTATTTAGATGGCAAGGTTGCTCGCTATTTAAATCAAACATCAGAGTTTGGAGCAAAATTTGATCCAGCAGTGGACCGTCTATACATAGCTGCCGTAATCATTGCTCTTGCAAGTAAGGATTATCTACCTTGGGTACTTGTTATTTCAATCCTCGTTCGAGATTTCATACTGTTCTTAGTAATTATCTATCAAAAATTAAAGGGGATCCCTTTCCTTGCCGTTACCTTCTTAGGTAAGGCCGCTACCTTTAATTTACTATATGCCTTTCCATTACTTCTTCTGGAGGATTTGGCATATATCGGACAAGCTAGCTATATAGTTGGTTGGGCTTTTGCTATCTGGGGAACCAGCCTATACTTTTACACAGGTTTGCAGTACCTAGTTCTAGGGCTTAAGCACCCTAAAAGTTATTAATAGGAGATTAGATGTCAAATGTTCCAGATAAGCTTTTCTATACCAAAGAGCATGAGTGGGTATTAGAAATCTCTGCAACTAAATTTAGAATTGGTATTACTGATTACGCCCAAGCTGCGCTCGGTGACATTGTTTATATTCAACTTCCTAAAGAGGGAAGTAGCGTAGGTGCTAATTCAGTATGCGGTGAGGTTGAGTCAACGAAATCTGTTTCTGAAATCTATGCTCCAATTACTGGCACAATAATTGCAACTAATAAGAAACTAGATACAAACCCAGAGGTAATTAACTCTGATCCATATGGGGATGGTTGGATTGCTGAGATCGAAATTTCCACACCGAAGCTGCAGGAAAGCCTGCTATCTGCAAAGGAATACCAAGAATTAACCGCTTGACCCGCCTAGCGCGAGCCAATACTGTGAGCCTATAGTTGAAGGTAACAAAGATTGGGGCAGAGATGGCAGATAAAGCGACACCACCTAATGACCTGACATCAACTCTAAATTTACGTCAACTGCGCGCCATTCCTGAAGGTGTGCGCAGCGATGATCTTTATAAATCACTAACTGCTGAGCAGCAAGATGTTGTGAAAAATCTACCAAATGGGGCTGGAATTTTATTAGTTCTAAAAGGTGCTGGAGTTGGTGGGCGCTATCTATTAGATGCAGCTGAGACAAAAATTGGTAGAGATATAAACAATGAAATATGCCTGGATGACATTACAGTCTCAAGGTCTCACGCTTTAATTTCTAAATCTGGTGGCTACACGATTAAGGATCTGGGAAGTTTAAACGGAACTTATTTAAATGCAGTTGTAGTGAGAGAAGCAGTGATTAATCCAGGTGATGAGGTTCAGATTGGAAAATATCATCTGACATTATTTATTGGAGGCAATAAGTGAGTGTTCCAGTAAGAGCCTACTTAAGCATTGGCGAAGTTTTATCGAGATTGCGCACTGAGTTTTCTGATATCACTATCTCAAAAATTAGATTTCTTGAGGCTGAGGGTTTAATCGAGCCACAACGCACTCCAAGTGGATATCGAAAATTTACAACCACTGATTTAGACAGATTAAGGTTTGTCTTAATTGCCCAACGTGATCAATATCTACCACTTAAGGTAATTAAAGAAAATCTTGATGCAATGGATAGAGGTTTATCACCGGCTAAGAGTGTTGGCGGTGTTGCCTCACCCAGACTTGCTGCAAATGATGGCGTACTAACTAGTGATCAGTTTGCAAGTGATAATGATCTTCGCCTAACGAGAACTGAACTCTTAGCAGCATCAAATTTAACCAATGAGCAATTAACTGAAATAGAGTCTTACGGATTAATTTCAATCCGCGGTCGACATTATGACAGTGATGGCCTCTCAGTTGCTAAGGCAGTTGCGGAAATTTCTGCTTTTGGTATTGGCGCAAGACACCTAAGAGCTTTTAAAACTGCTGCTGATCGAGAAATTGGTTTGGTAGAACAGATAACAACTCCACTGCTTAGGCAAAAGGGGTCAGAGTCAAAGGCAAGAGCAGAAGAGGTTGAGCGAGAGTTGGCATCACTATCGATAAGGTTGCATGCTTCCTTAGTTCGTGCCGGCTTACACCGAGCTAAGTAATTAGCAGCGGTCGTAAAATGGCTAAGTATCATCCAGTTGAAGTAATGGGCGTGCGAGTTGAGATGCCTTCAAATCAGCCAATAGTTTTGTTAAAGGAAACAGATGGTGTGCGTTATTTACCAATCTGGCTCGGAGCCGTTGAGGCAACTGCAATTGCATTCGCCCAACAGGAAGTAATTCCACCTCGGCCCTTAACCCATGATCTATTTAAAGATGTTTTGGGGCAGTTGGGCGCAAAACTTAAGACTGTTTATCTGACTGAGTTAAAAGATGGAATTTTTTACGCACAACTCAATTTTGAGGATGGCCCAGCAATATCAGCAAGGCCAAGTGATGCGATCGCGTTAGCACTGCGGATGGGTTCACCGATTTTAGCTAGTGATGAATTACTAGGTGAGGCTGGCATTGAGATCCCAGACCAGGCAGAGGATGAAGTAGAGCGGTTTAAGGAGTTTTTAGACCAGATAAATCCAGAAGATTTCCTCGGATAAGTCCAACCCTCAACCTTGGGTTAAAGTTTTACGTGTCGTTAGGCCCATCACACGGCTACCTCTTCTACAATTAAGCCTTCCCCCTAGAATTGAGTCCCCATGAGCAACAATGCAGAGATCGGCTATCGCGGTGCAACCGCTTGTATTGCAGCTGGAATTTCATACCGCCAATTAGATTATTGGGCGCGTACTGGGTTAGTAGAGCCAGGTGTTAGGGGAGCGGCCGGATCAGGTTCACAACGTTTATATGGATTTCGAGACATTCTAGTTTTAAAGATTGTTAAACGTTTACTTGATACTGGAGTTTCACTTCAAAACATTCGCACGGCTGTTGAGCATCTTCGTGCTCGCGGTGTTTCAGATCTTGAGAGTATTACTTTAATGAGTGATGGCGCATCTATTTATGAGTGCACTAGCGCCGATGAGATTGTGGACCTTTTACAAGGAGGCCAAGGAGTATTCGGTATAGCAATCGGAAAAGTTTGGACTGAAGTTGAAGGCTCACTTGCAACCCTTCAAGGGGAGAGCCTAACTGATGGTTCCTTGGTGGTAAGTGGTGAATCTAACGATGAATTAGCCCAGCGCAGGAAACTCAAGGGCGCCTAAAGCAATTACTATTCTTCCCAATCTATTAATTATTGGGGAGGGCTATGACATACAGATCTGATTTCGCTTCCCGTCATATTGGCCCAAATCAATACCAAATCCAAACCATGCTGCTTGAGCTTGGATACAAAGATTTAGACACGTTCATTAAAGCAGTTGTGCCAGAAAATATTCACATTAAAGGTGAGATTGAAAAAGTATTGCCAGCCGGGATTTCAGAGGTATCAGCTATTGAAGAGATAGCACAAATTGCTAAGAAGAATACTGTCGTAAAATCTTTTATCGGAAATGGTTACTACGGCACTATTACACCTCCAGTTGTATTAAGAAATGTTTTGGAAAATCCAGGTTGGTATACCGCCTACACACCGTATCAACCAGAAATCAGCCAAGGAAGACTCGAAGCTGTTTTTGCATTTCAAACTGCAATTACTGATTTGACTGGATTAGCGATTGCAAATGCATCAATGCTTGATGAAGCAACTGCAGCAGCCGAAGCTATGACGCTTGCTCGCAGAGTTTGGCAGGGAAGTGATGAAGCCGCATTTTTAATTGATGTTAATTTACACTCACATGTTAAAGCAGTCATTAAAACTAGGGCAAAGCCATTAAAAATTAAGGTAATCGAAAATGATCTTGGTAAGGATCTAATTCCTGAGGGCATTTTTGCTGCCATCATTGCATATCCAGATAGCAACGGACGAGTTAAAGATTTAACTAATATTGTTAAGGATATTCAAAAGCAAAACGCGCTAGCGATAATTAGTTGTGATCTGCTAGCACTGACCCTTTTCAAGTCTCCGGGGGAGTACGGCGCTGATATTGCAGTTGGCTCTGCGCAAAGATTTGGCGTACCAGTCGGTTTCGGCGGACCACATGCAGGATTTATGGCAGTAAAAAATGGATTAGAAAGATCACTTCCTGGTCGATTAGTTGGACAATCAGTTGATACTCATGGCAACCCTGCCTTTAGATTGGCATTACAAACTAGGGAACAACATATTCGCCGGGATAAAGCGACCTCAAATATCTGCACCGCCCAAGTTTTACTTGCAGTAATTTCTGCATTTTATGCGATGTGGCATGGCCCAGATGGTTTAGCTGAAATAGCTTTAAGAGTTCAAAAATTTGCATACAGGTTTCGGGGTAGTTTAAAGAAGAGTGGCTTTGATGTTGATGATTATGAAATATTTGACACTGTCTATATTCGTAGCACAAAAGCTGAACAAATCACTAAATCCGCGCTAGCAGCAGGATTTAATATCAGAATGATTTCAAAAGGTGAGCTATCCGTATCTTTTGATGAAACTACAACAGAAGCAGATATTATTAAAGTTGTTAAAAGCCTTTGAGGCAGCAGATACTAGTGAGAAGAGTGTTAGCACGGTGATAAAGCGTGAATCAAATTATTTATCTCACCCACTATTTAACACATATCACTCAGAAACAGCGATGCTTAGGTATATAAGATCACTTTCAGACCGTGACTTAGCATTAGATCGAACCATGATTCCTCTTGGTTCATGCACAATGAAATTAAATGCAACCTCAGAAATGATTCCAATTACGTGGCCAGAATTTAACTTAATTCATCCATTTGCTCCCGCTAACCAATCTGAAGGTTACATGCAATTAATTGATTCATTAAGTAAATGGCTGATAGCTGTTACCGGCTATGACGCTGTTTCCTTACAACCAAATGCAGGTTCACAGGGGGAGTTTGCAGGTTTGCTTGCAATTAGAAACTATCTTGATAGTAGAGGTGAAGAAAATAGAGATATTTGTCTAATACCTTCAAGTGCACACGGCACGAATGCAGCAAGTGCGGTAATGGCTGGAATGAAAGTTTTTGTTATTGCTTGTGATGAAGATGGCAATGTTAGTTTAAGTGATCTGAAAGAAAAAATTGAGCAACATAAAGATAATCTTGCTGCTCTAATGGTTACTTATCCATCAACTCATGGAGTTTTTGAGAGTGCTATCTCGCAAATCTGTGAACTAGTACATGATGCTGGTGGTCAGGTTTATGTTGATGGGGCGAATCTAAATGCTTTAGTTGGCGTAGCAAAGCCTGGAAAATTTGGCGCTGATGTCTCCCATTTAAACCTTCATAAAACATTTTGTATCCCACACGGTGGCGGGGGACCAGGGGTTGGACCAGTAATTGCAAGAGCTCACTTAGCTCCATTTTTACCTAATCACCCAGATAATGATTTGGCAGGTCCTAAAACTGGGCCAGGTCCGGTCTCTGGTGCACCATTTGGTTCAGCATCAATTCTGCCAATTTCTTGGATGTATATAAGAATGATGGGCGGGTTTGGGTTAACAAAAGCAACTGAAGTTGCGATTTTATCCGCTAATTATCTTGCTAAGAAGATTGATCCGTTATTTCCGATTCTTTACCGTGGCCAGAATGGACATATCGCGCATGAATGTATTATCGATATCAGGCCGCTAACTAAAAGCACTGGTGTAACTGTTGATGATATTGCGAAGCGATTAATGGATCATGGTTTTCATGCACCTACTGTGAGTTTTCCAGTAGCTGGAACCATGATGATCGAGCCAACGGAATCTGAAGATATTAGAGAGCTTGATCGGTTTTTAGCCGCTATGGAAAGTATTAGAAGTGAGATAGCTCAGATCGAGTCCGGGAAAATTTCAATTGAGGATTCACCGCTACGACATGCACCGCACACAATTGGAGATTTAGTTTCGCAAGAGTGGGACCGTAAATATTCAAGGGAGAATGCTGCATTTCCTAACGGCCAAGAGTTTGGAATAGGTCGCGCCGGAAAGTATCTGCCAACTGTGGGAAGAATTGATGGTGTGTATGGCGACCGAAATCTGGTGTGCAGTTGTCTGCCGATCGAGGAGTTGGCCTCTAACTAGATCTTTCTTACTTTACATAATGTAGATTATCGGCGGCTAATTATACGCTTAAAACCCCAAATGCTGACTTTAAACCAAGCCTCCCAAACAATTTTAGCCCCCATCTTTGATCTGCCGTTTTCTCGTTCTATAAAGGTTATTGGTACCTGCTTAATCTCAAATCCAGCATCATGTGCCTTAAGAGCAACTTCGATCTGAAAGCCATAGCCTTTAGTTTCAATGCCATTCAGATTAAGCATTTCTAAAAGCTGTCGGGGCACTACTCGATAACCTGAGGTTAAGTCTTTATACCTAAGATTAAGAACAAATGAAGCGTACTTGGTGCCAAGTTTGGAGATGAAGCGGCGGCGAAATGGCCAATTAACAACGGACCCGCCTGGCATCCAACGAGTTCCAATTACTAAACTTTTACTTGATGCTACTTCAAGTAGCTTCTCTAATTGCTCTGGCATATGGCTTAAGTCTGCATCCATTTGAACAAAATACTGATAATCATTTTTTAAGCCAAGTTCAAAACCTGCTAAGTAAGCTGGTCCAATACCACCTTTCATTGACCTGCTGAGTATCGATATGTTTTCGATATTTATAGATCGAGCAGTATCTATAGTCTTATCTGGTGAATTATCATCAACAATTAATATATCAATTTTATAGCTGCTACTAAGTTCATTTCGAACCCCGTTTAGACGGGACAGTAAAGCAGTAATATTCTCTGACTCGTTATATGTAGGGATGATAACTAAAACATTTACCATCTACTCCCCTTTTTTCTATATAAAATAATTAGCAAGAGAAATGCTCCTGCTAGATACTCTAAATACTTACCAAGAAATTGTGTAGCAGTTTGACCATTTACATGATTTAGTTCACCAAATAGTGTTGCGGGCTCAAATTTTGGCAGTTTAGTTACTACTTTTCCGCGATTATCGATAAATGAAGTAGTTCCAGTAGTTGAGACATAAGCAATAAATCGACCAGTCTCAATTGCTCTTACTCGAGCAATGTTTAATTGTTGATCTAGTTGAGCGGTATCTCCAAAGGTTGCATTATTTGTTTGTATAATTAGAAAATTGGAACTAATTTGATCACGGAAAGAATCATTTATGAGTTCATAACAGATTAAAGTCTGAAATGTGAGCGCCATTAATTATAAAATTCGTATCTCTATCCCCGGCTTTAAAATCTGTTATTTTACTAGAATATTTTGAAATTTTATTAGCCATAACTCTTAATGGTAGATATTCCCCAAATGGCGTTAAATAGCGCTTTGTATACGTCTGCTTAATCTCGGAATCAAATAGAAATGATTGATTTAAGAGGTTATCTCCAGACCTTGTGACTCCACCAACTAATATTGGCGTTGCTAAGGAAGCTGATTTTTCACTAATTAGGTTCTTAACCTCTGAATTTTTATTAACATCAATATCTACAGCATTTTCTGGCCAAATTACTAGATCAACTTGGCCGACTTTAACTGAATCAGAGGTTTGCTTTAGGTGCCTGAGAAAAACCTCCTTAGGTTTCGAGTTAAAATCTAATCCAAGGTTTACCACTCCCCCTTGAATTAATGCCACAGAGCTTTTCTCATTTGTAGTTTCAATCCGTGGAAGGAAGGAAAGTCCAGCAATAACTAATGAAATAATTGCAAGGCTTAATACTGACTTTGCTGAGCTAATCAGAGCAATAAAAAATGCAACTAGCACCACACCGCCGCTAGAGTATAAAAATTGCAATGGACCATCGACTTGAGTAAAACTTAGCCGTGACCATCCAAATCCAGTAAAAGGGATAGTTCGGAGAAGTAATTCAACAGCCACGAATGAGCAAGCAAATGCTATTTGGTTAAATTTTTTACGTCTGCCAACAAAAAAAGCTGGGAGCGTGAAGATAAACGCCTGAGCAAAACAAAGTATTAGCCAAGGAAGATTGCCGACGTATATGCCGGTCCAATACTGAACTGGCAAAAGAATGCCTAACCCAAAAACATATGAAATATATATTCTGCTTCTTAAATGCAACTTAATTAAAAGAAAATACCAGACCGTTAGCCCAATAAATGCAGAAGGCCAAAAAGATAACGGCGCAAAAGCTGTTGATGATATTAGCCCTGCAAGGCCGGCGTATAAGTAATTCATTCTAAACCCAGTTAAGTGCACTCATTATGCGATCAATACTGGCGCCAAGACCAAACTCATCTTGTAGTTTTAATATTTTTTCGAGAGATTTTGGCTTTTTAGGCATTGCAATTTCCATCTCTGGAATTGCAACATCTAATGCACAACCTACTAATTTCGGTGCGATGGCAGCATATTGACTACTTTCGAGCAATTTCTTTCTAATATTCGCACTTAATCTTTCATCTGCACCAGCGGCAGCTTCCATTACTTCAGGCATTGTCTTGAAAAGATTAGCAATCAACATTGCACCCTTCTCGCCAATTCCTCTTATGCCAGGTAGCCCATCAGATGAGTCACCTCGAATCATTGCAAATAGTGCATATCGATCTCCTGGAATTTGGTATTTATCTTGTATCCATTTTAGATCCACCAGATCATGATTAGATATTCCCTTTGCTAAGTAAACAATTTTTACATCGCGCTTATCATCAGCTAGTTGAAAAAGATCGCGGTCACCGGTAACAATTCTTACTGGACCAGTCTGCTTCACGCTAAACGTAGCCATTAAATCATCTGCTTCATAATCATCAACACCTAGCAATGGAATTCCGAGTGCGTCTAAAACATCTAACAATATTGGAATTTGCGGCCCCAAAGTATCTGGTTCTTCCTCGGCTCCTTCTTCATCTAATCGATTAAGTTTATAATCTGGAAATAATTCAACTCTCCAGGATGGGCGCCAGTCACCCTCTAAACATGCAACTATTCGATTTGGTTGATATTTAACTAATAGTCGCGAGGTCATATCTAAATATCCACGAATTGCATTTACTGGTTGCCCAGTTGGAGAAACTAAAGTGTCTGGCATGCCGAAATATGCACGATACCAAAGTGAGGCACTATCTAAGAGCATTAGAGTCATACTGCTGCTCCAGCGTAGGCAATAACACCCCGGTCAATTTTGGTGAGTGCCTGATCAATGATTATTTGAAGTTCGGGTGCAGCAGCACGTAGTTGTCTGAGTAAATCAATTATTTGTTTCATAGATCTTACAAAATCGCCAACAGTTAAATCAGTTCCTTTTAAAATAGAAGTTAAAGACTGGCCACTCGCCCATTTATGAGAAGCCCAACAAAACCCAAAATCTGGCGCCCGCATAGGTTCTAGGTTTAAATCGCTTTCGGCATCATGAATTTTTGAATATATCTTTGAAATAGCTGCCAAAGCGATTTGAATATCACCCCTTGGCACTTTTGCCGCTTCCTCATTTCGAGACTCGTATATGCAAGATGATATAACAGAAACCAAATCTGCCGGTGAAAGATTGTTAAAGACTCCAGATTGAATTGACTCAGCAATTAGCAAATCGGTTTCACCATAGATCTTTGCAAGCATCTTCCCAGATTTTGCAATAGCATCATTATTTATATAACCAAACTTATCTAGTATGACTTTGATCCTATCAAACCTTTTTGCAATCACATTTGTTCGAGTATTAATTCGTTCAGTTAATCCATCAATTTCACGCTGCAGTCGCTGTGCTCGCTCGGTAATCCTAGAATGATTTTCACGATCAGGACATGTATGACATATATGATTTTTCATTCGCTTACGGATCGCACTAATTTCTTCCTCTATTTCAGCACGTTTACGCTTACTTCGCTTACTATCAGTTTCCAGTTTCTTTATTTCCCCACGCATCTGCGCATACTCCATAAAATTACCTAGATGACACTTTGCTTCTGAATATAAACCATCTCTTACGCTCTCATTTTTTCGAATTTGCTTTGCTAACCCAACGACAGCCTTATCAGCTTGAAACTGAGCAAGTGAAGATTCCAATGAAGTTCTAGCCCGCTCTGATCCAAATTGAGATATCAGATTTATACTCATGTTATATGTAGGTTTGAAGGAACTTTTTAACGGATAAGTACGAGTCGATGCAAGACCACCAACAGATGTTGAATCTAAATCATTGCTCCAAAGAATTACAGCATTTCCTTCAATATCAATACCACGACGGCCTGCCCTGCCAGTTAACTGGGTGTACTCCCCGGGTGAGACTGCTACATGTCCTTCACCGTTCCATTTACTTAATTTCTCTAAAACAACTGTCCGTGCTGGCATATTAATTCCAAGAGCTAAGGTTTCTGTGGCAAATACTGCTTTTACTAAACCTCTTTGAAATAATTCTTCAACAGTAACTTTGAATGCTGGTAGTAATCCCGCATGATGTGCAGCAATTCCGCGTTCAAGTGCATCTGCCCATTCATAATATCCAAGTACAACTAGATCCTCTTCTGCCAGATTTTTCATATTACGAGAAATAACAGATCTGATTTCAGTTCTTTCCTGTGAATTAGTTAACCGAAGACCAGCTGCAAGACACTGTCTGACTGCAGCATCACAATTGTTTCTTGAGAATATAAAAGTAATTGCAGGTAGTAAGCCTTCCCGGTCCAACTTTTCAACAATTTCAGAGCGGGTTAACGGTTTGGGACCCTTTGGTTTATCTCGCCAATTGCCTCTAATTTGGCGATAAGAATCTCGCTCTAATCTGGTCAGCTCTGGATTGAGTTTAAGGTTCTCACCAAATAGATCCAGTAGCCGGTTACCAAACAAAACATGCTGATATAAAGGAACTGGCCTTATTTCACTAACAATTACCTCAGTATCACCTCGAACTGTTTGCAACCACTCACCAAATTCCTCAGCATTTGAAACTGTAGCAGAAAGTGAAATCACTTGAACCGCATCTGAAAGATGGATAAGAATCTCCTCCCATACCGCACCACGAAACTTATCTGCTAGATAGTGCACCTCGTCCATTACAACATACTTGAGTTCATTTATTGTCGATGAATTTGCATAAATCATGTTTCTTAAGACTTCAGTCGTCATAATCACAATTTGTGCCTCTGAATTTATTGAAGTATCACCAGTTAATAAGCCAACTTTTGATTCGCCATATTTTTCTGTTAATTCAGCAAATTTTTGATTAGATAATGCTTTTATGGGTGTTGTATAAAAACATTTTCCACCAGAACCAATAACTAAATCAACAGCAAATTCCCCAACTATCGTTTTACCAGCTCCGGTTGGAGCAGCAACTAAAACACCTTTTCCGCTCTCTAATGCGTGACAAGCCTCAACCTGAAACGGATCAAGTTCGAATGGAAAAGATTCAGCAAATTTTCGTGTCTTAGGAAATTTCCCTAATGATTTAGTTCTAGCATAATTTTGAGATGGGGTTAAGGTCATGGCGCTAGCCAAGTAGATAGTGCATTGCCAACATTAGTCACAGTTATTGGTAAATGAGCGACATACTCACCATCTGCATAGGAAGATGTGGGTGCTGAAATTGTTACTACCTTAGCTCGGTATGTATCAATTTTTCGGTGCGGGATGTGATTGCCTTTAAATACCTTTGGGAAAATTGTTAGTAAAACATATCTCGAAACTGGCCTAACTAAAAGTATTTCAAAAATACCATCTGAGTTTGAAGCACCAGGACAGATCCTCATTCCCCCACCATATGTCTCACCATTTGCAATTGTGAATAACATGGCAGACTGATCAAATTTTCTTGAATCTATATCAATCTTATAATTAATAGGCTTAAATCTTGCAAGAGTTCTTACTGTAGCAATTGTGTATTTAGATTTACCCCTAGGCCATTTAATTTTATTTGCTCGAGAATTAACTTCTGCATCAAAACCAGTACTTAATACTTGAACAAACCACATCTCATTTGTGCTTGATTTTACATGACCTAGATCAATTTTTACGGGATCTGTTCTTGTATAAAGATTAAATACTTGAGTCATGCTCATTTTATTTACACCAACGGCCCTAGCAAAATCATTTCCAGTACCAGCTGGAATTACCCCAAGAGTAATCCCTGACTGAGCAAGGTGCTGAATGCAAAGATTTACTAAGCCATCTCCTCCAACTGCGATCACTTTATTGTAGGAGTTAGTGGATAGTTCCGTTTTCAATTTTTCAACAGTTTTCTCAAAGCTTGTTTCAATTATTAGCGTAAACTTCTGATTCGCCTGGCTCAATAAATCAGTAAACTGAGTAGCTAATTGGAGCGCCTTTCCTTTCCCTGCAGATTCATTTGCAACAAGAAGCCACATTTTAGATTTCTTCAGGCTTATCAATTGGTGATGCGCTTGTACCTAAATCAGTTTTACTACTACGGCGGCGATCAATAAGTAGTGCAAATAAGCCGCTAGCAAAGTAGAGCAAGCAAAGTGGGATTGCTAATAAGGTCATGGTTATTGGGTCTGGAGTTGGAGTAAATATTGCGGTAAAAAGGAAGCAAAGAAATACTGCTACACGCCAGGGCTTTAGTATCGCTTTTCCTGATACTACTCCTAGTAAATTTAAGGCAACTAAAAATAACGGGAGAATAAATGCAATTCCAAATATTAAAATCAAGCGCAATACAAAATCAAGATATTCATCGAAGCGTACTAAATTTCCAAGATTATTTGGTGTAAAACCAAGTAGGACATCGACTGCGTGTGGCAATATTAAATAAGCTAAATATGAACCACTAGCAAATAGTGGTGTGGCCACTGCCGCAAAAGCTAATGTGACTCTTCGCTCTTTTTTATGTAAAGCAGGAGTAATAAATGCCCAAAGCTGATAAATCCAGATTGGAGCAGCAAATATGATTCCAGATAAAAGTGCAATTTTTACATGTAGGTTGAACGGACCCAGAATTCCATTAACATAAAGATCACCACATTGACCTGTAATTGGTGAAGACGTGCTGCCTAAGTCACAGAATGGCAATGTTAACAATCTAATTATTGGTTGATACAAAAACCATCCGATAGTGGCACCAGATACAACAGCGAGAGAAGATTTTATTAACCGAGTACGAAACTCGCGAAGATGATCAAGCAGTGGCATTTTGCCGCCACGGCGATTACTCATAAAACCTAGTTATCAGAGTTTGGGTTTGTTTTTTTGTCTCCGTCAGAATCATCTTTGTTCAACTCCTGGACTTCACTCTTAAAGATCCGCAGTGATCTACCTAATGACCTTGCAGAATCTGGTAGTCGCTTTGCTCCAAATAGAACTAAGAAAACAACTGCTAAAACAACTAGATGCCATGGCTTAAGTGCGTTCATACCGAAATACTACCCTAGATTGGTTTCACTGCCTGGTATGAGGCTAGAAGTGAGGTCGCCAATGCAGATACCTCTTGGGCTAATAAAGATGGCGAAATCACCTTAATTCCAGGTGAATTACTGAGAATACTGCGTTTGAGCCATTCTAAGTTGCTCAACTTTAAGTGAACTCTAAAACAATTCTTTTGTTCTTCGACAGCAGTGATAATTGAAGAGTTCCGCTCGATAAAATTCTTATAAGTTTTCTGTACATCCAAAATCACCTCTATAGTTGAATTATTCTCATTAACAATCTCACTACTAATATCATTACCAACCTCACAGGTCTTAATTAATTCAACTTTAAATACCCGATCAGCCTTAGCGGCTAAATCCATAGCTGAGAGATATAGATTTCCATTCATAAAATAAAGATTATGAGGAAAAATCGTTCTTATACTAACTTCATCTTTAACTAATGATTGATACTGAATAGTTAAACTCTTTTTATTAGTTATTGCCTTTGATATCACTTCCACAAAAGGTGACTTGCTACTACTTGGGGCAAAAATAACTGAGTTACTACCTCCAAGTTGAGTGATTTTATTTGACAGCAATTTAATCTTACTTAACCTTGTGCTATCAGAAGAACTTAGTTCACCTAATAGCTGTAAGCCAAGTGCTATGACAACTAATTCACTTTTAGTAAATCGCCTTGGCTTATCAAGTACCTGTGGATCAATTATCGAGACTATTCCGTCTTCAAAGATTAAATCTATTAACTCATATGGCGTATAGCCTGGTAGCCCACACATAAACACAAGCTGCAAGTCACTTTCAATCTGCTTTTCGGTAACAGAAAATTGCTTAGCAAGTTTTGTAATTGACACTCCAGGATTTTCTAGAATGTATGGGATTAAATCCATAGTGCGCAAGGCGCGATTTGCTGCATTATCAACCATTTGCGATCACCTTAAGCCTTGATATTACTTCACTTCGCAAACTAGCCGGACTGTCCACAATTATATTTGTTCCATACCATAGAATAGTTTCAATAATCTCCTGCTCGTAAATATATGGGATTGACATTAAATCCCATTCTTCATTAATTTCCTTAGCCGAGTATTTACTTCGTAAAACATGAGCCTGCTCTTTTCTTACATAAACCTGCGCCTGCATTTCTTGTTCAGACCTAGAGTTTGATAGAAACTTAATTAAATCAAATTCAGGTGGTTTCTTAAAAGAACCAGCTTTACCTTCTTTAACTATTTTTCCTTCAATTCGCAATAATTTGAATGACTTTACTTCAATCCTCTTCACGAGCAACTAAATACCAAAATCCATCTCTGGTATAAAGTCCAAATGGTTGAGCGGTACGCTCTTTGCCTTTGTAGCCAAATTTTATTAGTTGCTCAGTATCAACTGCCTCAAAAGCTGATGAAAGAAGCGCAGCACTTTCGCTATCTCTAACCGCAGGCGTATTTACAGCATCGCTTTCGATTGGGCCACTTAAAGACTGAATTTTAAGAAGGGCCGCCTTTGAGTCACTCCCAAGAGCTGAGTCATGCCATAAATTTGCTGCCATAGTTAAATAAAGCAACTCTTCTTTAGCTGAATTCATTCTCACTAAGTTGAAATGTTTCACTTCTAATTAAATATCCTTGTTCATCTTCAAAAAGTGGATCTATTCCCTTAACTTCAATCTCAATTCCTAAGCTTCTAAGTTCATCCTTATCTCGTTCAAACATTCTTTCCATAGTTTCAGGTGAGCCGCTATATCCGGCAACGGCTTTAAAAATCTCAGACTTGGTTAGATAGTCGCTTTGTTGCAAGTAGGGCCAAGGTTAAATTTATTAACCGCTCTGTTTTTTGGGCGCTCATGGCCTTAGGTTAGCGATAAGTAAAATCTTTGCTAAGATTACATGTGCGAAAAACCCATAAATTAGCCCTAGCGATTCTTCCTATTTTTCTAATTACTGCCTGCTCAACCGACGGGGGCGTGGATTCAATGACCAACCAAGGACAATCACCATCGGCCCTTCCAGAAAGTAGGTGGTACTAAAGGGAGCAAACCGAGCATCACTGCGCCATCTGGTCAAGCTCCAGCAACCTCTGCTTTCAGAGGATATCTTTATTGGAAGTGGCAAAGAGGCTATTGCAACTTCAACTCTTGAAGTTCATTACACATTAATGGCTTGGGGAACCGGACAAGTGGTTGAGTCATCTTGGGATCGCGGACAGACTGCAACATTTCCACTCAAGTGGTGTTATTGCTGGTTGGCAACAAGGAATACCAGGAATGAAAGAGGGTGGGCGAAGATTATTAGTTATTCCACCTGATCTTGGTTACGGAGCACAGGGTTCTGCCGGTGGAATTGCACCGAATGAAACTTTAATCTTTGTTGTAGATCTTGTATCTGTAAGTCTAATTATTCAGTAACTCCATAGGAACCCTTAGAAGGCCTACGTCTCCTTGGTAGTACTGCAACACCTGGGGCCATTCGCCGGGCAAAAATAAGAAAACCAGTGTGCCCAATCATCCTGTGTTGAGGCCGAACTGCTAAACCTTCGTGATGCCATCCTCTAACAATAGTTTCTGAGGATTCCGGCTCTGTAAAATTCCCAGAGTCCTTGATTGCTTCAGCAATTTTTGATAGCTGCGTGGTAGTTGCTACGTAACTAAGTAGCACTCCCCCAGGTACTAATGCTTTTGACGCAGTCTCAACACAATCCCATGGAGAAAGCATGTCCAAAATCACCCGATCATAATCTGCGTCAAATGGCTGATCCTGAAGTGCGCCGATAGTTAGTTTCCAATTTTTTGGTATTTTGCTGAAAATAACTAGTGACATTGTTTTGGGAGATTTGTGCAAAATCATCGCGGATTTCAACTGAATGAAGAAATCCATTCTCTCCTATTGCACGAAGAATTGAAATGCTCAATGCCCCAGAGCCGACACCTGCCTCCAGTACCTTAATGCCAGGGCCAATATCGGCAACACCTAAAATCATGGCAGCATCTTTTGGATAAACAATTGTTGCACCTCTTGGCATTGAGAGTACGTAATCAGCTAATAGAGGCCTAAAAATCTGAAACTTTAACTCACCATTTGTTTGGACAATTGATCCTTCAGGCAGACCAACTAACTCATCATGCTTAAGCATGCCCTTATGGGTATGCCACTCAGCCCCGGAAGTTAGGGTAATTGAATAAAGCTTGCCCTTATTATCGGTGAGTTGCACTCGATCACCATATTTAAAATTACGATCTTTCATTTGATTCAATCTTACTTGTTAAAAACGGATACCAAGTGAGAATATCATTTAACTTAATATCTCCTAATGAAGAAATTATTCTAAGGCTAGGATTCTCTTGCATTTGGACTAGATGTGGAATGCCAATAACTTTGGCTCCAGATCGCAAACCTGATTCAACGCCTGTTAAAGAATCTTCTAACACTAAACATTTAGATATTTCAACAGATAGTTGCTTTGCTGCAAGTAAATATGGCTCCGGATTGGGCTTTGATTTTTTCACATCGTCTCGAGAGACAACAACATCAAATGTACCGAGTGGAAATCTTTTTAGTACGATCGTCATGAGATCTCTGCTACTTGCAGTTACTAAAGCAGTTTTAATACCAATATCTTTGCATTCCTTAAGTAGTTCAAGAGCGTTTGGGATAAGTTCTAACTCATTTGCAATTTTAGTTTTCATAACTTCATGTAAGCGATCTATAAAATAGCCATACGGCTTAACATTTTTACTTCTTTCCTGCATATAAAGCTCTGTTCGCTCAGCTGGTCCCCCTAAGCAATTGATTTGATCCTGTTCATCCCAATGGCAGCCAACCTCAGCCATTATTTCTATTTCAGATTTAAGCCAAAGGGGTTCTGAATCAATTAAAGTTCCATCCATATCAAATAAAATAGCGCCACTTTTGTTTGATTTTTCCTTTGATATGCGCCTGAACAATTTCATCATTAGCCTTACTTTACCTTAACTATCTGTTGATAAACTCTAAAATTACAGTGCTAAACCCAGTAAAGAATCAATTGCTCTAGATACTTGTCCAGATTGATTATGGTGAGCATCTTTTTGTGATTCTTTTGCCCATAAAACTAATCGATTTAATGCTGAAGGCGTATCAAGATTATTTGAAAGATCAGATATAAGATCCTTTAATAATTGATCAGTATCTGCAACTTCAGTTCTCGATAAAGCGGTTCGCATAAGCCCTACTTCAGATTCAGCTTTTTTAAGTAGATCATCACTCCACTGACGATCACTCTGATAGTGCCCAGTAAGCAGCGCCCAGCGAATGATCATCGGGTCTACGCCATCTTCTAATAATTTAGAAACAAAAACTAAATTACCTTTAGATTTACTCATCTTCTCACCGTCTAAACCAATCATTCCTGCATGTATGTAAAGTGTGGAAAATTCTCGTCCATAGGCAGCTTGAACAATTTTTGCGCTCATATAATGGTGTGGAAACAATAAATCCGATCCGCCGCCTTGAAGATCAATAATCGGATCGCTGTTTAAGTTATCTAAATGATTGCAAGCAATTGCGGTGCACTCAACATGCCAACCGGGACGGCCATACCCAAATTTACTTGGCCACCCAGGATCACCTTCCTGATTTGCTAACCATATGACTGGGTCAAGTGGGTGTTTTTTGCCAATCCGCTCAGGATCACCACCACGCTGCTGAAAAATTATCTTTGCTTGATCGACTGTCATTGGCAGATCTTCCAAAAAATCTCCAACTGAGAAGTAATAGTCCTCCTCTATTTTATATAAAAAGCCGCGATCTGATAGTTGGGTTATAAATTTTTCTATTAAGTCAAAGGATTCGGTAACTTTAACTAATTTCTTAGGTGGGATAACTCTTAATGCAGACATGTCAGATTTAAATAGATCTATCTGCTCTTGCGCAAGAGTTTGCCAATCTTGATTATCTCTCTTAGCTCGCTCGAGCAGCGGATCATCTATATCTGTAACATTTTCAATAAAATCTACTTGATGCTTTGCTAACATCTGGTACCTATTAATCAAATCAAAAGCTAAGTAAGTTGCGGCATGACCTAGATGAGTTGAGTCATAAGGGGTGATACCGCAGACGTAGATAGAAAAATTTTGTGATGTAGATGCCTTTACCAATCCCCTATTACTATCTAAAAGATTTAATTGCGGAAAGACATAATCATCTAACGGAGGTAGAAAGATCTGTGGCCAACTATTCATAGTTAATTATCCCTTAGACCGGTGGCCATGGAATAGCAGGCCTTAACTGACTTGGTTCAGGAAAAACTGTCGTTTCAAGCAACACATTGACCCGTTGGCGTAGGGCACTAATCTCACTAGCAGTTAGATACTGATTAAAAATTTGCTCAAGATCAAGTGCATTGACTTTATTAAGCAGGGTGATTTCTTCTGGATCAAGGGCTAATGAAGAGAACTGCCAGATCACTGTCCTGAGCTTATCTTCGGAGTGAAATGAAATTCCATGGTCACACCCTTTTAACACTCCCTGATTATCAAGTAATAGATGTCCAAACTTTCGATCAGCGTTATTTATTACGGCATCAAATAAAGCAAGTTTTCGGAGCTGATCATCATCACTTTGCCCATACTCAACAACGTCTACAGTTTCATCTATATCAATCCACTCTTGAACCATGCCATAGCCAAATGGTCCATCACGAAGAACAGTGAAAGGGACTAAATTAAAACCAGCCATGAGACTTAGTAAAAATGCTGAATACTCACGACTTGCTAAATCACCATCTGGAAAATCCCATAGCGGTCGCTCACCTGCAACTGGTTTATAAATAATTTCAACCTTTGGATCACAGCCTTTAATATTTGCCAGTAGTGTTGCATTTGACGCATCAACTAACCTGCCGACGACAGTAATTTCTCCAGATGATATTAATTCACTTTTAGGAATCATCTCCGATATCCATTTGCTCTCGGACATAGATGCCCCAATGGATCAATTGGTAGCCCACAAAATGGGCATGCTGGCCTACCGGCGCTAACAATAGTTTTAGCACGCTCACAGAATCCTTTAACCTGATTGATCTTAAGTGTGGCAATTAAAAGATCCGGTCCTGAATCTAAATCATCTAATATTAAATCATCATCTTGGGATATGGCTTGAATATTTACAACAACCAGATCATTTTCCCAAGTAATGCTTATTATACCGACTTGAAAATCTTCATCAATTGGCAATTCCATTGGCAAATCATCTACATCTGCCACAGCAGATAGATCTGCTGGTGGAACTAACTTTCCACGACGTAACTCTCTTATTAAATCCTCAAACCGCTGGGTAAGAGCAATAACCTGGCTTTTCTCAAGTGTGACTGAATTTATTCCATCAGCAGATTTAACTTGAATAAAAAACTGGCGCTCACCTGGGTCTCCAATAGCACTCACAATAAAACGAGTTGCAGGTTGGTGGCGGTAAATAATTCTTGGCATCTACCTGCGCCACCATTTTGTGGCAGCAGATAGAGAATTGCCGCCGCCTAGTTGATTTTGCTTAAACTTCTTCACTATTTCTGCAGAAATCTTATAGTTTGTTTGCAGAACCGTTGAATTATTCTTATCCAAGTTTATGACTGTTAGTGAGGCTGGTTCAGCCACAAATTTCTGAAAACGATCAATTGGTAAGCCAAGCGCGCTTGCCAAAGACATTCTTAATTATGTCACCATGTGTAACAATTAGAACCACACCCTTTTCTTTGCTTAACTCTGCTAAAGCTAAGTCAACTCTTTTGCGCATACTTCTAAAACTCTCACCTTGTGGGAATGTAAAAGTTGATGGTTTATTTTGAACGCTTCGCCACCTACGATCACGTGCTAGAAGAGAAAGTTTCTTGCCAGACCATTTGCCATAGTCCATTTCAATAAAGCTCTCATCAATTTCAAAATCCAGATCAGGATTAAGTTGCATATAAGGCTGAATAGTTTGAATACATCGGGTAAGTGGACTTGAGTAAATGCGATTTATTTTAAGCTTTGATAAGTACGGCGCGAGCATTTGTGCCTGTTTGTGGCCATCCTTAGACAACTGAACTGAATTATCCTGCCCAGCCAAAATACCTTTGGTATTTGCCACAGATTGGGCATGACGCAACATATAAACAATCGGCATTTGGCAAGGTTACCGATAATTTTCACCTCTTGTTGCTAGCCTGACCAACCATGGAACGGCGTAAATTAGGCGGAGTATCGATCTCACGACTTGGCCTGGGCACAATGACTTGGGGTCGAGATACCGATGAGAATGAAGCCGCGCAACAGTTACAAGAATTTGTTGAAGCAGGTGGAAATTTAGTTGATACCGCTGCTGTTTACGGTGACGGAGATGCTGAGAGAGTTCTCGGTGGATTTATTGGGACACTTGTAAAACGTGATGATCTTTTTCTTGCTACAAAAGCTGGGATCTCTTTTAAAGATGGTGTTAGGCAGATAAATAACTCACGAAATGAGATGATTTCAGATTTGGATCGATCTCTAAGTAGATTAAATGTTGATTATGTTGATTTATGGCAAGTGCACACATGGGATAAAAATACTCCACTTGAAGAAACGCTCTCAGCATTAGATTATGCAACTAGCTCTGGGAAAGCTAGGTATGTAAGTGTTTGTAATTTTAATGGCTGGCAATTAGCTAGATCTGCCACACTACAGAATCCAATATTTGGTAAGGCTGCTATCACTTGTGCGCAAAATGAGTACTCACTTTTAAATCGAAAATCTGAAGAGGAAGTAATTCCTGCGACGTCAGCACTTAATTTAGGATTCATTGCTTGGTCTCCGCTTGGACGCGGCGTACTAACTGGGAAATATCGTGATGGCGTGCCTTCTGATTCCAGAGGAGCCTCACCACATTTTGCTAATTTTGTTGAGCCATATTTAACACCGCGTGCAAAACAAATAGTAGAAGCTGTTTGCATTGCAGCTGATGGTCTTGGTTATTCACCACTTGAGGTTGCCTTGTCTTGGGTTCGAGATGCACCCGGTGTTACTAGCGCTTTAATCGG
The DNA here is from genome assembly GCA_964203335.1 of Candidatus Nanopelagicus sp. Classification (GTDB taxonomy): domain Bacteria; phylum Actinomycetota; class Actinomycetes; order Nanopelagicales; family Nanopelagicaceae; genus Nanopelagicus. Next base: position 350,477 of record CAXNKX010000001.1, read on the forward strand.
AGCGCGAACTGGAGCTCAACTTCGTGGAATATTAACTGTTGAGCAAATTACTCTGCCAGATCAAGTTAGGCAGGCACTAAATGAAATATCAGGTAATTAAATATTCTCTAAAAACTCATATAGAACTCTGACGCCAAATTTAAGGCCATCAATAGGTACTCTCTCATCAACTCCGTGGAATAACGCAAAAAAATCAAGATCCTCTGGAAGTCTTAGAGGTGAAAACCCATATCCAACTATTCCAAGATCATGCAAAGCTTTGTTATCAGTTCCACCACTCATTAAATAAGGAACCGGGATTCCTGCTGAATCTTCAACATTAATAGCCTTACACATTGCTTCAACCAACGGACCAGCAAACTCAGCTTCAAGTGCGATATCACGAGTAAGAACCTCAAACTTCAATCTCATCGCCAGCAAGCTTCTTTATTGTTTCGATGAAGATCATTTTCATACCCAGGCAAAAATCTGCCATCAATTACAGCACTAGCATTTTGAGGAATTACGTTTGCCTTATACCCAGCCTCTAGCATTGTTGGATTTGCCGTATTTGAAATCGTTGCGCCAAGCATTTTAACTGCATTTCCTAAGTGGTTAAGAAGTGGTTGCACATTTTTTGGATCAAATTTATCACCCGTTAGTTCAGCTATTTTCTTAAAGAATTGAGCGGTAGTTTTAGTAAGAAGTTGTGGCCATTGGTAATTGCCAATCCTTGAAACCGCATCAGAAACCTTAGTTACTGCGTTATCGCGATTAATAAATGAACCATGTCCTGCAGTTCCTTTAGCACTTAACTTAATCCAAGCAATACCCTTTTGAGCAGCTTCAACTAGGTAGAGCCTATGTCCACCATTAATTGTTACTGAAAAACCACCAACTTCAGAAACTGCCTCGCTGCAACCAGCAAATAGCTCTGGACGATTTTTTACTAACCATCTAGATCCATAAGTTCCCGAGGCTTCTTCATCAGCAAAAAATGCTAATAAAACATTTCTAGGTGGTTTATATCCAATGCGCTTCCACATTCTTACGGTAGCTAAAATCATGGCATCCATGTCTTTCATATCAACTGCGCCACGACCCCAAATAAAACCATCTTTAATTTCACCGCTAAATGGATCAACCTGACCAGTCAGAAGCATTTGCAGGCACTACATCAAGATGGCCATGCAATACCAATCCAGGACGGGAAGTATCACTTCCTAATATTTTGGCAACTACATTTACCCGGTTTGGTGCGGTTTCAATTAATTCACATTCGATACCGACTTCTGTAAGTTTTCCGGCAACATAAGCGGCTATCGCTTTCTCATCTCCACGACCCTCACCATGATTCACACTCGGAATTTGAATCATTTCTTGGCAAAACAAAATCGTCTCATTTTCTAGCTCGATGATTTGCTGCGCAGTTAATTTCATAGGGATATTGTGCTACAAAACTTCAATTTCCCTTCAATTCAGATTGCGTTAAAATACAAATAGGTCCGGGTGGCGGAATTGGCAGACGCGCTAGCTTGAGGTGTTAGTGCCCGTAAGGGCTTAGGGGTTCAACTCCCCTCCCGGACACCAAAATCTTCCTTTCCTGAATATGATTCGCGAGTGGGTGAGATGACTAGTGATCTAATACGAGTAATTGTCGACTTTCCAAAGCCAGGAATTATTTTTAAAGATATAACCCCATTGCTTGCAGATGCTAAGGCTCTAAATGATTGCTGTGAAAAAATTGCTTCGTATGCCAAAGATGCTGACTACATCGCAGGAATTGAGGCGCGTGGTTTTATTTTAGCTTCTGCAGTTGCAGTCCTTAGTGGTAAAGGTTTCATTCCGATACGGAAAAGTGGGAAATTACCAGGTCAGGTTATCTCCCAAAGTTATGAACTCGAGTATGGACAAGCAACTTTAGAAATTCATTCAGACCTAGTGCCTGCGGGCAAAAAAGTTTTAATCGTGGATGATGTGCTTGGCAACTGGGGGCACGGCGCTAGCTTCGGTTGAACTAATTGAAAAAGCCTCTCTAATCCCGACCTGTCTCGTATTTCTGCTTGAGATAAGCCAATTAGGTGGAAGATCACGAATTCAAGCCGCACGTCCTGGTCTTCAAATTCAAACTATCTTGGCAGAATGAGCACATGGCCGAGCTAATCTATTACTGCGGAACTATGGATAGTGGTAAATCCACCCTTGCTTTACAGACTGCCCACAATCATCGCTCACGTGGACGTGAAGGTGTTATTTTCACTAGTAAAGACCGTGCAGGTAAGGGTTTAATTTCTTCAAGATTAGGTCTACAAATAGACGCACTTGAAGTTGATCCAGATTTAAATTTGCATAAGTTAATTGTTGAAAGATTATCCATTGGTGGAAAGATAAGTTTTATTATCTGCGATGAAGCACAATTTTATTCACCAGAGCAAATAGAGCAGTTAGCAAAAATTGTAGACGGACTTGGAATCGATGTATACGCATTTGGAATCCTTTCTGACTTTAGAACTAAACTTTTTCCAGGTAGTGCTCGCTTAGTTGAGCTAGCTGATCGAGTTCAAACACTGCAGGTTGAAGCACTATGTTGGTGTGGTGAACGGGCTACACACAACGCTCGAACCGTAAATGGCAAGATGGTTACTGAGGGTGAACAGGTTGTAGTTGGTGATGTAAGTACTGCTTCAACTGTTGCATATGAAGTTCTCTGTCGAAGGCATCATATGAGAAATGTAACTTCAAAGGTTTCTAACCCAGCAAGTGAACAATCACTTCCATTTAACAACTAGGAGAACATGAAAACTCGAGGATATGCGGTAACTTCAGCAAAGGCGCCTTTAGCAGATTTTGAATTTGAGAGACGCTCACTTCGTCCACGAGATGTCGCTTTAGATATTTACTATTCAGGCATTTGTCACTCTGATATCCACCAAGCACGCGAGGAATGGGGTCCTGCGATATTTCCAATGGTGCCAGGACATGAGATTGTTGGGAAAGTAATCGAAATTGGCTCACAGGTTAGTAAGTTTAAAGTTGGAGAACTAATCGGAGTAGGAGTTTTTATTGACTCTTGTAAAAATTGTGCAAGCTGTGGCGCAGGACTTGAGCAATATTGTGTTGAAGGCATGACTGGTACATATAACACTTTAGAGCGAGATGGAAAAACTATTGCATTTGGTGGGTATTCAGATAAGTTTGTAATTGATGAGGATTACGCGGTCCATGTCCCATCAAACTTGGAATTATCTGGTGTTGCACCCCTTATGTGCGCCGGAATTACCCTCTACTCCCCACTTAAAAATTGGAATGCAGGACCGGGTAAAAAAGTTGGAATTATGGGTCTCGGTGGTTTAGGACATATGGGAGTTAAGTTTGCTCATGCCCTGGGAGCACAGACAACGGTTTTCTCCCACTCTCCTGAAAAAGAAGCGGATGCAAAAGCAATGGGAGCCGATCATTTTGTTGTTACTAAAGACATAAAAGAGCTTGATAAATTAAAGCAAAGTTTTGATTTAATACTTAATACGGTTTCAGCAGATCTGGACCTGGAGCCATATTTGCAAATGCTTAAACTAGATGGAACCTTGGTAGTAATCGGACTTCCTGGAAAACCTTATGCGGTTAATGCTGGCACACTACTAGGCCAAAGAAGATCACTATCTGGGTCAATGATTGGCGGAATAGCTGAACTGCAGCAAATGCTTAATTTTTGCGGTGAACACAATATTGTTAGCGATGTCGAGGTAATTAAGTCCGACTATATAAATACCGCCTACGATCGGACCGTAGCCAGTGATGTTAAATACAGATTTGTGATTGACGCTAAAACTTTTTAAACAAATTGATGAGCTGCTAAGGCAAATAAAGGAGCCAAAGCTAAAGCGGGTAACAAATTTCCTACAGCTATTTGTTTAATTCTAAGTAATCTTAGAGAGATTCCAATTAATAAAATTCCGCCAACAGCGGTCATTGCTGCTACTTGATAACTAGTTAAAATTGCGCCAAGAAATAACCCAACTGCTGTCCAAGCGAATTGGTAAATACCAACTGGAAGTGCTGAAAGAGCAACTCCCCACCCAAGAGATGCGGCAAATGCCAATGCGGCAAAACCATCAAGGGTGCTTTTCAGGACTAATTGATCAATACCAGTGCCCATCCCATCTGAAATACTTCCTAAAATTGCCAGTGGACCAATTGCAAAAATCAAGGAAGCAGATACAAAGCCTTCAACAAAGTTTGAACTACCATTTTTACTAAACCGACTCTTTAATTTGTTGCCTAAAAATTCAAGCCTATCCTCAATAGCTAGGGCAGAACCGATTAATGCTCCAACTAATAATGAAAAGATAACTACCAAAATTACCCATCCCTTTGGCATAGATTCTTGAAGTTCAACATCCCAATAAGCTGAGAGTGCATCAGCAGCTGAAATAATTGTTACACAACCTAATACATCAGTAACTAAGTTTCTTAATTTTTCACTAATCTTTGCGCCAATAAATACACCAAGGGCGCCACCAATAACAATTGTTAAGATATTTAAGACTGTGCCCGCTCCGGTGAACATCTAGGCAAACCTTATAAAAGAGATAACTCCAGCAAATAGACAGTAAAAAGCAAATGGGTACAGCGTTTTAGTTTTAAACCAACGGACCAAAAATGTGACACTGAAATAAGTCGCGATGAATGAAACAATTGATCCGACCAAAATTTGACCAAGTAAATCCTTGGCATCGGTTGTGAATAGCTCAGGCAGTTTGATAATCGATGCTCCGATGATGACAGGTAATGAAAGCAAAAATGCAAAATCCGAGGCAACTGAGTGACTTAGCTTTCTAAGTAATCCAGCACTCATTGTTACGCCAAATCGACTAATACCGGCAAAGAGTGCAAGGCTTTGGCCAAAACCAATTGCTAGTGCGGTTTTGGCATTTACCCGATGATCAATTTCAGCATCAGAATCATGAAACTCGTGAGCTATATCGGATCTGGATAATCTTTCGGCGCCAATAAGTAGAAGGCCATTTAGAGTTAGAAATAACGCAGAGTATGCGGGATTGCCAAAAATACTTTGAAAATAATCGGCAAAGACTAATCCCAAAACTCCGACCGGAATTGTGGCGATAACAATATAGCTGAGAACCCTAAACGGAGTGCTTTGATAGTTTCTTGTAGCAACTGCTCTAAAACTTCCACTAATTAGCCCAACCCAACGTTTACGGAATACTAGAAATAATGCAACAGAACTTGCTAAATGCATAGCGATAGTGATTAACAAATATGATTGATTTTCTTCACTTATAAATTCTCGAAATGAACCGCCAATCCAGGCTGGAATTAATATTGCGTGCCCAAGACTTGAAATAGGAAAAAGTTCAGTTATTCCTTGAATAAAGCCAATTATGATTGCTTGACCGTATGTAAAATCCAAAATGAACCCGTCTTTAGCTGTTTGTTTTGATAGAGTTTATCAGTGAATAAGGCATCAGATAGCGAAAAACCTGCAAATAAGTTTGTGCAGATGCTACGACCTTCACGCACAATTCCAATTACTCCTTGGCGTGCGGATTCAACTTGGTCATTTGGTAGCGGGAGTAAGCATTTTCAAAGAATCTTTATCTTAATTTTTGGACTATTCATATTCGGAATAGGTGATTCACTTCTTATAATCACCGGACTTGGTAATGCACCCTGGTCAGTACTAGCTCAAGGTATATCTCTAAACACCCCACTTAGTATTGGTGAAGCGACGTTCTTTATCTCTTTAACTGTATTAGCGCTTTGGATCCCACTTAGACAAAAACCAGGATTAGGGACCTTAGCAAATATTATTGTGATTGCAGCAGCGATTGAAATCGGATTAGCTTTTATACCAGAGGTTAATAATTTGGCTTTAAAATATTTTTACATATTTTTTGGAATTGCACTAGTTGGAGTGGGATCTGCTTTATACATAACCTGCGGATTAGGCACTGGCCCACGAGATGGCCTTATGACCGGTTTGCACTATAGGACCGGGATACGAGTTGGCAGGGTGAGGCTTGGTATTGAATTAATTGCGCTAATCATTGGAGCCCTCCTAGGAGGCACAGTTGGTATCGGAACCGCCCTGTTTGCGCTCCTAATCGGGCAATCAGTAGCCATTTCTTTAGGTGTCGTAGACCGTCTTACCGCCAAGTAGCCAATAGATTTCTCTTATCCCCCTCGGCTTGTCGGACCGAATCTGACAACATGTCGAAAACACCATGTTAAAAAAACAGAAGGGTAAATTCCATGCTTGATAGCTTCTTTAAAATCAGTCAGCGTGGCTCAACCGTAGGTCGAGAAATTCGTGGCGGAGTTGTCACTTTTTTCACAATGGCTTACATAGTTGCGCTAAATCCACTCATCATCGGTCTTGCTAAAGATGCAGATGGTAAATACATAGGCGGAGGCGATGCTCCTAATCTTGCATTAGTTGCAGCTGCGACCGCTCTTATTGCTGGCGTTATGACCATCCTGATGGGCGTAGTCGCTAACTTTCCATTAGCCATAGCAACCGGCTTAGGTTTAAATACCTTTGTTGCAGTTGGTATTGCATCCAAAATGAGTTGGGCAGATGCCATGGGACTTGTAGTCCTTGAAGGCATAATTATTTTAATTCTGGTACTAACTGGATTCCGTATTGCGGTATTCAAAGCCGTACCAAGCCAATTAAAGATCGCTATCTCAGTAGGTATTGGCTTATTCATAGCCCTTATCGGACTAGTCGATGCTGGTTTCGTTCGTAGAACCGCAGCTGGTCCAGTACCTGTAACTCTAGGTGATAACGGAAACCTTGTAGGTTGGCCAGTTATTGTCTTTGCATTTGGTCTGTTCTTAATGATCGCTCTTACTGTTAAGAAAGTTAAAGGTGCTCTTCTTATTGGAATTGTTACCTCTACCGTTCTGGCAATAGTTGTTGAATCTGCTTTCAAGATTGGTCCGCTATTTAACGGAGCAACCGGAGCAGTAAATCCAAAGGGTTGGAACTTAAACGTACCTGCAATGCCTGAAGCTATTGCTGCTACTCCTAAGTTTGACATCATTGGTGATTTCAATATTTTAGGCGGATTTGACCGAATCTCACTAGTTGCTGCACTTCTTCTAGTATTTACATTATTGCTAGCAGACTTCTTTGACACTATGGGAACCATGACTGCGATTGGTAAGCAGGCTGGCTTAGTAGACCGTGATGGAAATGTAGAAGGTGCCGAGCGCATTCTTCTAGTTGATTCCATCGCAGCTGCTGCTGGTGGTGCTGGTTCAGTTTCATCTAATACTTCATACATTGAATCAGCTTCTGGTGTTGGCGAAGGTGCCAAAACTGGTCTTGCTTCAGTTGTAACCGGAGTTCTATTCCTGCTCACAACATTCCTAGCTCCACTAGTTGCAGTAATTCCTTACGAGGCTGCAACACCTGCTCTAATCATCGTTGGCTTCTTAATGATGACTCAGATTAAAGGAATTGATTGGGATGATTTTGGAATCGCTATTCCAGCATTTTTAATCATTATCTTGATGCCATTTACTTACAATATTTCTGTAGGTATCGGAGCAGGATTTGTTTCATATGTTGTAATTAGACTATTCCAGGGCCGCACTAAGGAAATCCATCCTTTGATGTGGATCGTCTCTGGTCTATTTATGGTTTACTTCTTGCAATCACCAATTAATATTTGGACTGCATAAGTTAATTAAATAAAGGGGCGCATCTTATGGTGCGCCCCTTTACCATTTAATGGGGGTTAAACCTTTTTCTAGCAATCTATTATTAACTTTACTAAAAGGCTTAGAGCCGAAAAAACCTCGATAAGCTGAAAGTGGGCTTGGGTGTGGTGAAGAAAACTGATCTAATTGATTAAATAATTTACCTAGATCCTGTGCTTGCTTTCCCCATAAAACTCCGATCGCTCCCCTTGCTGCAACTACCCTGATAACTTCTTCAGTAAATTTATGCCAGCCAATATCAGAGTGTGAGTCAGAGAGTTTTGGGATTACAGTCAGGGATCGATTAAGTAATAGCACGCCCTGAGAAGCCCAATCACTTAAATCTCCATTTGTTCTCTTAATACTTAGGTCGGAATCTAACTCTTTGAAAATATTATTTAATGAGGCTGGTAGGGGTTTAATTGAGCTATTAACTGAAAAAGCTAACCCCATTGCATGGGTTGGGTTTGGATAAGGATCCTGGCCAAGTATTACAACTTTAACCTTACTAGGTTCTAACTCTAAACATCTAAAAATACTATCTTTAGAAGGAATAAAATCATCTGTTAATTTTTTTGAGATATCTTCTAAAAGCTTTAAATCAATTATTTCATGCCAAGGTTTAGGAAGTAGTGCTACTAAGTTAACGAGCACGAGCGAAGAACCGACCACCTTCAGTTTGAACAGTTATGGCCAGCCCATAAGCCTGCGTTAGATTTTGATCAGTTATTACCGATGCCACCTCCCCTTGTGCTACTACAGCACCTTCGCGCAGTAATAATGCATGAGTAGTTCCAACTGGAATCTCTTCAATATGGTGGGTGACAATAACTGTTGCCGGAGCTAAAGGATCTTTAGACAGTGATTCGATTCTTCTAAGCAAATCCTCCCTACCTCCAAGATCTAATGATGAGGCTGGTTCATCAAGGAGTAATAACTCCGGATCTGCCATTAATGCTCTAGCAATTTGTACTCGCTTTTTCTCGCCTTCACTTAGGGATCCAAATAAACGCTCACCTAACTCGCGTACGCCTAATGCAGTTAACAGTGCCATAGCTCTTGATTCATCCCATAAATCATATTTCTCTTGCCATCTTCCCAGCATTGCATAAGCTGCAGTTAGTACCACATCCATAACTAACTCATCTGCTGGAAGTTGTTCAACTAATGCTGAAGAGGTTAATCCAATTCTTGTTCGCAATTCAAAAACATCTACCTTGCCCAGTTTCTCTCCCAAAATATTTATCTCACCAGTGGTCGGGTGAATTAAGGATGAGCAAATTTGTAGAAGAGTTGTTTTACCCGCCCCATTTGGGCCCAAAATAACCCAACGCTCACCTTCGAGCACTTGCCAATTAAGAGGGCCAAGAATTATGCGGTCACCTCTGCGCACGCTGATATCTGATAACTCCAATATTGCGCTCATAGGAAAGAAAGATACCCCGTGATTGCGCCAAATATGGTTAATCTGAGCCAATGCCGAATAAAAATACCTCAGCCTTTACCGGGCTAATTCTAGTTTCAGGCGAAGATAGACCTGGAATTACCGAAAAGCTGATGTCTTTGCTTTCAGAGTTTTCAATTTCAATTCTAGATATTGAGCAACTAGTAATTCGAGGCCGCCTTATTTTGACAGTTTTAATTGGCTTAGATGAATCTCATGCCGCAGCAGTTGCCACAGATCTAGAGTTACTAGAAAAAGAAGTAGGACTTGATATTGCAATTGACTTCGCTCCTGAGCAAAATCATACAGAGCTATCTTCAAACCTACATGTTGTAATTATCTCTGATTCTCTGAAACCAAAATCAGTTGCTGTAGTTGCTGCTGAGCTTTCAAAGATTAGTGCAAATATCACTGCAATCAGGCGAACTTCAACTAATCCGTTGACAGCGATTGAAATTGATATTTATTGTCCAGATAAATCAATCAAAGAAGTTCAAAAGTTACTAGCTGTAGTTGCTATATCTAATAAGATAGATCTAGCTGTGGAACAAGGTAGTGGTATGCGAAGTGCTAAAAGATTAGTGATGCTTGACATGGATTCAACCCTTATTGCGCAGGAAGTAATTGATTTACTCGCGGCAAAAGCAGGTATGGCTAAGGAAGTTTCAGCAATTACTGAAAAGGCGATGGCTGGTGAAATGGATTTTGCTCAATCACTGCAAGAGCGAGTTTCATTACTTGCCGGGTTAGATGAATCTATGATTTCAATGGTTAGAAGTGAAATCACTTTGACGCAAGGGGCTGAAAAATTAATTCAAACTCTTCATTTAAAGGGCCATAAGGTGGGAGTTGTATCGGGTGGATTTATAGATGTAATTGAGCCAATTCTAAAAGAGTTAAAGATTGACTTCTATAAAGCTAACAAATTGGAAATTATTGATGGAAAACTAACTGGAAAACTTGAGGGTGTAATCATTGATAGGTCTGCAAAATTAGATGCATTAATTACTTTTGCAAAAAATGAAGGAATTCCGATATCTCAGACTGTAGCAATTGGAGATGGCGCAAATGATTTAGATATGATTCAAGCAGCTGGTCTTGGTATTGCATTTAATGCAAAGCCGAAGGTTGCAGCGGCTGCGGCCACCACAATTAGTGGATCTGATCTTTCTGCAGTGCTACTCCTAATGGGATTGTCAGATTAAATTTTAAAACTGTTTTTTGCTAACTCACGTAGTTTGGCAACTATTTCTGCGGGATTTGCATCCTTATAAACTGCACTACCAGCAACAAAGCAGTTAGCTCCAGCTGAAGCCGCTTCTGCAATAGTTGTAAGGGATATACCACCATCTACCTGCAGTATCACTGGCTCACCCTTGCTTGAATTAATTTTTGATCTAGCTTGTGAAACTTTTAACATCTGATCACTCATAAAAGTTTGACCTCCAAAACCTGGTTCAACGGTCATTATTAATAACATATCAATTACATCTAGAAATTCCTCAATTACGGATAATGGGGTAGCCGGTTTAATTGCAATTCCTACTTTTGCTCCATTTGACTTGATATCTGCGATTGTTTGACGGCAGTTTTTAGCAGCTTCAAAGTGAAATGAAACAGAGGTACAACCTGCTTGTGCATATCTAGGTGCAATAGTGTCTGGGTCTTCAATCATTAAATGAGCATCTACTGGTAATTTTGAGAATCCAATAATTTCCGTTGCCCGTTTGAAATCAAAAGTAAAGTTTGGAACAAATTTATTATCCATTATGTCAAGATGTAGAGCATCGGAGACTGCAGATACTTTACTTATTTCATTTTCTAAATCATCAAAATTAGCGTTTAGAATACTTGGATTAATTAAGATTCTTCCATCACTTCCCATGCTCCTATTTAACCCACCTTTTTGAATAAGACCATAAACATTCCATCAGATTGGTCTTGGTGTGTCCAAAGTTGCATAGTTCCATCTTTAAGCACCCCTTGTTTATGAGCATCAGCCAGAGTGCTTAACGGCAGAATGCTCATATCTTTATGCCGAGCAAGGAAATCAAGCACCTGACCCTTTGTCTCAGCAATATGTGGTGAGCAAGTCACATATGCGATTATTCCATTTGGATTTAGTAATTTGTATGCGCTAGTTAAAAGATTTCGCTGTAAAGTAACTAATTCTTTTAAATCATTTATGCTTTTCCGCCATCTGGCCTCAGGTCTTCTACGAAGTGCACCTAGTCCTGTGCATGGGTGCATCAACTAATATCCGATCAAATGTTGAAGAAAAGTTATTTGGATCTGTTGCATCAAAACTAACTACTTGCTGATTATTAACTACCCTTTTAACTAGTTCTGCACGATGTGGAATTGGCTCATTAGCTAAGAAATGTTGCGGTTGCATCTTTCTGAGAAAGGGAGTGAAAAAGATATGCAGCTTTGCCACCAGGCCCAGCACACATATCTAGCCAAGATTGACCAATAGTTGCAGTTGCTTAGAAAATTTTCAACAACAATTTGTGATCCACGATCTTGCACACCTGCTCTGCGTTGAATTATTGGATCAAACTCCGATGGTATGCCATCTAAATTTACGGCATTACTAAACCCAGGAATTTGGATAGCTCCTAGTTGAACTAACTCAGTAATTGATGACTTACCAGGCCAAGCAACTATATCGGGAGCTGCTGGAAGATTATTTGCAGCTAATAGTTTTTCAACCTCTGCCCAATCCTTAAGTTGATCATAGAATGAAGAAATGATCCATTCTGGATGTGAATACGAAATCGAAAGTCTTTCTAAGTTAGGCAAATCAGCTAATTCAACTAAGTCATTACTAGATGCTGTTACTTTTCTTAAAACTGCGTTTACGTAAGAAGCTTTCGATTCTCCTGCAACTAATTTTGCAACCTCAACAGTTTCAGAAACAGCAGCATGATCTGCAACTCGCATTTGGGTAATTTGGTGGATTCCGATTCTAAGCAAATCTTGAATCTTTGGATCAACTTCAGGAAATTTTCTATCAAGATACTTTGTTGCGATGTAATCATGTCTTCCCTGCATTCGTAATGTTCCATACGCTAATTCGGTAGTAAAAGCCTTATCAGCTTTATTCATCTTAGATTTTGCAAGTAATTCGGGTAGTCTTATATTTGCATAAGCACCATCACGGTTTACCTGATAAACCAATTCATAAGCTACTAACCTCGATTGGCTTGGATTTGGCTTACCCAACTGATAAACCTTCCCGCTTGGTAAGTCCTCTAATAAACTCCCCTGCGCTCATTTGGTTACGTCCTGCTGGAGTTAATTTCTCAATTTCAATAAACCCATTTGCTGCCCCAATAAATAGCTTTTCACCTTCGATAACCACAGAACCTGGTGCAATTTTTTTCATCCCATAGGAAATTCGTAGTCCATCAATCTTTAGCCGTAAATCACCAAGCATCGTCCAGACCCCTGGATTAGCGGCTAATGCTCGATATTGATTTAAAATTTGATCAATTTGCATACTCCAATCAAGTTTTCCATCGCTCTTTTTAAATTTTGGTGCAAGTGACACGTCAATATCTGATTGTGGCGAAGGTGACACATTTTGAGAAATTAGGTCAACAGTTTTGATTGCAAGATCGGCACCAATTACACTCAACCGATCTAATAGCTCATCAGATCTTTCCATTGGATTAATGTCAATCTCATGAGTTAAATAAGTTGGACCTGTATCCATGCCCTTATCAAGTTGAAAAACTGTTATTCCACTAGTTTTATCACCTGAAAGAATTGCCCATTGAACTGGTGCTGCTCCTCGCCATTTTGGTAGTTTAGAAAAATGCACATTTATCCAGCCGAATGTTGGTAGTTGTAAAAGATCCTGGGGAATTAATTTTCCATAGGCAATTGTTATTACTAGATCAGTCTTTGCTGACAAAAGAAGAGACTTTAAATCATCATTTGATTCTGGCTTACTTATAAAAATCTTTTCTGAAGATGCCCAAAGTGCCAGCTCATTAGCCTCAATTTGCATGCCACGACCCGTGGCTTTATCTGGATTAGTTATTAATCCACCAAACTCATGTTTATTACTGGCAATTAATGCAGTGATAAGCGGCTTGGCCACCGGGGATGATGAAGCAACTAATAATTTCAAAGTTTTAAAGACCTAAACCAAATGTAGAGTGAGGTGATACTTTTACTATTGGTGACTTTCCACCTTCAGTGGCAACCCCAAACCATTCAGATTCTCTGATTTCTTTCATAGCTAGTTTTGCGCTGCTCAGAGTTCATTCGATCAATAAATAGAACACCATTTAAGTGATCAGTTTCATGCTGCAAGCACCTTGCCAAAAGCTCGGTACCTTCAATAACAACTGGCTCTCCGTGCATATTAAACCCTTTAGCAACAGCTTTAAATGATCGAGGTGTTTCATAAACTAAATTTGGAAAGGATAAACATCCTTCTTCGCCATCTTGCATCTCCGCGCTTAGATCAAGTGAAGGGTTAATAAGATGACCTATTTCATCATTTATATCCCAGACAAATACCCGAAGTGGTACACCAATTTGAGGAGCAGCCAACCCAGCTCCAGGTGCCGCCTGCATTGTTTGAGTTAAATCAGCAACTAATTGACGTAGTTCTTTATCAAAATTAACTACCTCACTTGCTGGGGTAACCAATACTGGGTCGCCAAATAATCTAATTGGTTGAATTGCCATGTGATTATGATACTTCAGTGATCGGCTTAAAGATCAAACGGATCAAACCGGACCGTAAAAATCTTCCTAGATTTAACACCTTGCACCTTAGTAATGTCATCTAATAGATCAACTAGTAGCTGCGCTTGCTCTAGCTCTACCCTAATAAGAACTTTACTTTGATAGCCATCAATTTTTACTGGTCCTGTTATTTCATATTTGCTTGCGCTATTTTTCAAATTTTCAGCAAATTTAGATATCTCAGCGTTATCCCCCGAAACAACTGCAACTCGGTAATAAGGTGGCAATTTAGCTTGCTTACGACTCTCTAACTCATACAAGGCCGCTGATGATGGGTCCATTTTTAACATTGCTTGAACAACTGGGTGGTGATTTGGAAGTGATAAAAATATTTCAGAATTTTGTGAAGCCATATTAAGCAGTGAGAACCAGGCAAATTTTGCTAACTCCTCAGATCGCAATGAAGGACGATTGAATATTTTTTCACCATCTAGCATTGCAACCGCGCTATATCGTTCACTTGGTTCAGATCCTGGTGTTGCAACCACAATGTAACTACCCGTTGGTAATTTTTTAATTTGCTTGCTTCCAGATGAGATTAAAATAGGAAATCTAGGTATTGCTTTACCAATCTCTTCAGCAGTTCGGTCAATGCCCTTAGCGATTACAAACGGGCGATTACCTGAACAAAAAGTGCATTTCCATTCCGGGTGCTTCTTCTGACAGATATAACACGTAGGTACATTTCTTGATTCTTGGATCTGTAACTTACCTCCACACTCACAACTTGCTGTATTTCGACATTTTGAGCAAAGAAAAAGATTTGCATAACCTTTTTCAGCAACCGATATTAAGGCATTACCACTTGTGATGCCTTTTTTGATCGTAACTATGAAAGAGTTACCCATCTCATTTGTCGTAAATTTAAGATTATTTTTCTGACGATAGCTCTTTTTCTCGAGCCATCCAATATCAATTAACCTTGAAATTTCTAGTGAATGAGATGATGAAATAAATATTAATGATGTTTGATTATCTCGTAGTAGCGTTACATCTCTAGTATTCCACCCTGGTGCATGTAATTCATAGTGTGACTGATCTAAATCAGATAACACAATTACTGTAGAACCAGGTGATAATGGCGTAAATGCCCCACTTCTTGTCGCAATTATTACTCTTGGTGAATTAAAAGCAGCATCTAAAAAATGCCGATACCTAAGGCTTTTATTTAAGTGTGACCCGATCTCGATAAAATCGCTTCCGAAGAATTTAGCTAAAGGTATGGATAACCGATCAAGGTCTTTCTCATCTGGGACAAGTAAAAGAATCTGGCCTGCCTGAGATCTAACCTTTATTAATTCAAGTAAGAAATGATCTGGGTCAACCGTAATTGGGAAGTTTATTCCCCATTTAATCCGTACCTTGCCATCTAAAAAGCCGTAGTCTGCCCTACCAATCAGATCTCTTAGTGCAGTGGATTCATACTTTATGATCCTTTTATCGTTAGGGATTGTAGTTAGTAGCTTCTCTTCTTTAATAACTCTACTAGGGATTGCAGACTTTAAAATACTCCAGAAGCTACCACCAAATCGATTGCGAGTAAGTTCGATGTGTTTTATTAAATCAATACTTACTAATCCACTAGGTGAAGCTAAATCCAAAATTGGTTTTAAACGAATAGATTGTTCGCTTTTAGCTTTTCTACCTACTAGTAAACCTTCAGTATTACCTTTTCCAAACTCAACTAATACTTTACTTCCAACCGTTGCACTCTCACTAAGATGCTGTGGAATTAAATAGTCATAAATTCCCTCTAAATGGGATACAGGAGTCTCAACTAATACACTAGCAACTGGAAGATTCTTTGAAATTAAAACCTGCTCACGATAGACAGACGCAGATTTTTGTTGCTTAAGTTTTAGTGGAGCAGCCACTGCTTATTTAACTAGTGCCTTAAGAGCAGAAGCTCGATCTGTTTTTTCCCAAGTAAAATCAGGCAACTCTCTACCAAAATGACCATAAGCAGCGGTCTTTGCGTAAATTGGACGCAGTAGGTTTAAATCACGGATTACAGCAGCAGGGCGAAGATCGAAAACTTCATTTACAGCCCGTGAAATTTTTAATACATCAAATTTTTCCGTACCGAAAGTCTCAATAAATAAACCAACAGGCTTTGCTTTACCAATAGCATAAGCAACTTGAACCTCACAGCGATCAGCTAGTCCAGCCGCTACTACGTTTTTTGCTACCCAGCGCATCGCATATGCTGCTGATCTATCGACCTTTGACGGATCTTTGCCTGAAAATGCACCTCCACCATGACGAGCCATACCACCGTATGTGTCGACAATAATCTTTCTGCCAGTTAGGCCGGCATCTCCCATTGGCCCACCGATTACAAAGCGACCAGTTGGGTTTATTAACACCGTAACATTTTTTGTATCAATGTTTAGTTCTTTAATAATTGGATCGATCACAAATTTCTTTACCTCAGGTGCTAATTTCTTTTCAAGATCAACATCAGGAGCGTGCTGTGAAGAAATAACAATTGTATTTAAAGCAACAGGTTTATCACCCTGATATTCAATCGTTACTTGAGTCTTTCCATCAGGCCTAAGGTATTCCAAAGTTCCATCTTTTCTAACTTTAGTTAATTGTTGCGCTAATTTATGAGCAAGTGAAATTGGTAGAGGCATAAGTTCTGAAGTTTCATTACATGCATAACCAAACATAAGGCCTTGATCACCGGCTCCTTGTAGATCTAATGGGTCGACAGATGATGAAACTCGACTTTCAAATGCGTCATTTACACCTTGGGCTATATCTTGGGATTGCTGTCCAATTGATATTGAAACACCACAGCTATTCCCATCAAAACCTTTATCAGATGAGTTATAGCCAATTTCTAAAACAGTATCCCTAACAATATTCATTACATCTGCATAGCCATTTGTTGTGACTTCACCGGCAACATGTACTTGTCCCGTTGTAATTAAAGTTTCCACCGCGACTCTACTCTTAGCATCTTGACTAAGTAATGAATCAAGGATCGCATCAGATATTTGATCTGCAATCTTGTCTGGGTGGCCTTCGGTTACAGATTCAGAAGTAAATAAGCGATTTTTCATGTACTTAACCTAACTTACTTACTAATTGATCAAGTAATATATCAGAGAGCGTGTCCTTTGATATTTCTGGAACCTTAATCACATTCATATTACGGTCAATTATTAAGCCTTGAGTAAAATCACTGCCAAATACTGCGCCATTTGATACATTATTAACATAAATTAGGTCAAGAGATTTGCTAGATAACTTAGCGCGTCCACTTTCTTCTAGCATTAGTAAATCTTCAGAGGTCTCTGCAGCAAAGCCAATGATTACCTGATTCAATTTCTTGTTTGCTGAAAGTGATTTTAAAATATCTGGGTTCTTTGCAAGATCAACTCGATCCAGAGATTCTTTTCTTATTTTAGCCTCAGAGTAACTTGCAACCTTTGCATCAGCCACTGCCGCACTCATAATTAATGCATCAGAATGTGGAAATTCTAACTCTAGTACTGCCGACATTTGCTCTGCAGTTTCTACCAAAGTTGTAGTAATTCCTTCCACACTAGGCAGATCAGTATTAGCGGTTACTAGATGCACCTGTGCTCCCCGACTTGCTGCAGCCACTGCTAAAGCAAAACCTTGTTTACCAGATGAACGGTTTCCTATAAATCTAATTGGATCGATTGGCTCTCTAGTTCCACCAGCTGTAATCAGGATTTTCCTACCAAGTAGATCTGCTAGTTGTGGCAGATGCTTGTTAACTTCAGCAATTATGCTGGATGTTTCTGGGTATCGACCTACCCCGAAATCAGATCCAGTCATTCTTCCCTCACTTGGGGTTATTATTGTAAATCCTCGGTCTTGTAATATTTTTACATTTTGAATTGTTGCAGCGTTGCTCCACATCTCAGGGTGCATTGCTGGAACCAATATTTTTGGAGCTGTAGAAGCTAAAACTATATTTGTAAGTAGATCATCAGCACGGCCTGATGCTAATTTGGCTAATAAATCTGCGGTAGTTGGCGCGATTACAATTATATTATTCTCTTTCGCCATAGAAATGTGCGGAACATTTTCTACTTCACTCCAAAGATCAGTAATTACTTTTCGACCCGAAAGTGCTTCCCAAGTTGCTTTACCAACAAAATTCAAACTCGCCTGTGTTGGAACAACATCAACTATAAATCCTTCGTCTTGTAAACGTCGAAGTAAGTCACATGACTTGTATGCCGAAATACCTCCGGCTACTCCAAGTAGTAGTTTGCGACCACGGGGAAACATGGCAGGTTTTTAGCTAGCTGAGTCAGCTGGCTTTGGTTCTAAATTTTCGATAGTTAACAGGCCATCATTTATTTCACGCAATGCAATTGAAAGCGGTTTTTCATGAACATATGTCTCAACAAGTGGGCCAACATACTCAAGTAATCCCTCACCTAGTTGTGAATAATAAGCATTAATCTGGCGAGCACGCTTTGCTGCATAAAGAACCAAACTATATTTAGAACCAGCTTTATCTAATAGTGCATCAATTGGCGGATTAGTAATCCCATCAAGTGCTTGGTTGGTCATTAAAGTACCCCTTAAAAAATATGCGGATTAGCGAAGGGCTAAAGATACCAGTTCAGCGACCGATTGCTCTACTTGGTGATTTATCACTACATAATCAAATTCTGCTGCTGCTGATAGCTCCTCTTTCGCCCTATCAAGCCTCGCCTGAGTTGATTGCTCTGATTCTGTTCCTCTATTAATCAATCGAGCAGTTAACTCCTCCCAAGAAGGAGGCTCAATAAATATCAAAATAGCATTCTTGGAATTTTTTCTTACTTGTCTTGCGCCGTTTAATTCAATCTCTAAAATCACATTTTTGCCATCTTGTAATGCCTCTTCAACGGCTTTCCTTGGTGTTCCATATTTAGATCCAGCAAAATCAGCCCATTCAAGAAAATCATTGTCATTAATCATTTGGTTAAATTTGTCTTCAGCTACAAAAATATAGTCAATACCGTCCACTTCACCAGTTCGCATCAATCGAGTTGTTACTGAAACAGAAATCCAAAATCGCTCATCTGCTCGCAATCGGTTTGTTATCGTACTTTTACCGACTCCACTGGGCCCAGAAACAACTAGTAGTTTTCCACTCTTGCGAGAGTTTTTAATCAAAAGAAACTCCTGCCTTAGTAGCTCAATCTGTCGATGCCCGACACCACCAATTCTACGCGATGGTGAGATTTTTGTTCTTTCAAAAATTATCTGAGCACGAGCCTGACCAATTCCTGGCACAGACTGAAGCAAGTCCACCAACTTCATTCGTGTAATTGATTTACGCTCGTCCTTAAAAAGATCAAAAAAGAATAATTCACCAGAGGCAACTTGTTCTTTAACCTTGGCACGATCTTGGCGAGCTAATACCGCTTTTTCCCCAGCCTTACGCCGTGCTCGACTACTTAATCTTGGTGGCAACATTGCTACCCCAAAGTGGTTGCGATTTGTTCAATCTTCTTTCGCATTTTCATATCTGTGCCATCCCACATCCCAGTTATTGATCTACCAATTACTACAAAATCAGCGCCTTCAGAAAGTGCATCTTTTGGTGTCATGACCCGCACTTGATCGCCAACATCATCACCATCTACTCGCACTCCAGGAGTAATTAAAACTGCGGAGTTAGAAAGTTTCCGAAGTTCGCCAACTTCAAAGGCAGAACACACAAGGGATGTGGCACCTGCAGATAAAGCGTTAGAAGCCCAGTTCTTAGTTGTCTCATTTATATTTAATTTCTGACCCATTAATGAAAAATCTTCTTCAGAAAAAGATGTTAGAACTGTTACAGCAGTGATAGAACCTTTTGGTAAGGCTTTAGCTGCTGCATTTATCATCTTACTTCCACCACTTGCATGAACCGTCAGGAATTTAGGAGATAAATCAGCAACAGATTCCACTGCCCCTTTTACGGTATTTGGGATATCATAAAGCTTAAGATCAAGGAATAATTTAAACTCACTATCTTTTTGTAACTCCTTAATTCCATTTGAACCATGTTTAAGATAGAACTCAAGACCCACCTTAAAATGATCAATTAAGTTACTAGATGCTTTAATCCAAGATTTTGCCTGCTGGATATCTTTTGTATCTAGAGCAAGAATAATAGGTAATGTCATTAGATTCCTCTGTGTGCAAACCCAATAGCATCACGAAAATCGTTAAAACCTTTTTGTGTTAATAGCTCTGCTAATTGATTCTTTATTTTAATTACTGCAGTTGGGTCACCAAAAGTTGCAGTACCAACTGACACTGCGCTTGCACCAGCTAAAATTAATTCAAGTGCATCTCGACCGGATGCAACTCCACCCATTCCGAGAATCGGAGTATTTGGGAAAGCTTGGTGAACCTGATAAATCGCACGCACTGCAACTGGCCTAATCGCAGGCCCTGATAAGCCGCCAGTTTTGCCAGCCAACTTTGGTCTCATTGTGTTTGTATCAATAACCATACCTAGGAGTGTATTAATTAGTGCCAAAGCATCTACGCCTGCATTTATAACTGCACCAGCAATTTCAACAATATCTGTTACATCAGGTGATAATTTTGCGATAATTGGAAGTTCTCCCCCAATATTTCTTCTAACTGACTCAATAACAGCAACTGCTGTATCTGGCTGACAGGCGAAAACTTGCCCTCTATTTTCAACATTTGGACAAGAAATATTTACCTCAACTGCACTTATTCCAGAAACTGCTCTTAATCTTCTTGCTAAAACACCATACTCATCAACGGTTTCACCTGCGATTGAAACAATAATCTTTGCTTGTTGGGATACTAGCCAAGGAATATCCTTTTCTAGGAAAACATCAATACCAGGACCTTGTAAACCAATTGAATTAAGCATGCCACTTGGTGTCTCCGCCATTCGAGGTGTCATACGCCCAGTTCTCGGCTTAGTCATAATTGATTTAGTGACGATGGCGCCAATTTCTGTGAGTGGAAAAAATTGAGCAAGTTCACTTCCGGAACTAGCGCAACCACTGGCAGTAAATATTGGATTTGAAAATCTTTTACTACCGATTTTTGTAGAAAAATCTAATGCGCTCATGTTTACAACGCATCCATTACTGATTTACGATCCCAAATAATTTCAGACCCGTCCATTACTGGCCCATCGATACATGTTCTGACCATTTTTATGCCATCTTCATGTTTAATTGGAACTACACATGTCATACAAACACCAATTCCGCATGCCATGGCCTCTTCAACTGAACATTGATGTGAGATATCAAACTCTTCGGCAATTTTTGCGATTGCAGATAACATACCCATTGGACCACAAGAGTAAATAACCTCAGTTTTATACTCACGAATTAATCTAGGTATTGCCTCACTAATCTGCCCATGAATACCAGCACTTCCATCATCTGTAGTTAAAGTTAAAGATGAAACACTTCGCTTTCCTTCAAGTGGAGCATAAATTTTATTAGCTGTGCTAGCTCCTAACACCATATCAACCCGACATCCGCGATTCTTTAGCAGTTCAGCAAGGGCAAATAATGGAGCAGATCCGTAGCCACCACCGATTAACATCGTGTTTGCATTTGTTGTTGGCACACCAAAGGCGGTACCAAGTGGTCCAACTAAATCAACAAAGTCTCCAACATTTCTAGCACAAAGCCATTTACTTCCTTCACCGTGGGCTGCAACAACTAATTCAATACTCCCGCCCATTGGCCCTTTATCTAAAGCTCTATATATCGCAAAAGCTCTACGTAAAATTAGAGCAGATTGGGAACCTCCAACTGATATTGCAACAAAGTTACCAGGCTTGCACGCAGCAGCAACTTGCCCAACTGCAAAGACCATATGATGGTATGGTCCAACTTTTTTATTGCTAATTACTTCAGCATCAATTTGAACTGCTGAGCGGTTTATCTTTTGGGGAATCATGATTTCATCCACTCTTGTAGGGATTTAATACTAAACTCATCTTTTTGTAGTGCTGCAATCCCAGCCACTGCTGCTTTAAAACCAGGGATGGTAGTTATGCAAGAGACAGACCGAGCAATTGCAGCAGTTCGGATTAAAAATCCATCCTGTCTTGAACCTCGTCCAAGTGGGGTATTAATAACTAATTGAACTAATCCTTTGGTAATAACATCATTTGCTGACAATTGACTAGAACCTGGATCTGAATTTTTCCTCACCAGCTCCGATGGTACGTTCTTACTACTCAAGAATTGATTTGTACCAGCTGTACTATAAATTTTAAAACCTAATTCATGCATCTCTCTAGCTGATCGCCAGCCTGATTCTTTATCGCGCTCTGATAATGAAATAAATACAGCCCCAGACTTCGGTAAGGGCCCGAACGCTGCAGTTTGGCTTTTAGCAAAAGCTAGTCCAAAGTTGTTTGCAATTCCCATTACCTCACCAGTTGATTTCATTTCTGGACCAAGGACTGAGTCAACACCTGTGCCATCGACTCTACGAAAGCGATTAAACGGTAACACTGCTTCTTTTACAGAAACCCCATTTGCGTGACCATCACCTGACTTAGGCAAAATTTTCTCTTTGCGCAAATCAGCAATTGATACGCCTGTCGATATTAAAGCTGCAGCCTTAGCTAATGCAATACCGGTTGCTTTAGCAACAAATGGGACTGTCCTTGAAGCTCGTGGATTTGCTTCTAGTACATATAACTTCTTCGGGCTACCACTAATTGCAAATTGGATATTGATTAAGCCTCTAACTCCAATATCTTTTGCAATCTTTTCAGTAGCTTGCCTGATTTGTACAAGCTGCTCTTTTTCTAATGAAATGCTTGGAATTACACATGCTGAGTCACCTGAATGAACTCCAGCCTCTTCTATATGTTCCATTACTCCAGCTAAATAAAGTTCTTCCCCATCAAATAATGCATCTACATCAATTTCTATAGCATCATCTAAAAACTTATCGATTAGTACTGGGTGGTTAGGAGTAATTGCTGTTGCTTTTTCGATAAATCCTCTAAGAGTTTCCTCATCATAAACAATTTCCATTCCTCGTCCACCTAATACATATGATGGCCGCACGAGAATTGGGTAGCCAATTTGGCTTGCAATCTTTGCTGCCTCATCATATGAGTTAGCCATTCCAAAATTTGGGGCAGATAAACTATTGTTTTTTAAAATTTCACCAAATGCTCCTCTTTCTTCTGCCAAATCAATCGCATCTGGTGAGGTTCCAAGGATTTTAACGCCAGCCTCCATTAACCCTCTTGCAAGTCCTAGTGGAGTTTGCCCTCCAAGTTGAGCAATCACTCCAAGTACTGGACCAGCCGCCGTTTCAGCCGCAATTACTTCTAATACATCTTCTAAAGTTAATGGTTCAAAATAAAGTCGATCAGATGTGTCGTAGTCAGTTGAAACTGTCTCTGGGTTGCAGTTAATCATGATCGTTTCATAGCCAGCATCTCGTAATGCAAATGAAGCATGCACGCATGAATAATCAAATTCAATGCCTTGGCCTATCCGATTTGGGCCACTTCCCAAAATAATTACTGCTTGCTTAGTCCTAGGTAAAACTTCACTTTCCTCATCATATGCCGAGTAATAATAAGGGGTAAGTGCTGCAAATTCACCCGCGCAAGTATCAACTGTTTTATAAACTGGGTGCAGATTAAAAGTATTTCTAGCTAGCTTAATCTCAGCTTCAGTTAGATTTCGCAGAGTTGCTATTTGCAGGTCAGAGAAGCCCATCATTTTCGCAGATCTAAGTAGGCCCTTTGTTAGTTCACCAGAGGACGTGATTTCTTTTGCTTTTTGATTAATTAGATTTATTTGTTCCAAAAACCAAGGGTCTATCTTGGTTACTTCATAAACTTGTTCAACACTAGCCCCAAGATGCATTGCCAGCTGTAGTTGCTGCAACCTAAATTCTGTGGGGGTAGCGATCTGTTTCATTAAGGTAGCTAAATCACCGCCATTCCAAGTAAAACTAGCACCAGATTTTTCAAGTGAACGTAGGGCTTTCTGAAGTGCTTCTGGGAAACTTCGTCCAATAGCCATTGCTTCGCCAACGCTTTTCATTGTTGTAGTTAAACGAATATCAGCTTCTGGAAATTTTTCAAAAGCAAACCTTGGCACCTTTAACGACTACGTAATCAAGTGATGGTTCAAATGATGCTGGAGTTGATTTTGTAATGTCATTATCGATTTCGTCTAAGGTATAGCCGATAGCTAATTTTGTTGCTATTTTTGCAATTGGAAAACCTGTGGCTTTTGAAGCAAGAGCTGAGGATCTTGAAACTCTAGGGTTCATCTCTATAACAATTATTCGACCATCTACTGGATTTACAGCAAATTGAATGTTACAACCACCGGTTGCAACACCAACTTCGCGAATGATTGCGATAGACAGGTCACGAAGCCTTTGATATTCAACATCTGTAAGCGTCATTGCTGGTGCTACTGTTATTGAATCACCTGTATGGACTCCCATTGGGTCAACATTTTCAATGCTACAAACAATTACAACATTATCTTTATTATCACGCATAACTTCTAACTCATACTCTTTCCAACCGATAATTGATTCTTCAAGTAATACCTCAGTTGTTGGACTATGGCGCAAACCTGCGCCAGCAATTTGATTTAAGTCCTGTTCATTAAAGGCAATTCCAGAACCTAGTCCTCCCATGGTAAAAGAAGGTCTAACTACAACTGGATAATTAAGTTCCTGAGCAGCAGCAAGACACTCACTCATCGTGTGACAAATCTTTGATTTTGCCGATTCACCACCAATATGTGCAACTATCTTCTTGAATACTTCTCGATCTTCACCACGCCTAATTGCCTCAACATCAGCTCCAATTAACTTTGTGCCA
The DNA here is from genome assembly GCA_964203335.1 of Candidatus Nanopelagicus sp. Lineage (GTDB taxonomy): Bacteria > Actinomycetota > Actinomycetes > Nanopelagicales > Nanopelagicaceae > Nanopelagicus. The sequence continues at coordinate 375,241 of CAXNKX010000001.1, forward strand.
TATTTCTCAAATGAACCGCGCTCATAAAGAGCTATCGCAGCATTTAGTGCAGTCTGCCCTCCCAAAGTAGCAAGTACAGCGCTAGGGCGCTCTTTATCTAAAATCTTCTCAATAACTTCAGGTGTAATTGGTTCTATATATGTGGCGTCAGCAAACTCTGGATCAGTCATAATTGTTGCAGGATTTGAGTTAATTAAAATTACCCTGATTCCCTCACTACGAAGAACTCGGCAAGCTTGTGTTCCTGAATAATCAAATTCGCAGGCTTGACCTATAACAATTGGTCCACTACCTATTACTAAAACACTTTCAATAGATTTATCTCTAGGCATTAATATCCTTTAAACCTATTCTGGGATTTTCCATTAACTTAACAAATCTTTCAAAAAGGTAGGAAGCATCGTGTGGACCGGCAGCAGATTCTGGATGATATTGAACTGAAAAAGCTGGTATCGAAACCATTTCAAGACCTTCTACAACTGAATCATTTAGTGAGATATGACTTACTCGACCACTTCCATACACTGTTTTAAATTCAGAATCCTTTGGCGCTGCCACAGCAAACCCATGATTATGCGCAGTAATTTCAACTTTTCCAGTTGTTAAGTCAATCACTGGTTGATTAATTCCACGATGTCCAAATGGTAATTTATAAGTTTCAAAACCAAGCGCCCTACCTAAAATTTGATGGCCAAAACAAATTCCAAAAAATGGAATTTCCTCAAGTAAAACGCTTCTAACTAACTCAACAACTTCAACCATTGCGGCCGGATCTCCTGGGCCATTTGAAAGAAATACACCATCAACATTTAATGCTTTTATCTGATCTAAGGTGGTGGTAAGTGGCATGACGTGAACTTGAATCCCTAATTTAGCCATTGCCTTTGGGGTTGCAGCTTTAATACCTAAATCAATTGCAGCAACTTTAAATTTAGTTGCAACCCCTTTTGGTGGGTTAATGATGTAGGGCTGCTTTGTAGTTACATCTGCTGCTAGAAATGCCCCACTCATTGGAGCGGTCTTACGCACTCGAACTACCATCTCTTCTTTTGTAAGTTCGGTATTACTAAAAATACCGACTTTCATTGCCCCCCGATCACGTAAATGCCTTGTGATCGCTCGAGTATCCACGCCTTGAATACCAACCACATTTGAATCAATTAACTCTTGCTCAAGGGATTTTTCACTTCGCCAATTACTTGATGTTGGTGAAGGATTTCTAACTACAAACCCAGAAACCCAAATCTTTTCAGACTCTTCATCATTTTTATTAACACCGGTATTGCCTATATGTGGCGCGGTCATGATCACAATCTGTTTATGGTAGGAAGGATCAGTTAATGTTTCTTGGTAGCCGGTCATGCCAGTTGAAAATACTGCTTCACCAAATGTTTCACCCTCTTTTGCCCAAGATAAACCCTCAAAAATACGGCCATCATCTAAAACAAGGTAGGCGGATGATTTTTTATCCATTATTACCGCTATTCATACTCATGACATTACCTGATTTCATACTGAAGTTACCGTTATAGATAACATCGGTGATAACCCCAGGAAGTGTCATACCCTGAAATGGTGTATTTCTACTCTTTGATTTCATTTTATTTCTATCTACCTGCCAGCTAGAACTTGGATCTAATAATAGTAAATTAGCGACACTACCTTCCTTAATACTTTGGCCTTGTGATTTATAACCTGCGATCTGCGCTGGCCGCATCGACATTCGATCAACTAATTGTGACCAATCCATCAACTTACTTTCAATCATCGTCTTAATGACAACAGATAAAGATGTTTCAAGGCCAAGCATCCCAAAAGCTGCTGCCTGCCACTCACAATCCTTATGTTCCTCTGAGTGAGGGGCGTGATCTGTCGCAACAACATCAATAATACCTTCTGCTAATCCTTCTCGCAGCGCCATCACATCTTTTTGGGTTCGAAGTGGTGGATTAACCTTATAAATTGGATCATAATTTTCTACCAACTCATCTGTTAAAAGTAAATGATGCGGTGTAACTTCAGCAGTAACTTGAATACCACGTTTCTTCGCCCATCGAATTAGTTCAACGCCACCTGCGGTCGTTACATGACAAATATGTAATCTAGATTGAACATGCTCTGCTAATAAGATATCCCTAGCGATAATTGCTTCCTCAGCAATAGCTGGCCACCCTGGTAAACCTATTCGAGCTGAAACACTTCCTTCATTCATTTGAGCATTTACTGTCAACCTTGGATCTTGTGCATGTTGAGCAATTATTCCGTTATATGTTTTTACATACTCTAAAGCTCTACGCATAATCAGCGGATCGGCAACACAATTTCCATCATCACTAAATATTCTTACAGCTGCTATTGAATCAGCCATCGCGCCAAGTTCAGCTAATTGTTCTCCTTTAATTCCTTTTGTAACTGCGCCAATCGGATTTACATCGCATAAACCAGCTTCCTTACCTAATCTATATATTTGTTCCACCACTCCGGCAGTATCGGCAACTGGATTGGTGTTAGCCATTGAAGATATTGCGGTGTATCCACCTGCTACTGCTGAGGTAGAGCCAGATAAAACAGTTTCAGCATCTTCTCGCCCTGGCTCACGCAGGTGAGTATGAAGATCAACTAATCCTGGTAGCAACATTTTGCCCGTTGCATCAATTACTTCACCAGACTTACCGCCACTAGATTTACTAACTTTTGAAATCAAGTTGTTTTGTATTTCAACATCAACCATACTTCCATCGGCTAACTTTGCATTTATAATTTTTATCATTTGCTACCCACCAATGCTGCGCCACCAAGAAGTTCATATAAGACTGCCATTCGAACTGAAACACCATTTTTTACCTGATCAACGATTACTGACTTTAGATCATCAGCGCTCTCTGCTGATATCTCTAGTCCCCGATTCATAGGACCTGGATGCATAACAATTGCATTCTTTTTTAGTTTCATAAGCCTTGAATTATTTAATCCATACCGACGGGAGTATTCACGTTCAGTTGGAAAAAATGAATCTGCCATTCGCTCTAGTTGGATTCTAAGCATCATAACAACATCACATTTTTCTATTTCACTATCGAGATCATAGGAAACTGTGACCGCCCAATCATTTACTCCAACTGGTAATAATGTTGGTGGCGCTACTAAGACTACTTCTGCGCCTAATTTAGTAAGTAGTAAAACATTACTTCGAGCAACTCTAGAATGAAGAATATCTCCAACAATTAACACTCTAAGCCCAGATAAATCCTTTTTATTTTCAGCAAGGTGCTGCTTGATTGTAAAAGCATCAAGTAAGGCCTGAGTTGGGTGTTCATGAGTGCCATCACCAGCGTTTATCACCGCTGCTTGAATCCACTGTGTGTCTGCAAGTCGCTTTGCTGCCCCACTGCTTCCATGTCTAATTACAACCGCATCTGCTCCCATAGCTTGCAAAGTTTGAGCAGTATCTTTAAGACTCTCACCCTTACTTATCGATGATCCTTTTGCTGAAAAATTGATTACATCAGCTGATAATCTCTTAGCAGCTGTCTCAAAGCTAATACGTGTTCTTGTGGAGTCTTCAAAGAATAGATTAACGATTGTTTTACCACGCAGAGGTTGGTAGTTTTTTATTTGGCCCGTCGGTTATTGCAGCTAATTCCTTAGCAGTAGCCAATAAATTAAGTGCTTCATCCTTTGTAAGATCTGCGGCTGAAAGAAGGTGGCCTGTAATCATTTAATCAACTCCACAAGATCTTCCTTGTCATACTCAGCAAGATGAACTTTCACACTTTCACTCTTGGCAGTTGGGATATTTTTTCCAACATAATCTGCCCGAATAGGAAGCTCTCGATGGCCACGGTCGACTAAAACAGCTAGTTGAACACTTCTAGGTCTTCCTAACTCTCCAATAGCATCAAGTGCTGCCCTTATCGTGCGGCCTGAGAAGAGAACATCATCGATTATGACTAAGTCTTTGCCCTCAATACCACCGGCTGGCAACCTTGTTGGTAGTAATGGTTTAGGAGGACGAAGTCTTAAGTCATCGCGGTGCAGGGTTATATCTAAAACTCCAGTAGCAACTTCCCCTTCAATCTCAGTAATAAATGTTGAGATGCGGTCAGCAAGAAATGCGCCGCGGGTAGGAATACCCATTAAGACTAAATTAGTAATTCCTTGATTATGTTCAATGATTTCATGTGAAATACGTTTAAGTGCGCGATCTATGTCGCCACTAGATAGCAAAATACCCATTTACTTCTCCTTCGCCGCCTCTCGGGACGGATCGTTAAAGGAATCGCCGAATAGTATCAGATGATCTGTGGATATCTAAAATCACCAAATTCTAGGTGTGGTTAGCCTGTGGCAATGAATAAAAATAACCCAGCAGATCGACTAAGAATAATCAGAAAATCCAAAGGGTGGAGCTTGCAAGATGTAGAGCGAAACTCAAACGGTAAATGGAAAGCGGTTGTTATCGGCTCTTATGAAAGGGCAGACCGAGCAATCTCTTTAAAAAAAGCAATTTCGCTTATGGATTTTTACCAAGTACCAGTATCGGAGTTATTCCCTGATATACCTCCACAAGTGAGCACTCGTAGTATCGCACTTGATCTAGTTAAATTATCAGCAGAACAAAGTGAATACTCATCCACGATTCAAAGGTTTGCGCGAGGCATCTGTGATCGGCGCAAAGATTGGAACGGGCAGGTACTGACAGTACGAGTTAATGATCTACAATTTTTAGCTATGTTATTGCAACAAGGAGAGCCAGAATTACTTGCTGAACTAGAAAAACTAGGGCTAATTAAAGCCTAGATTGCTATTGAATCCTTTAGTTTAATGATTCGGCCTAAAACGCCATTTATATAACTAGAGGATTCATCAGTTGAAATAGATTTTGCTAACTCAACTGCTTCATCACAGGCTACTTGAAGATCAATATCTGATGCCCAGAGTATTTCAAAGATTGCAATCCTTAATATATTGCGATCAATTGGCGGCATTCGATCCATATCCCAACCCTGCGCATATGTAATGATTAATTCATCAATCTTGTTTATATGCTGGGCTACCCCTGAAATAAGAGTTAGAACATACGGCTCTTGCGATAGTTCAGTAGCTCCTCGAGCCCCAAAGAGATCTGATGCTTGAACTTTTTTTATATCCGCTTCATATAAAAAATCAAGCGCACGCTTTCGAGCCTTACTACGCGCGGACACTTTTAGTTTGCTCGACCTAGATAAGCACCGGTTCGAGTATCAACTAATACTTTTTCATCCTGTTTAATGAAAAGTGGAACCTGAACTGTAATACCAGTTTCAACTGTTGCAGGTTTTGTACCACCGGAGGATCTATCACCTTGTAAACCTGGCTCAGTATAAGTAATTTTTAATTCGACAGATGCAGGTAATTCTATAAAAAGTGGATTTCCTTCATGCATTGCCACAATAGCGTCAGTGTTTTCTAACATGTAATCAACAGCATCTCCGACAGTTTCTTTACTAATTCTGATTTGGTCATAATTAGTTGAATCCATAAACATAAAATCTTCACCATCTTTATACAGATACTGCATATCTCGCTTTTCAACTGAAGCAACTTCAACCTTTACGCCAGCATTTAATGTTTTTTCAACAACTTTGCCAGAAAGGACAGATTTCATCTTTGTGCGAACAAATGCTCCGCCTTTACCAGGCTTAACATGTTGAAACTCGACAACATTCCAAAGCTGACCATCAATATTTAAGGTCATACCATTTTTAAGATCATTTGTTGTTGCCATTTTTATCCCATCCAAACATTATCAACTCTGATATTTACCAGAAAATTATTGACCTAGCCTACCTTGTTAGCCAAGTAGGTTTTGCATTGCAATTAGCGCAAGGTGGTAGCTCTCAACGCCAAATCCAGCAATAGTTCCATTTACTACTCCACTAATAACCGAGGTATGGCGGAACTCTTCGCGAGAGAGTGGGTTTGATAGGTGCACTTCAATTACGGGCGCTTTAAGCATTGTCACTGCATCCCGAATCGCATACGAATAATGAGTAAAGGCTGCAGGATTAAATATCACTGGCTGCTTTTTATCTGCTGCCTCATGTAGGAAAGAGATTAATTCACTTTCACTATCACTCTGCTTAATATCAACATCAATTCCAAGTGAGGTGGCTTTTGATTCAATCGCTTTCTTCAAACCAGCATAATCGAGATCACCATAATAACTTTTTTCCCGCAGATCAAGACGAGAAAGATTAGGGCCATTTAGAATCAATATCTTCATTTGCTTATTCTCTCATATACCTTTGCAAGGGTGCTCAATGAAACATCTTCTAACCAGACTGGTTTTCCGATTTTACTAATCCCAATAAAACGTAACCTGGACTGCTTGACCTTTTTATCCTGCATGAGCAATACGGACAAACTATTCCACCTGCTCTTGCTGTAACTCAGAGGTAGATTAAAGTTTCGAAGCAGCTCACGATGTAGCAAAACCGCATCCTCAGATAAATTAACTAATTCTTTACTCAATTCTGCCGCGAATACCATTCCAATACTTACAGCCTCACCATGGCGCAATTTATATTTACCATCTTTCTCAATTGCATGTCCCAAGGTATGACCGTAGTTTAAAATCTCGCGAAGTTTGCTCTCTTTAAAGTCTTTAGAGACAACATCGGCTTTTACTTTAACAGCTCGAGAAATTAATTGTGGATAATCCAAAATATCTTCTTGGACAAGATTTAAAATCTTATAATCAGCAATGAAGCCGCATTTAATAACTTCTGCCATACCAGCAGAGATATCCCGCTTGGGTAGACTTTCTAAAAAGTGCGGATCTATAAATACTTTTTTAGGTGAATAAAAAGACCCGATTAAATTCTTTCCAGCACCAGAATTAATTCCAGTTTTCCCGCCAATACCAGCATCAACCATTCCGGCAAGTGATGTTGGTATCGCAAACCAACTTATCCCTCTAAGCCACGTTGCAGCCGCAAAACCAGCGACATCGGTAGTAGCTCCCCCGCCAAATCCAATAATGGCATCTGATCTTTCCAATCCTATGGATGCTGCTTTTCCCCAAATTCGATCTAAGAACTGAGCACTTTTTTGACTCTCACCATTTGGAGTTGGAAGTAGAAATAAATTTTTTGATTCTTTTATTTTAAATAGCTTTATAAGAGAGGTGGGGGCTAATAGTAAAACTTTTCTATGGTTATTACATATTTGCTTGATCGCACTTGAAAATTCAACTCCTATTTCAACCTGGTAATTATGCTCGGCTCTTACGGTTATTATTTTCATAATTTACTCTTTAGCTTTTCACTAATAATTTTGGCAACTTCTGCCGGTTTCTTATTATCAGAAGACACAATTTCGGTCGCAAGTCGCTCATATATAGGCCGGCGATCATTCATTAAATTCAGCCACTGCTGGCGAGGGTTTATTAAAAGCAGAGGTCTATCTTTATTAAATCCAACTCTATTTGCTGCCTGTGAAATTGAAACATCAATGAATACTATGGGAAAGTCGCATGACTCTAATTTATGTTGTGTTTCTACAGTAATTGGAGCACCACCACCTAATGCAATAACGCCGGAAAAGTCCGTAAGTAGTTTACTGACAACATCAACTTCCATTTTACGAAATATCTGCTCGCCATCATCAACAAAAATTTCAGAAATCTTTTTACCGGCTATTTTCTCGACCTCACTGTCACTATCAATAAATGACATTGATAACTCTTTAGATAAAGCACGACCTACTGAGGATTTACCCGCACCTGGTGGGCCGATTAAGACGATTTTCGTAAGCATTACTTTATATCTAGGGTTTTTATGTAGTTCTCAAAGTTTCGCTTAGTCTCTTGCAAGCTATCGCCACCAAATTTTTCAAGCACTGCATCTGCCAGTACTAAAGCAGCCATAGCCTCTGCCACAATTCCAGCGGCAGGAACAGCGCACACATCTGAGCGTTGATTAATTGCTTTAGCTGGTTCACCGGTTGCTACATCTATTGTGTCTAATGCTTTTGGAACAGTAGATATTGGTTTCATAGCAACTTTAACTCTTAGAATTTCCCCGTTACTAACTCCACCTTCAGTGCCACCAGCTCGATCAGTGCGCCTTGCAATTGCACCTTTAGAGTTCTTCTCAATTTCATCATGAGCAACAGTGCCTCGCCTCCTTGCAGTTGCGAAACCGTCACCAATTTCTACACCTTTAATCGCTTGAATACCCATCATTGCTCCAGCAAGTTTTGCATCTAGACGTTTATCCCAGTGAGTATAAGAACCTAATCCTGGTGGCAAGTTATAAGCTAAAACTTCAACAACACCACCAAGTGTGTCTCCATCACGATGAGCTGCTTCGATCTCTTTAACAATTGCTTCACTTGCTTTTTGATCAGCGCATCGCACTGGGTTCTCGTCAATTCGATTTCGATCTGCGATTGTAGGTAGTGAATAATCTTCAGGCACGCTGACTTCTCCAATTGAAATAACATGACTTAATATTTCAATTCCAACTGACTGCTTGAGAAAGGCACGAGCCACCGCTCCTAGTGCAACTCTTGACGCTGTCTCTCTTGCACTTGCTCTCTCTAAAACGGGTCTTGCATCAGAAAAATTAAATTTTTGCATCCCTACTAAATCTGCATGTCCAGGACGTGGCCTTGTTAAAGGTGCATTTCGAGCAAGATCTTTAATTTCATCTTCAGGAACAGGATCTGAACTCATAACTTTTTCCCACTTGGGCCACTCTGAGTTTGCAATTTGAATAGCAATTGGACCACCTTGTGTTATGCCAAGTCGAATACCACCAGTAATAGTTATTTTGTCAGCTTCAAAGTTCTGGCGCGCACCTCTGCCAAAACCTAATCGACGACGAGATAAATCTGCATCAATATCTTTACTAGTGATGAGAACATGTGCAGGAATTCCCTCAATAATTGCTGAAAGAGCAGGACCGTGTGATTCACCTGCTGTTAGCCAACGAATCACAAGACTCCCCTATTCAATATTTAGAAGAGTATTCTCTCAGATCAGATACTTATCTCGTCGCCAATTTAACCTCTTACTCAGAGAATTCTTGCTAAATAGGTACCGCAGATCATAAATGGCGCAAAGGCAATGGCAGGTGATCTACTTATTAATGCATAAAGACCGCCAAGAATCCATGTATAAGAAAGCGAATTCACCAAGGCATTAACTGAACCAAGCTGTAACGCTAACAAAAACGACAACTTGATATCCCCTGCGCCTATTACGCCTTTAGCTATCATGTTAAGCAATAGGTAGAAAGAAAGATTTAAACAACCAAATAACCAATTACTCAAATTTGGTATCAATAACAAGAAAATAACAACTAAATCGATATTTCTGATTAAATGAAAACGGATATCATAAAATGACATCCAGGTCAGCATAAGTAACAGGAGAATTTGAATTGCCATTACAGCAGGTTAGAGATTTAGAAACTCTAAAAGTATGGTTGTGGATTAACCCTTAACGGCCGCATTTGCGACTTTAAGCAATTCTTTCCTCATTTCATCAAAATCAAACTCTTTTTGTGAAAAATAATTTATCTGAAATAGTGCCTGCTCAACTAGAAGAGATAGTCCTCCAATTACATTTCTTCCTAGATTTTGGTATCGCTTTGCTAGCTCAGTGGGCCATGGGTGGTAAATAACCTCAAAGAAATCAGCCTTTGTTGAGATAATTGAAAGTCCATCAGTTGCACCGGCAGGTGTAGTAGAAATAATCAAATCTCTATCTTGAATCTCTTCAAATCGATGCCAATCTAAAAACTCAATATCTAAATCAACTGCGGCAGCGTGTAACTGATCATGGCGAGTTACAGACCTAGTTAAAATTGAAAGTTCTGAACCACTTCCTCTTAAAGCACCAATCGCAGCACGAGCAGTTCCACCTGCACCTAGAATCGCAATTTTCTTGCCAAAATATGGCTTAAGCAGGTTTTTAAAAGCTAGCAAGTCAGTTGATAAACCGATACTCCCAGTTGATTCAAAGATAATTGTATTCACAGAGGTTATTTGTTTAGCAACTGGGTCAACTCTATCCACAAATCCAATTGAAATTTCCTTTAGTGGCATGGTTAATGCAAGGCCTCTATACCCAGAATTTTTTGCTTCAAAATAATAATCACCAAACTTATCTTCACTTATTTCAGCACTTAAGAATTCTGCTTCTACCCCAAGGATCTTGTAAGCAGTGGAATGTAATAGGGGCGAGAGAGAATGGCTAATTGGGTAACCAGCCACTGCCAATTTAATCATCAAACAAACCTGCCTTTTCGTTTTTCTTAAACTCACTTACCCAAACTAGAAATTCGTCATAAGATTTTGTAAACCTAGTGTCACTAGGTTTCACTGTCACATAGTAGAGCCACTGCCCGTTTGCAGGATTAACTGCAGCCTCTAAAGCTGCCTGTCCTGGATTTCCAATTGGGCCTGGCGGCAATCCACGATATCGGTAAGTGTTATAAGGAGATTTTATCTCTAGTAATTTATATGGCAAACGAATTTTTCCTCTTAAATTCATCGCATAATCTATTGTTGCATTTATCTGCAAAGGCATGCCAATTCTTAATCTGTTATAAATAACACGAGCAATTTTTGAAAAATCTTGATCATCCCCTTCTGCTTGTAACATAGACGCAATTGTTAAAAGCTCATACGGGGTAAAGCCACTATAGCCTTGATCAATCTTGCTGGCTTTAGCGGCTAAATTAAAGCGATCCACCATTTGTTGAACTGCATCATCCATACTTAAGCCAGGAATAAATGCATATTGAGCTGGAAACAAAAAACCTTCTAGATTACTAGTGTTGTATTTTTTATCAGGATTTACATTTTTTGATAATGCGCCTTCTACTAAATTAGATTTGGACAATAGATCTAATATTTCATTCTTTCGTAAACCCTCTTTAAACCCAAATAGACCTCTATTGCGTTTGCCATCAAGAAGTTGTTCAAAAGCTGCCCGAGATGATATTTTCAAATCGATCTCATGAACTCCAGGAGAAATTGATTTAGAACGCTTTTCATTTATCGCAATTTTATAAAAAACTTTACTTGCTTTTATTACTCCAGATTTATAAAGCTTCTGAGCTATTTCAGTACCACTATCTCCAGGTTCGATAAGGATTTCAACTTTTTGATCTGACGCAGTAGCCCGATAGTCATTGAGTAGGAAAGCGTTATGGATAAACACTGCTGATATAGAAAACGTTACACAGCCAAGTAACATGCCAATTAAACGTCTCACATAAGCCTACCTATTGCTGTTCCAGATCTCTCATTAAGTATTGCACTCTCTAATATATTTATAGCTGCAATTTGATCAATAATATGTTTACTATCTCTTTCAGATTTTCCGACTTCCCGCATTTGAGAATACGAATTGGCGGTAGTGAGCCGCTCGTCTACAAAATAAATCGGACCCTTAAAAACACTTTTTAACAAGATTGCAAACTCAGCAACATCTGCAGATTTCGCACTTTCCTCCCCCGATAAATGCTTTGGATCACCTACAACAATATAAATTGGTTCAACTTCTTTTACTATTTCTAGTAATTTATCGACTAATTTTTCATTATTTAAGATAGTTGCATGGGGTGAAACTAAAATTGATTCACGATCAGAAGTTGCAACACCGATCCGCTTATCTCCAAAATCAAAGCCAACTCTTCGGCCAATTTCTACAGGCTTACTCATTATCGGTCCGATCTTTAATTTACTTTCCCCTCAATTAGCTTAGTAATTTCAGTGAGTGCTTTCGAAATAGCTGAAACATCTACCCCACCACCTTGTGCAAAGTCGTCTTTACCACCGCCACCGCCGCCAAGGGTTGCAGAACCAATTTTTATTAAATCACCTGCCTTAATTCCCAATTTAATTGCTTCAGGTGAGACGGCAGCGACAAGCAAGGGCTTACCACTATTGATAGTTGAAAGCACCACTACACCAGACTTAACTTTTTCTCGCAAATTAATTGCAATTAATCTCATGTCATCAACCGCTATTTCACTTTCTAATTGCTCAACAATTAAATTAATATCTCGAACCTTCTTTGCTTTATTAGCTATTTGTGAGGTGGCTGCTAACGCCTTTGCACTTCGAACAGCTGATAACTCTTTCTCCATCGATTTCATTTTTTCTACTAATTCAGAGATACGCTGAGGCAATTCATCTACTCGTGCACCCTTAATTATTTCAGTCAAAGAATTCAGTAATACATGCTCGCGAGCAAGATATTGATAAGCATCGTGCCCAACTAGCGCTTCGACTCTGCGTACACCAGCACCAATTGATGACTCAGATAAAAGCTTTACTAACCCAAGTTGGCCTGAGCGAGCCACATGTGTGCCACCGCATAACTCCTTGGCCCAATCGCCAACGCTAACAACTCGAACCTGATCGCCGTACTTTTCACCAAATAGTGCTATTGCTCCCATAGCTTTTGCGGCATCTTGTGACATTACTTGTGCGTGTACTTGCAGATCAGCTATTAATAATTCATTAACTCTGCTTTCAACATCATTAAGTACAGATATTGGAACAGCGCTAGTTGAAGGAAAATCAAACCTGAATCGACCTGGTGCGTTTTCAGATCCGGCTTGAGTTGCCGTCTCACCTAACGCTTCTCTAAACGCTTTGTGCACCATATGCGTTGCTGTATGTGCTCTAGAAATAGCTAATCTTCTTTCTAAATCAATATCAGCAACAACTGGAGCTCCACTCTTTACAACACCGCTAACCACACTTCCTCTATGAACGATAAGACCAGGCAGAGGTGACTGAACATCTTCAACTTGAATTACTGCGCCGTTTGAAAGTTGAATTTTTCCACCATCGGCTAATTGACCACCACCTTCAGCATAAAATGGTGTGCGATCTAAAGTAATTTCAATATCAGAGCCAATATTTGCTTCTGCAACGCTTTTCCCATCAACTAACACACCAGTAATCGTTGCTTCTGCTGAAATATTTTCATATCCAATAAACTTTGAGGTACCTGACTTATCGACAATTGCTCTGTACTCTGTTAAATCTGTGTGTCCACTCTTCTTAGCTTTGGCATCTGCCTTGGCTCGATCTCGTTGCTCATTCATTAGCTTACGGAATCCCACCTCATCAACGCCAAGACCTTGCTCACGTGCCATCTCAAGTGTTAAATCAAATGGAAATCCATATGTGTCATGTAGTTTAAATACCGTGTCAGCTGATAATGATTTACTCTTCTCACTTTTTAATTGAGTTGCAGCTAAATCAAAAATACTAGTTCCGCTTTTCAGGGTCTGAGCAAAAGTTTCTTCTTCGGACTGCGCAATTGCCATAATTCTTTCAGATCCACTAATTAACTCCGGATACTGTGGCCCCATCGCTTTAATTGAGCTTTTAATTAACTCACCAATAACTAAATCTTGTGAACCGAGCAAACGCATATTTCGAATTGTTCGCCGCATCATTCGCCGCAATACGTAGCCACGGCCTTCATTACCAGGAGTTACACCATCACCAATTAGCATCATCGCTGTTCGTGCGTGATCTGCTACGACACGAAGTGCTACATCTGACTTCTCATCTTTTCCATATTTAACTTTTGTTAGTGCTGATGCTTTATCTAAAACCATTTTTGTTGTATCAATTTCATATATATTTTCAACACCTTGCAAAAGGGCTGCAGTGCGCTCAAGCCCTAAACCAGTATCAATATTTTTCGCAGGCAATTCCCCAACAATTGGGAATGAATTTTTGTCTCCACCTTCGCCCCTAATATTTTGCATAAAAACTAAGTTCCAAATTTCAAGATACCTATCTTCATCAGCAATTGGTCCACCCTCTTTGCCATAAGCGCTCCCACGATCAAAGTAAATTTCAGAACAAGGCCCACAAGGACCTGGTACTCCCATTGACCAAAAATTATCTGCCATACCTCTGCGCTGAATGCGATTCTTTGGTACACCAACTTGTTTTTGCCAAATGTTTGCTGCCTCATCATCATCTTCATAAACAGTTACCCATAACTTATCCTCACTAAACCCGTATCCACCATCTGATATAGATTTAGTTAGCAACTCCCAAGCAAGCGCAATAGCACCCTCTTTGAAATAATCACCAAATGAAAAGTTTCCACACATCTGAAAGAAAGATGCATGTCTTGTTGTTTTGCCAACTTCATCGATATCTAAAGTTCTTACACATTTTTGAACAGAGGTTGCTCGCTGATACGGTGGCTTTACCTCACCAAGGAAGAAGGGTTTAAACGGCACCATTCCTGCGTTTACTAATAAAAGATTTGGATCACTTGCAATAAGTGAGGCTGAGGGAACAACTGTATGAGAAAGTTTTAACGAGTTCTTTGACTCAAAAAAATTAAGCCACCTAGAGCGGATATCGACTGAATCCATCACTACTCTTTCGCTTTACTTTTTTTCTTACCCTTTTTCTTTCGTTTCGCTGCTGAAACTACAGCTGTTGCTGCCTTCATAGCCATTGGGTTCTCATCAAAAAAAGATCCGGTTCCGTTGGTAAATTTCTTAATCAGAGTTTCTAGTGACTTGCCTGCATTGCTTATGCTCTTTATTGGGCTATTGATCATCGCAATAGTTTTTGTGACTTCATCAATAGTTCTTGAAAGCCTAAATACTGTATATGCGATAGCTATAGCGATCACTGCAAGTGAAGATGCTGCGATTATTGTTGCTATTCCACCTGGACCCATATTGGGAAGGATACCTGAAAAGCCGTTGACTACTTGGCAGCGGCTGGAGTATCAACCCCAGTCTCTTTGCGTTGTGCTGGCGTAATAGGTGTTGGTGCACCAGTTAATGGATCGCCACCACTTGCAGTCTTAGGAAAAGCTATAACTTCACGAATCGATTGAGCACCAGCAAGTAATGCGGCAAGACGATCTAGCCCAAGGGCAATACCACCGTGGGGTGGTGGACCGTAATTAAACGCTTCAAGTAAAAATCCAAATTTACTTTCTGCCTCAGATTGAGATAAGCCAATTGTTTTGAAAACTCGTTGTTGCACATCTCGTTGATGAATACGAATAGATCCCCCACCAATTTCATTTCCATTTAAAACTATGTCATATGCATATGCCAAAGCATCACCAGGTTGCTTATCAAAGCTATCGGCAAACTCTGGCTTTGGTCCAGTGAATGGATGATGTACTGCCGTCCAACCAGATGCCGAGTTCTCAGAATCGATTAATTCAAACATAGGTGCGTCAACTATCCAGACAAATTTCCAAGCCGAAGCATCAATTAAATTACAACGAGAAGCAATCTCAAGCCTTACCGCTCCTAGCAAATTCTGAGATGACACTTTCGTGCCTGCGGCAAAGAAAATTGCATCTCCATTTTTTGCGCCTACCTTTGTGGCAATTGAACCACTCTCTTTTTCTGAAAGATTCTTCGCTACTGGTCCAGCAAGGCTTCCATCTGCTTGCACGAGAATGTAAGCCAAACCTTTTGCACCTCGAGCTTTAGCCCAATCCTGCCAAGCATCAAGATCTCTTCTAGCAGAACTAGCCCCACCAGGCATTACAACCGCGCCAACGTATTCTGCTTGAAATACCCTAAAAGATGTATCTTTAAAAAACTCTGTTACATCAACTAACTTATTCTCGAATCTAAGATCTGGTTTATCAGAACCATAATCTTTCATCGCATCATGATAAGTCATATGAGGTATCGGTAAAGGAATTTTATAGTTAACAACTTTTTCGAAAACTTGAGATAACACTTTTTCTGCAATTGTAATTACATCAGCTTGATCTGCAAATGAGATCTCAATATCTAATTGAGTAAACTCAGGCTGGCGATCGGCTCTGAAATCTTCATCTCTAAAGCATCTAGCTATTTGATAATATCTTTCCATTCCAGCAACCATTAGTAATTGTTTAAATAATTGAGGTGACTGCGGAAGTGCATACCAAGACCCAGGTTGAAGTCTTACTGGAACTAAGAAGTCTCTAGCTCCTTCGGGGGTTGAACGGGTTAGGTAAGGTGTTTCAATCTCAAGGAAATTTGCCTCTGACATTACCTCTCGAATTGCAGTTGTTACTTTAGAACGTAACCTAAGATTTTTTGCTGGGCCTTCTCTTCGTAAATCTAAATAGCGGTACTTAAGTCGCACCTCTTCAGAAATATTACCGATATCCCCGCTATCTACCGGGAAAGGTAGGGCTGCTGCTTCACTTAATACCTCAAGTTTTTCACAAACTACTTCAATTTCACCAGTTGGAATTTCTTTATTTTCATTACCTGATGGACGAAGTTTTACCGTTCCAGTAATTAAAACACACCACTCTGCTCTTAACTCACCGGCAATTTTTTCATCATTGATTACAACCTGCACGGCTCCAGTTGAGTCGCGTAAATCAATGAAAGCAACCCCACCATGATCTCGCCTTCTGGCAACCCACCCTGCAAGCACAACCTTAGTAGCAACTGCTTTTGCATTAAGTGATCCGGCATCGTGAGTACGGAGCATTACTTTTTTGTTCCTAATCTATTAATCAATTCTGAAACAGTAAGGCTACTAGATATTACTTCTCCACTACTCATTAATTTTAATTCACATTTACCGCTTACAACTTCATCATCACCTAGTACTAGGGCATAAAGTGCCTGACTTTTATCAGCAGCTTTCATGCCGCCCTTTAAGCCTCGATCTCCGTAGGCCATATCGCAACCGATACCAGCGGTGCGCAGATCAGAAATTAACTTAAATCCTAAGGATTTTGCCTTTTCAGTAATTGGCACAATAAATAAATCTAATTGGTTAATCGATGCTGGTAAGCAATTTTCTGCTTGGCATGCCATCAAGATTCGATCAACACCTAATCCGAATCCAATTCCACTGACATCAGATCCACCTAGTGAACTCATTAATCCGTCATAACGACCCCCGCCGCCAATTCCAGATTGAGCGCCAAGTAATTGGTGATCGAATTCAAAGGTTGTTCCGGTGTAGTAGTCCAATCCTCTAACCATCCTTGGATTTATTACGTAATCAATATTTATTTCAGAGAGTAAACGCTTAACTTCCTCAAAATGCTCAGCACTCTCAGAACTTAAATAATCAAGGAGGATTGGCGCCTTAGCCATTGCAGATTTAATCTCATCGCGTTTATCATCAAATAGTCTCAATGGATTAATTTTTGCTCGCTCAATTGTTGCATCGTCTAGTTTCAGAGTGGAAATAAACTTAACTAAATCTGTTCGGTGTGAGTCTCTACTTTTCGCATCCCCTAAAGAGGTTATATTTAATTTATATTGTTTTAGTCCTAATGCTTTAAAGGCTGAATCTGCAACTGCAATCACTTCAACATCAATTGTTGGATCGTTATAACCAATTGCTTCAATTCCTACCTGATAAAACTGGCGATAACGCCCGGCTTGTGGCCGTTCGGCTCGAAAAAATGGGCCTGTATAAAAAAGTTTAACTGGCAGTTGTCCTCGATCTAAATTATGTTCTATAACCGCACGCATTACACCAGCAGTTCCCTCAGGTCGAAGTGTGATTGAGCGGCCACCTCGATCTTCAAAGGTATACATTTCCTTACTAACTACATCAGTTGATTCACCAACACCGCGAGTAAAAACCTCAGTATCTTCAAAAACTGGTAACTCTATTAATTCATAGCCAGCTAGCTTTGCGCTTTTAAGTAATTGATCTCTGACATATTCAAATGACGCCGAATTTGGTGGAAAATATTCACTGACTCCTTTGGGCGCTTGGAATTTACTCACAACTACCGCCCGATCTGATCTAGAAAATCACTCTGCAGGTAAGGATTTCTCACACGCTCAATGGCGATTGTAGTTTGCCCACCATGCCCAGGTAGGACATTTAAGCCATCTGGTAGTGTCAAAATTCTTTCCCGTAAGGTTTTGCGCATATCTGCGGCTGATCCAGTTGGTAAATCGGTCCTTCCAATCCCACCAGCAAATAGAACATCCCCGGAAATTAGTTGCTCATCATTTACTGTAAAAACTACTGAGCCTTTTGTATGCCCTGGTGCAAATATTGGCCCGATATTCAGTCCAGCTATTTCAAAATGTGAAAAATCTTCTAGTTCAATAACATCATCTGGCTCTTTAAAATTTGAACCAAATGCTGAGATTAGTTGCTGACTAACTCCCCTACGATCTAATGCACCCATTGGATCTGATAATAAGAATCTATCTGAACCAGTTATGTATGTTCGCATTGGTATCTCTTTTGTCAACGGTAATACTGAAAACATATGATCAAGATGTCCATGAGTGATTAGAACTGCAACTGGCTTTAAATTATGTTCTTGAACTTTCTCAACAATGCTTTTTACTAAGTTTGGCTTGCCGATACCAGGATCAACAATTATTGCTTCCTGACCTGCGCCGGTAGCCATGATCCAACAATTTGTTTCAAAGTAGGCAGCAACTACTCGATCTATAAGCAAAAATCACCCCCTTCATAGCATCGTTTTTTGCGTTCAGATTTCCCTAATTTAGGTACTTAGGTTATCTTTTAGTCAGCACTAAACACAGTAATCAAAGCCCGTAAAGCTATCGATTACTACGCCACCCATAACGGGATCTGTTACACAGAAACCGCGCAATGAAAGGTATAACATGGAGAATGTATCAACACCTACCCTTTCTAATACTGGGGCGGCTGCAGCACTTATAGGTGATCCTGCAAAATTTGGCCGAGTTGGCGAAGACGGCACTGTTTACGTAATTACACCCACTGGTGATCGCGCCGTTGGTTCATATCCTGGTAAGAGCAGTGAAGAAGCACTTGCATACTTTGTTAAAAAATTTGAAATGGCTGCATCTGAAGTTGCGCTCTTAGCCGCACGTATTAGATCCGGTGCCATGGTGCCCAGTGATGCTCATGAGGCAGTAAATAAATTGCGAACACAAATTTCTGAACTAAATGGCGTTGGCGATCTAGTTAATCTTGCGCAATCTTTGGAAAAAATCCCCGCACTAATAACTGAACATGAGGGTGCTTATCAAGCCCGTAAAGCGGCGCAACAGGCAGAAAAGCAAGCACGTAAAACTGAAGCTGCTGCTATTAAAGAAAAGATCGTGGCAGAGGCTGAAACACTTATTGACTCTGTTGCCTGGAAAGTAACTACTGCCAGATTAAAGGTTTTACTTGATGATTGGAAGAAAGCGCCTCGCCTTGATAAAAAAGATGATGCAGCGCTTTGGAAAAGGTTTTCATCATCGCGGAATAAGTTTGATAAGAGACGGCGTACCCACTTTGCAAACCTTTCTTCTGAGCAGAAGTTAGTGGCATCAACTAAAGAAGTAATTGTGAAGGAAGCTGAGAGCCTTGCTAACTCAAAGGATTGGTTAAATACAGCAAAGCGTTTTAAAGTGTTAATGGATCAATGGAAAGCCTCTGGTCGGGGTAAAAAATCTACCGATGATGCATTATGGAATAGATTTAAAGCCTCTCAAGATAATTTTTTCACGGCCAAGAACGCTGATATGGCAAAACGCAAAGGGTCAATGGCAGAAAATTTGATCAAGCGTGAAGCCCTTATTATTGAGTTTGAAGCATTAATGCCAATCTCTGACTTTAAATCTGCTAAAAAGAATTTTTATGACTTAATGAGTAAATGGCAGAAAATTGGCATGACTGATCGTAAAAAACGTGATGGCTTTGAAAAGCGAATCAAGAAAGTCGAAGATGAGATATCTGAGCTAGAGCAAAACTTTGCCCGTAAGAGTGATCCAACTGCTAAAGCGCAAGCTAATAAGGTTGTTCAAGGGTTGGCCGAGGCAATTGAGAATTATGAAAAACAAGCAGCGAAAGCAGAGGCTGCTGGGCAAAGTGCAAAGGCTATGTTGGCACGTGAGGCTGCAGCAGCACGTAGAGAATGGTTGGCACAGGCCCAAAAAGGTTTAACTGAGTACACCAGTTAATTATTAAATACCCTATCTACATCATAAACACCTTCAATTGCTCTAACAGCAATTAATACTGCATCTAGATGTGAAGCATCTGCCATTTCAAATGAGAATCTACAAATTGCTGTTTGATCTTTATTTGTCACAACGGAAGCACTTAAAATATTAACGTGCTGATCAGATAATGCCTTAGTCACATCTGAAAGTAATCGTGCTCTATCTAGGGCTTGAACCTGAATATTCACTAAAAACGTACTCTTCGCTGACATATTCCATTTAACACCCACCATTCGATCACCTTGGTGAATTTTCAGATCAACAATATTTGCACAATCAGCTCTATGAACAGAAACGCCACTACCTCGTGTAATAAATCCTGTAATTTGATCACCAGGCACAGGCGCACAGCATCTTGCAAGCTTTACTAATACATCCCCGGCGCCTTCAACATCAATTCCGGTAACACTCTTTCGCTCACGCTTTACCGGATTAATTAGTGGTGTTAGATCATTTTCAGGATGGGTATCTGTTGTACCAAGTAAGACCATTAGTTTTTCAATTACTGAATGGGCAGAGACGTGGCCATTACCTACTGATTCATACAGGCTTTCAATATCTTCATACCGAAGCTCATGAGCTAATTCAAGAAGTGCATGACCTCCTAGAATTTTCTGAAGGGGTAATCCAGCTTTTCTCATCTGCCTAGCAGATAGATTCTTGACCTGCTTCGATAGCTTCTTCTTTGCGCTCTTTTGAGAACCAGGCTTTTATCTTCGAGCGCGCACGAGAAGATGTAACGAAGTTAAGCCAATCATGGCTTGGAGCGGCATTCACATTCTTGTTTGTAAGAACATCTACAACATCACCATTAACTAGATGGGATTCAAGCGGAACTAATTTTCCATTTACTTTCGCTCCAACGCACTTATTACCTACTTCCGTATGAACTGCGTAGGCAAAATCAACTGGAGTTGCACCAGATGGCAATGCAATCACACTTCCTTTAGGTGTAAAAACAAATACTTCAGGTGTTCGCAGGTCATATCGTAATGTTTCTAGGAAATCACTAACGTCCCCACTTTCTTGCTGCCACTCATGTAGCTGACGAAGCCAGAGCACCTCAGGACTCTTACTAGGTTCAGTATTTTTAGATTTATATTTCCAGTGTGCTGCAATTCCAAACTCAGCTCTAGTATGCATATCAAATGTACGAATTTGAATTTCAACAGCCTTACCATTTGGGCCAATAACTGTGGTGTGTAATGATTGATATAGATTAAATTTTGGCATCGCAATGTAATCTTTAAACCGCCCCGGTACTGGGCTCCACCTTGCGTGTATCGAACCTAAAACACCATAACAATCGCGCACTGAATCAACTAATATCCGTATTCCTACCAAGTCATAAATATCGTTAAATTCACGACCGCGAACTACCATCTTTTGATAAACACTATAAAAATGCTTTTGCCGCCCATTTACCTGCGCTGTTATACCTTCTAACTTTAAGTCTTGATCAATTGCCGTAACCACTTCTTGCGTTAATTGATCACGAGCTGGTGATCGCTCCCCAACTAAGCGTTCAATTTCTTCAAACTTTTTAGGTTCTAAAACTTTAAATGAAAGGTCTTCTAGCTCCCACTTAATTGCATTCATTCCAAGGCGATGTGCAAGGGGTGCGTATATATCTATGGTTTCTCTAGCTTTGCGCTGAGCGGTCTCGGCAGCAATAAACTCCCATGTTCTTGCATTATGAAGACGATCAGCTAATTTAATTACTAGGACTCTAATATCTCTAGACATTGCCACAACCATTTTACGAAGTGTCTCAGCTTCCGCAGTTGGGCCATAAGTTAACTTGTCTAATTTAGTTACCCCATCAACTAGGGATGTAACTTCCTCCCCAAACTCATTTTTAATTTGATCAATTGAATAAGTTGTATCCTCAACAGTATCGTGCAAGAAGAGCAGCCATCACAGTTGGTAGATCCATTCCTAGATCAATTAATATTTGAGCAACAGCAACCGGGTGGGTTATATATGCCTCACCAGATTTTCTTATTTGGCCACTATGTGCTTTTTCAGCGGCAATAAAGGCTTTTTCTAAATCACTATTTGAAAATCCTGGGTGAGATTGAGCTAATCCATCAGATAGCGGCTTTAACAATTCTTGTGTTGTCATAGCGCTGTGGCTGCCTTATTAATTACAAAATATTAACGGCGACGATTGCGTCGAGGTTGGTTGCGCGGGCCACCACTTGATTGGCTCGAAGCTACCGGTGAATTAGTTACTGGTTTATCACCACGATTTCCTACTCGCTTGGCTAATGCTTGCATTGCCGGCTCGCGCTCACGCAGAGCTGCCAAAATTGGTGTTGCAATAAATATTGAAGAATAAGTACCAGTTGCTAATCCTATAAATAATGCAAGTGAAAGATCCTTAAGAGTTCCAGCACCAAGTAGGCCAGCGCCAACAAAAAGAATAGAACCAACTGGGAGTAATGCAATTAAAGATGTATTAAATGAGCGAACTAAAGTTTGATTAACTGCCAGATTCGCAGCTTGTGAGTATGTGCTCTTACCACTAGCAGCAATCCCTTTAGTATTCTCACGCACCTTATCAAATACAACTACCGTGTCATATAGTGAATAACCTAAGATTGTAAGAAATCCAATGACCGTCGCAGGAGTAACCTCAAAGCCAACTAATGCGTAAATTCCAACAGTGATGAATACGTCATGAATAACTGAAATGATCGCAGCGATTGCCATTTTTGATTCAAATGCCATTGCTAAATAAAGCATTACCGCCAATAGGAAACCAAATAAACCATAAAGTGCTTTACGGGTAATTTCTTCACCCCAAGATGGACCGATAATTTGTGAATCAATCGAATCAATACTTACATTAAATTTGGTAGCTAACTTACTTTCCACTGCAGTCTGCTGCGCAGGTGTTAAAGCATCTGTTTGAACTCTAACTTTGTCGTTACCAATTTTTTGAACAATTACTTGTGTCGTAACACCTGCATCTCGCACTGCAGATTCAGCAGATGATACTGACACTGATTGTGATGTGACTGTAAAGGATGAACCACCTTTAAATTCGATTCCTAGATGTAAGCCTTGCGTAATTAATGTTGCAGCTGAGGCAAGAATTAATAATCCAGAGAATGCATACCAAATCTTTCTCTTGCCAATAAAATCTACAGAAGTCTCACCGCGATATAAACGACCACCTAATCCTGAATACTTAGCCATTGCTTACACCTCCAGTTGCAGTTGCCTGTTTTTGCACAATTCCCAATGACTTACTTGAAAAACCAGAGAGTGAATGCCCCTCGTTAAAAAATGGAAACTTTGCTAAAACAGTTACCAGTGGCTTAGTGAAGAAGAAGACAACGATTAGATCGATTAGCGTAGTTAGGCCAAGTGTAAATGCGAACCCTCTAACGCCACCTACTGCAAAGAAGTAAAGCGTTAAGGCTGCGATCATAGAAACAGCATCGGCAACAATTACAGTTCGACGTGCCCTAGTCCAGCCAGTTTCAACAGCTGACTTAAGAGACTTTCCTTCACGAACTTCATCTCTAATACGTTCAAAGTAAACAATAAAAGAGTCTGCCGTAATTCCGATTGCAACAATAGCGCCAGCAATACCAGCTAAAGTCAAAGTAAATCCGATCAACTCACCTAATAGCAAAAATGATAGTAAGTGCAATTACTGTTGCTAATAGAAGTGATCCAACAGAAACTATTCCTAACCCGCGGTAGTAAAGTACTGAATAAACAATAACTAATAAAAGACCAAGTGCTCCAGCTATTAAACCACCACGAAGCTGTTCTGCACCGAGTGAAGGTGAGATTTGTTGAACCTCACCACGATCAAAGGCAAGGGGTAAAGCTCCATATTTTAAAACATTTGATAAATCTTGCGCTTCAATCTGGGAAAAATTTCCAGTTATCTGTGCGGTTCCGTTATTGATCGGTTCATTAATTCTTGGAGCAGAATAAACTAAACCATCTAAAACAATTGCTGCTTGATTCTGTGGCGGCGGCAGTGTTGTTACACGAGTTGTCATAGCACCAAATTTGCTACTACCTTCGCCATTAAAATCTAAAGTTACATACCAACCAGAGGTGCCTTGCGGATCAATTAAAGATGAAGCCTTAGTAACTTGACGACCTAATACTTCAGCTGGTGCCAAAATATACTTTGCAATACCGCCTCGATCACAACTAATGATTGCAACTGCTTCATTATCACCGCCCCCACCTTGACGATTTTCTGGCTTAGTACAATCAAGTGCGGCAAACTGTGCATTTAATTCTGGTGTAACTCCAGCTGGCAAGGTTGTATTTGCAGCATCGGCGCTAACCGTAGTTGCATTTGCAGCCCCTTCTGCTAAAACGGGGCGAAATCTTAATTCTGCAGTTTGACCAACTAAATCAACAATTCTTCTGCCAGTCTCACCAGGTACTGAAATAATTATTTGACGATTAACGCCAGTGCCCTGAGCAGAAACTTCAGACTCAGCGACGCCTAGTGAGTTAACACGTTGGCGAATAATTGCAACTGCTTGATCAATTGATTCGCTAGTTACTTTTCCAGCTTGTCCAGCTTCAATTCTTGGTTGCAAAGTAACGCTAGTTCCGCCTTGCAAATCTAAACCTAATTTAAATGATGTAGCACCTAATATGAAGGCAACTCCAGTAAAGGCTAGAACCGTTAGCAGCACGATTGAAATTGTTCGTAGTGCTCGGGATTGAGTATTAGCAATTTTATTAGCGGACATATGGGGTAATTCTAGGGATAGGTGTGTTTATTGAGAAATCCAACACTTCTTACTGAAATTTATGCGCTAATTAAGTAATTATTGCGCGATATCAGGGTCTTGATCAAAGAGTGACACATCAGTTCCTATCTGAGCAGAAAGTGGTGCTTTCATACCAAGATGGGCCCAGCCAGAGGCGGTTGCAACTCGACCACGTGGAGTTCTTGCTAAAAAACCCATTCGAACTAAAAATGGTTCTGCTAAAGATTCAATCGTTTCAATCTCTTCACCAACTGCCATTGCTAGAGTTGAAACACCAACTGGCCCACCGTTAAAGTTTTTGATCAGCGCTGTTAAAACTGCTTTATCAAGCCGATCTAAACCAATCTCATCAACTTCATATATTTTAAGTGCAGCCTGAGCATGTTCTAACTTCACAACTTTCTCTTTATTTACTTGCGCATAATCTCTAACTCTTCGAAGTAATCTATTTGCTACCCGCGGTGTCCCCCGCGATCTTGAAGAAATCTCAACTATCGCCGGTTGTTCTATCGTAATCTCAAGTAAATCTGCACTTCGCTTAATTATCTGAGCAAGTTCATCTGCATCATAAAAATCTAATTGCGCAGTAAAGCCGAATCGATCTCTAAGCGGGCTTGGTAATAAGCCAGCACGAGTTGTTGCGCCAACTAAAGTGAAGTGAGGTAGCTCTAGTGGAATTGATGTAGCACCTGCGCCTTTGCCAACAATTACATCAACTCGAAAATCCTCCATCGCTAAATAAAGCATCTCCTCCGCTGGTCTAGACATTCGATGAATTTCATCTAAAAACAAAATTTCACCCTCAACTAATGATGAAAGTATCGAAGCTAAATCACCTGCATGTTGTATTGCCGGGCCTGAGGTAATACGAATCGGTGAATCCATCTCAGTTGCCACAATCATTGCCAGTGTGGTTTTTCCAAGACCAGGTGGACCTGAAAATAAAACGTGATCTGCGCAAGATTTACGTTCTTTGGCAGCAGAAAGTAAAAGGTTTAACTGATCTCTTACCCTAGTTTGTCCAACAAATTCAGTTAAATTTTTAGGACGCAGAGCTAATTCAGCAACTCGTTCAGCATCGTCTGAACCTTGATCCATTATTCGATCACTCATTATTTCTTTACTCCAGATTTAAGTGCTAATTTTAATATTTCAGCCTTATCTAACTTATCAATTTTTTCATTACTAGCAATAGCAGTGATCATTGCAGAAGCTTCTTTTGCTGAATAACCTAACCCTTGTAGGGCATTTTCAACTTGATTTGTAATAGACAAATTACTCTTACTTAGCCCTGCTGCAAAAGTGGCAACTTTATCTTTAAGCTCTAGTACTAACCGTTGTGCACCCTTTTTCCCAAGCCCAGGCACAGATTCTAAAAGTTTATGGTTAGAAGAAATAATCGCCGATGCTATAGCTGTTGCATCAGAACTTGCCAATATTGATTGTGCAACCTTTGGCCCAACACCAGTAACTGATAGTAAGAGTTCAAAAAAATCCCTCTCACTAATCTCAGTGAAACCATAAAGGGTTAGAGCATCTTCTCTCACAATAAGATAAGTATGAAAATTTACTAAATTACCAATTACTATCCCAGTGGCTACTCTGCTTGGAACTTGTAATAAAACACCAATTCCGCCAACTTCAACAACAATTGAATTGTTCGTCTTAGATGTCACTTTGCCTGAGATTGAACTAATCATCGTTTCTTAATCGCCTTTTTCTTTGCTGTTGCTAAACGGGCATTACCTACTCCTCGCCAATGATGGCAGATAGCAAGGGCTAAGGCATCAGTACTATCGACTGGTTTTGGAATTTCTCGCAGTTTAAGTAGCCGCTTAACCATATTTGCCACCTGTTTTTTATCAGCCCGACCTGAACCGGTAACAGCGGCTTTAACCTCACTCGGTGTGTGCATTACAACTGGAATCCCCGCTTTTGCGGCAAGTAGCAGTGCAACTCCGGCTGCCTGTCCGGTAGCCATCGCAGTTTTAACATTTAGGTGTGAGAAAACTCGCTCAACGGCAATCACATCAGGTTTAAATTTTTTAATCCAAACTTGGATCTCTTTTTCTAACTCAAATAGTCTTAACTCAAGTGGAGCATCTGGATCAGTTTTAATTACACCAACGCCAACCATCTCAAGTTTTTGCGGGCCGGTTGAATCAACAATTCCAATTCCACATCTGGTTAAACCAGGATCGATACCAAGCACGCGCATTAGTGAAGCCTAATCAGCGCTAAATAAATACTAACTAAGGCTCGCCATTACTTCATCTGAAACATCAAAGTTGCCATAGACGTTTTGCACATCATCTAGCTCCTCAATTGCCTCAATTAAATCAAACACCTTCTTTGCAGAATCCGCATCGACAGGTATTGACATAGTAGGTAGAAATGAAGTCTCAGCTGAGTCGTAATCAATACCGGCAGTTTGTAAAGATGTACGCACCGCAACTAAATCTGCAGGTTCGGCAACAATCTCAAAAGATTCACCCAGATCATTTACCTCGTCAGCGCCGGCATCTAGTACTACTTCAAGTAATTTATCCTCAGTTACTTTTCCATTTTGCTTTGAAACAATTACTACACCTTTTCTATTAAAGAGGTATGAGACAGAACCAGGATCTGCCATGTTTCCACCATTTCGTAGTCACTGCAACTCGCACATCAGATGCGGCTCTATTTCTATTATCTGATAAACACTCAATAAGGAGTGCAACTCCGCCGGCTGCATAACCCTCATACATAATTGTTTCCCACTCCTTACCACCTGTTTCAAGGCCCGCCCCGCGCTTTACCGCACGATCAATGTTGTCAGCTGGTACTGAGTTCTTTTTTGCTTTAGCTATTGCATCAAATAATGTGGGATTACCAGAAACATCAGCGCCACCAGATCTAGCCGATACCTCAATTGCTTTAATTAATTTTGCAAAATTTTTAGCACGCCTTGAATCAATTATTGCTTTCTTATGTTTAGTTGTTGCCCACTTGGAATGACCACTCATTATTGCTCCAATAAGCCTTAGGAATTGACCGTTTGTCGGCAAATATTTTCAACAAAAAATTTATGCACTCTATTATCACCAGTTAGCTCTGGATGAAATGATGTGGCAAGCAAATGCCCTTGTCTAACTGCAACTGGATGGCGCTGCCCTGATGAATCAGAAATCTCTGCTAAAACTTCTACATTTTCACCAACGGATTCAACCCAAGGAGCTCGAATAAAAACTGCTCTAACTGGTGGATCGGTAATTCCTTTAAATTTTAAATCAGTTTCAAATGAATCTACTTGTCGGCCGAAAGCATTGCGCTTAACTACCATATCAATTCCGCCAAAGCTTTCTTGGCCAATAATCGCATCTTCAACCACATCAGATAGCAAGATCATCCCGGCGCAAGATCCATAAGTTGGCATTCCGCTTTTAATACGATCTTTAATCAGATCAAATAAATCAAAGGATCTAGCAAGTTTTGCAATAGTAGTTGATTCTCCACCTGGAATAACTAGTGCTGAAATATTTTCTATTTCACTCTTTGTCTTAACTGTAAGTGCATCAACTCCGCAATCACTTAGTGACTGGATGTGTTCACGAACATCACCTTGGAGTGCAAGTACTCCAATTTTCACAACTACCAGCCCCGCTCCGCAAGACGGTGTGGTACTGGAATATCAGCAACATTAATACCAACCATTGCCTCACCTAATCCGCGTGAAGCATCTGCAATTACTTTTGGATCAGTAAAGTATGTAACAGCCTTAACACAAGCTGCAGCGCGCTTTGCTGGATCTCCTGATTTGAAAATACCAGAACCAACAAAAACTCCATCTGCTCCTAATTGCATCATCATTGCTGCATCAGCTGGAGTGGCGATGCCACCTGCTGTAAATAACACAACCGGAAGTTTTCCAGTGCTTGCAACCTCTTTAACTAATTCATAAGGAGCTTGTAATTCTTTAGCAGCTACAAATAATTCATCCTCGCGCATTGATGTAAGGCGGCGGATCTCACCTGAAATTGCTCGCATATGTGTGGTTGCATTAGAAACATCACCAGTGCCAGCTTCACCCTTAGATCTGATCATTGCTGCGCCTTCATTAATTCGCCTAAGTGCTTCACCTAAATTTGTAGCACCGCAAACAAATGGAATGGTGAAATTCCACTTATCGATATGGTTTGCATAATCTGCTGGAGTTAAAACTTCAGATTCATCGATGTAATCCACGCCAAGTGTTTGTAAAATCTGTGCTTCAACAAAATGACCAATTCTTGCTTTCGCCATTACTGGGATAGAAACAGCTGCTTGTATTGCACTGATCATGTCAGGATCAGACATTCTTGCAACGCCACCTTGGGCACGGATATCTGCTGGTACGCGCTCAAGCGCCATTACCGCAACTGCACCTGCATCTTCGGCAATTTTTGCTTGCTCAACATTTACAACATCCATAATTACGCCGCCCTTTAGCATCTCTGCCATGCCGCGTTTTACTCGTGCTGTTCCTGTTTCCTTAGACATTCGTCTCTCCCCATTATTATCTAGTCTCCCATTCTACTAATTACTTGCACAGTGCGGAATCATTTAAATGAAGTCTTGATCACATAAGTGAGCACTTATGGGGCTAAAACTGGAGGCTTATCGGTTAAAAGTATCCAAATTTTACCTGCCTTAAATTTCACATCCTTACCATCTGCACTGCGCCAGCTAGTTACATCACTTTCAAGATTTCGCTGCCAATCTACTGGATAGGCAAAACCATCTCTAAGTAGGACTGCCTTACCACTGCCTGTTGTTTTACTAAATGGTGTTATCCCACCAAATTTATCTCCATAAATCGAAGGCGTGATTGAAACAATTTGAATAATGGCTGTATCAGCGTAGAGATGAAGACCTGATGCTGCTAATTTTGGTTTGTCATTAAAATAAATTAACCACTTACTACTTTCTACATCCCAACGTAACTCATATCTAGCACTTGGCCACTTCACCTTTACAGATGAGGTAATAGCCACTGCTGCGGGCTGTTCGCCAAAAATAAATGGTGAGGTTACCGCAGTATCAATTCTAATCTTTGGATTAGCATTCGCTCTCTCAAGCAAAAGATCAGGTTTTAAAATCATATCAACTGGTCCAGGTCGATTTGGATCTTTTCCATAAATTGATGGTGGGTTTCGCTCTGCTGAAAGGTTTTCTAAATTTGCTGCAGCAATCACTGGGCGCATCTTTGATTGTGCACCGCTATACGCAAAACCAACTCTTCCAAATTGAGAAAGTATCTCTAAATCAGATATACGAGCAGATCGTATTGGCCCGATTAATGGCGGAAGTTTTGATGTGTAAATGGCGGCAAGTCTGGTTATGCCACCCTCTACCTGTTCAACATAAACTAAATCAGCATCCTCGACACCAATTTGTGGATGTGCTGGAGTTGAGTCATCTATTTTTACAGCCAATATCTGATTGTTGCTACCAGGCAGACCGTTAAATAAATTTTTTTCTATCTCAGGCTTTAATTGAAAATTAGCTAATTCAGATAACCGATTTACACCTGTTATTGATAGGAGTATGACCATTAAGGAGATTAGTAGAAAGATGCGTCTTGCTAATTTCACACTACTTCATCCTCAAATGCGTAACGAACTGGAATAGGTGCTTTTCCTGCTAACCGGAATAAACGAATCAACGGCTTGGACCTTACATTTCTAGTCGCATTTACCGACTCTAAATGAATATTAATTGCTAACTTCACTTTGGTTGAAATATCAGATAGTTCTACTAAAAGCTCCGATGGTAATTGAAGTGAATTATCTCGCGCAGCATTTTGAACCAATTTTAATGCCTGTGAGAGCACACTCTCTGCGGCCGAACGTTCTACTATGTTGGCATCCCTTGCAGCCGCAGCTGAACTTGAAATTAAATAGGCAGTTGCTGGATCTAGATTTGATACAAGCACAATTTGGTGAGCAAGAGCTGCTCTTTGCTGAAGTAGTGAATCAAGAGTTGCCCATGATGTTTCAACTCGATGGTGTAAGCGATCTAATCTTGATGCAGAAAAAGATAAGTACCAGCCTATTAAAACTATAGCTAATACCAAACTTAAGGTCTCTAGGTTCATCTTCTGCTCCAAAATCTAGTCTCAGATGACAAACTTACTTTTTGTCCACCTGCAGTTGCCATTTCATAGATATTTTCGATCTGTTCAGCTACAACTTGCCAATCATATTTTTGAGCACTTAACTTTCCATTCTCAGATAATTTCTCACGCTTTTCGCCATCTCTAAGTAGTGCGACTAGAACCTTCGCAAGCTCTGCACTATTTTCGTTAGTAAATAAGGTACCAGCATCACCATTTTCTAAAACCGCTTTAAAGGCTGGAATATCACTTGCTACCACTGCGGTTCCAGCAGAGAGTGCTTCAGTTAAAATAATTCCAAATGATTCACCGCCAGTATTTGGGGCAACATATATTTTAACTGATTTAAGAAAGCTCTCCTTCATCTCATCAGTAAGAAATCCTAAAAACTTAATTCGATTACGAAGCTGTGGATCAATATTTTTAATGTAATCCTTACTTTCACCAGGTCCAGCAATTAAATACTTAACATCAGGAATAAACCTTGCAACAATTGGAAGTGAATCAAGTAGAACCTGTAAGCCTTTTCGAGGCTCCTCAAATCTTCCGATAAATCCAATAGTGTTGTCACCACTATATTCAGTAGATTTCTTGGCATTTGCATACTTATGTCCATCAATTCCATTTGGAATTACAACCGCATCTGTTTCAAAATGATCTTTTAGTGTGGATCTGGCTAACTCACTAACTGCAATTCGGGCGGTTAATTTTTCAACAATTGGTTCTAAAATCGGACCAATTGCATATATTGCTTTCTTCTTTGGTGTTGAAACATGAAATGTGCCAACTAATGGCCCCTCGGCTGCTGAACAAGCAAGCAGTGACAGGGATGGAATAGCTGGCTCATGTAAATGTAGTAAATCAAAATCACCAGAGGCTATCCATTGTTTAGCTCTCGAACTAGCTATTGGTCCAAATAAAACCCTAGCCACTGAACCATTTATAGGTATCGAAATAGGCTTACCAGCATTTACAACGTAATCTTCGATTTCAAGTGAATCATCACTTACTGGTGCAAGCACTGATACATGATGGCCTTCTGTGATTAAATGTTCAGTTAACTCACGAATATGAGTTTGTACTCCACCTGGCGTATCCCAGCCATATGGGCAAACCATGCCAATTCTACTTTTCTTCATCTATCCAAATCCGTTGCAACATGTGCCAGTCTACTGGTGATTCCTTAATATGTTTTGCAAAATTATCAGCCATAGATTGAGTTACCACTCTTACCTTTTCATCTTCACTACCTGAATCAGGAACCACTACAGTTTTATCAAATATAACCTTAATGCCCTTATCGGTATAACGAATGTAAGCAGTAATTAACGGCGCCCCAGTTGTAATTGCTAAAATTGCAGGTCCAGCTGGCATTTTTGCGACTGCCCCAAGAAAATCTACTTCAATACCATTTCTAGACATATCTCGATCGGCAACTAGTGCTATTAGTTTACCTTCATTTAAACGCTGGGTAAGAAGTGGAATAGTTTTTTCTTTATGACTAATTGGCTCAATTCCAATGCTTTGTCGATAATCTAAAAACTTCTTAAATATCGCCTCTGGCTTTAACTTTTCAACTACCGCAGTTAAATTAATCCCAGTTGAACAAAAATAAGCTGCTGCATGATCCCAATTTCCAGCGTGAGGTAAAGCAATAATACAACCTTGTTTTGCGCTAATAGGATCGCGAAGTAAATTTTCTCTAACTACCTCTGTAGTACTAATGATCCGCTCTTTACTCCATTTATCAAGACGAAAAGTATCAAACCAATACCTTAAATATGATCTCATTCCCGCTTTAGTTAGTTTTGATAACTCACTTTTACTTAGCTCTGGTGACACTCTCTTATAATTACTACGAAGTCTCTGAACTTTTCGACCATTACGAAGGTAAGTAAAATCTGAGACCAGATTAGCGATCTTGTAGGCCAATTTTTCCGGTAGGAATCCAATTATTTTCCAAATAGATAAGTACAACAAATACATTACTTCACCGCTTTATAAACAATCATAAGTCGTTGCAGCATTGTGATAATTGATAGAATTGCCACACTCCAAATACCAATACTCATCGCATAATCAACTGATAGGCCAGTTAACCCATATGCGCTTAGGGCAATAATTAATCTCTCACTTCTTTCAGCGATGCCACCATTGCATTCAATTCCAAGTGATTCTGCTCTAGCTCTTATGTATGAGACCATAAATGAAGTGAAGGCTGCAATCAAAAATACTGGTACTAATGGATCTGATTTATCAATATAGTAAATCATTGCGCCAAGTAATATGGCAGCATCACTTAATCTGTCTAAAGTTGAATCAAGAAGTGCTCCCCATTTACTTACTCCCTTAGCTGACTGGCGAGCAACAGCGCCATCAAATAAATCAAATAAAACAAATACACAGACGAAAATTACGCCTATAAAAAAATCTCCCTTTGGGAAAAAATAAAGAGCGCTAACGATCGATCCGATCCCACCCACCGCCGATATCATGTTGGCGCTAACGCCTAACTTGACCAAGGTTTTAACAAACGGGGCAATAATTTTGGCGACAGGAACACGTAATGAACGCTGCAACATAATTCCCATCGTAGGCTTACCAATGATGGGCGACCTAATTAACGCACGGTTTATCCTTGGGATATCTGCTGATAATGAGTCAATTTGTGCTGCCCTAGGACTGCCGGCAGCCAAAATCGATGATCCTTCCTTAATTACCTCTGATGTGGTTGTAGTAATAGCTAGTGCTAAGACTGGAATTGATTCAAACATAGTTAAGAATTGGATAACTTTTAGAGAGTTATACATACCAACAATTGTTGTAGTTACAGATTTTGAAGATGGCGATGTTGATTTTGAAGATATGAGCGCAATTGTTGGAAAAATGTTAGAACCAGTTCTAACCCCCTACTTAGTTCTTCATGCTGATACTGGTGAACCTACTGCGCTAATTAACCTTGAGGACCAGATGATTACAGATTATTCAAATGCAAAGGTAAGTAAAATTTCCAGCGATGTAGAACACCGTGAATTAGTTTTAGAGTTTAAGGAAGAGTTACATAATGCTTTAACTGAAGGTGGTTGGGACCAATTTGTGCAGGGCTTAATAATTCCAGCTATACCTTTAATATTAAAAAATAAACTAGGTATTGCTGAGATTAAGCACTTCCTAGATCTGATTCCAACCCGAAGATAACTGTTCTCTACTTTCTTGCAATAGCTTAGGTATCACCTTAGTTTTGCCAATAATCGGCATAAAATTAGCATCACCTCGCCATCTTGGCACTATGTGCTGGTGAAAGTGTTCAGCAATACCAGCGCCAGATACCTCACCTTGATTTATCCCAATGTTAAAGCCAACTGCGTTACTAACCTTGCGCAGCACCTTCATACTTTGCACAGTTAACGCTTGCACCTCATTGCGTTCAGATTCTGTTAGCTCCGGCAATTCAGCAACGTGGCGAAAGGTACAAACTAATAAATGCCCTGCGTTATAAGGGTAAAGATTCATAACAACATATGCCTCTTTACCTCTTGCAACGATTAATGCCTCTTCATCAGATAGAGATGAAATTCTGCAAAACGGGCAAGAGATCTGATTTCCAGCAAGTGGGCGGTTTTCACCTTCAAGGTAGGACATCCGATGCGGCGCCCAAAGCCTTTGCCAACTATCTGGCATTCCTGCCCCACCAGAATTTATTTGATCTGACATTAAATTTGTTTACGATCTTTAACAATCGCTAAGACTTCAGCAATTGCATCTTTAATTGGAATCTGATTTTTTTGTTCACCATTTCGATACCTAAAAGAAACCGCTTTCACAGCTACATCTTCATCCCCAGCAATCATCATAAATGGAATCTTTTCAAGTTGAGCATTTCTAACCTTCTTCTGCATACGATCATCTGAACTATCAATATCAACACGAATACCAGCCTTCTTAAATTCTTTAACAACATCAGAAAGATAAGGAATAAATGAATCAGCTACTGGAATAGCTCGCACCTGAACGGGAGCAAGCCATGGCGGGAAAGCACCTGCATAGTGCTCAGTTAAAACACCGAAGAATCTTTCAATAGAACCAAACAAAGCTCGGTGAATCATTACTGGAGCTTTACTAGATCCATCAGAGGCTGCGTAACCTAAATCAAAACGTTGTGGTAATTGAAAATCAACTTGAATCGTTGACATCTGCCAAGTTCGCCCAATTGCATCGCGCGCCTGCACTGAAACCTTTGGTCCATAAAAAGCTGCACCACCTGGATCTAAAACTAACTCCAATTTTTGTTTCTCCGCAGCAAGGCGTAGTGCTTCAGTGGCATCTTGCCAATCCTTATCTTCACCAACTGATTTTTCCGGATTTCTAGTTGATAACTCTAAGTAGAAATCTGTTAACCCATAATCTCTTAATAAGTTAAGTACAAAGGTTAGAAGTGAATCTAACTCATCACCCATCTGCTCTTTAGTGCAGTAGATATGAGCATCATCTTGGGTAAAGCCGCGTGCTCTAGTTATGCCATGAACTACGCCTGATTTTTCATAACGATATACCGTGCCAAATTCAAATAATCTAAGTGGTAGATCTCGGTATGACTTTGGTGTTGATTTATATATCAAGTTATGAAACGGGCAATTCATTGGCTTCATGTAATACTTTTGACCAGCTTTTTTAATCGTGCCATCGGCATGAAATTCTTCATCCATCACCATTGGTGGATACATACCGTCGGCATACCACTGCAAGTGCCCTGATGTTTCAAATAATGATGCCTTAGTTAAATGAGGTGAGTAAACAAATTGATAATCTTCTTCTTCATGCCGCTTTCTGGAGTAGTCCTCCATAACCTTTCGAATAATTCCACCCTTTGGATGAAATACAGCAAGTCCTGAACCAATTTCCTCTGGAAATGAAAATAGATCTAACTCAGCACCTAACTTACGATGATCACGCTTTTCAGCCTCCGCCAGCAGATTTAGATAATCATCTTGTGCTTGCTGGGTTGGCCAAGCAGTTCCATAAATTCTTTGCAGCATAGGATTTTTCTCAGATCCTCGCCAATAAGCACCAGCTGCTCTCATTAACTTAAATGCTGGGATATGTTTTGTAGAGGGAAGATGTGGACCACGGCATAGATCACTCCACACAGCATTTCCATCTCGACCTAAATTGTCATAAATTGTTAACTGCGCACCACCAACTTCAACATTAGATCCATCCTCAGTACTCACTGATTTTAAGCCAATTAATTCGCACTTATACGGTTCACTCTTTAATTCAGCAAGTGCCTCTTTTTCAGTAACTACTCGCCTTTTAAAGCGTTGACCAGCTTTAACAATCTTTCGCATTGCAGTTTCTAGTTTTTCCAAGTCAGATGGCGTGAATGGATTTTTTGGATCAAAGTCATAATAGAAACCATCTCGTATAGGTGGACCAATTCCTAGTTTTGTATCTGCGAATACTTCTTGTACTGCTTGAGCTAAAACGTGGGCAGTTGAATGGCGCAGAACATTTAAACCATCCTCTGAATCAATTAAGACTGACTCAACCACATCACCATCTGATAATTCACTCCAAAGATCTGAAAGTTGACCATTAATTCGGCAAACTACTACGTCATTTTTTCCTTCAAATAAATTAGTTGGCCGTTGATCAGAGGCGACCTGGATAGATTTACCATCTACGGAAATCTTGATCTGAGAAGACATACCCCTAGGTTAGCAAAGCGGAGTGTAAAGGTGAGTTATTACCGTAGATATCCATACCAAATAACTAGTAAAGCTAGTGCGGTGAATGCAATTACTGCAAAGATTAGCAACTTCTGACGCTGAGCAATCTTTGTAGAATCAATAGCTCTACTTGCAACACCTTTTGCGGTTTTCAATGCTCTAGCAGCCCATGCAAACTCAGTACCTAAGATTCCAAGTCCAGCAAAAATAATTAGCCAACCAGGCCCAGGAGCAATTAATGCAACTACACCGATTACTGTCACGAGTCCACCAACTATCCCAACTAAAACTCTTTTTAGGATTGGGCTCATGGGTTAATGTTACTAAATAACCGCTGACTAAATTGAGTAATTAATTGAATTCCAACCAAACTCTCATCAAATAACTGATCTTCAACCTTACTAACTGGTTGAATTAATCGAATTGATGAGGTCACATACACCGCCTTGGCCTTTAAAAGCTGCTCAAAGGTAAATAAGCCTTCTTTCACATCAAACCATTTAATTAAAAGCTCCCTGGTTATTCCTGGCAAACATCCGGTCTTTAGATCGGGGGTTAGCCAGCCATCAGGGGTAAGAATTAATATGTTAGAAAAGGCGGTTTCAACAACATGGCCATTCTCATTTAACAAAATTCCATCATCAAATCCTAACTGCTGTGCTTTTCTAACTACTAAAAGTGATTCACCATAAGAGATTGATTTAACTCCACTTAAAGAAGCATTTGAACTCTTCACACCCGTGGCCCGCATTAATGCAATTGGCTTATCTGAAATAGACTCTGGTTCAACAGTTATAAACCATTGCCCATCTGATAACACGCTAAGACGCATTCGACATTGCCCGACGCAGCCTTGTAATATTTTAGTAATACCAAGTTCAATATCTATCTTAGCTGGCAGGGTAATTAGTAATCTCTCAGCACCTTGGTTTATGCGATCGTAATGCCTTTGCCAAGCAATCACTTTTTCATCAACAGTTAAGATTGTTTCAAATAAACCATCACCTCTAAGCAGGCTTAGCGAATATGGCAAACTTACTGCACCGCTTTGTATTTCACCATTGACTAGTAATTTCATACTGATTCCCCGGACGCAATCGCTATTAAGCGAGCTGCCTTAAGGGCCGTCTCTTCCCATTCACTTGTTGGATCACTCTGATATGTAATACCAGCACCTGTTCCAAAGTTAATCTGCCCATCTGCTAATGACCAAAATATTCTAATTCCAACGGATAGTAGTGCTTGATCATTTTCAACCCAACCAATAACACCACAATATGGGCCACGCTCTACTGATTCAATTTGTTTTATACTTTTAATTGCTGATGATTTTGGCGCCCCACTAATTGAGCCTGCAGGTAGGAGAGCTTTGGCAATATCTGGCCATTTTACATCTTTCCGCAATTTTCCTACGACATCAGAAACTAAGTGATACAAACCTGGATGAGATTGCGTTTCAAGTAGTCTTGGTACATCCACGCTACCTGGCTCACAAATAACACCAAAATCATTACGCATTAAATCAACAATCATTACATTCTCAGCCCTGTCTTTTTCACCAAATGAATCTGTCTTTGCAGTTCCTTTAATCGGAGTTGATTTAATCACCGAACCTTTTTTCTCTAAAAATAATTCGGGTGAAGCCGAGGCAATCTCAATACCATCGAGTTTAAGATAACTAGCAAATGGAGCTGGATTATTTGATTGCAAATTAACAGCAAGGCCTTGTAGGGATTGATCACAGTCTGTGCTTAATATACGACAAAGATTAACTTGGTAAATATCACCATCGGCAATTTTTTCCTTAATTAATCTGACATTATCTTCATAAGTACTTTTAGATTGAGATGATCGCCAAGGTGTAGTTATTCCCTGCCAGGGCTTAGCAGGTAGTGGAGCGTTAATAACTGTTGCAAATCTTGCGCAGATCCACTTACCTTCAAAGGTATTTACTACTGCCCAAAATCCTGGCTTAGCAAGAGAGCTTGGATCATTTGAGATTTCAACACAATTACTGGCAAGGCGATCACCCATCCAAAAGAATGCACCTGTGTTATCCATGTTTGAACGCTACCGCTAGCACCGCCGACTGGTAGCAAATATTCAATTGTGCAGGCAAGTCCTAGATGCGATAGATTTCACCTCGCACTTCGCGGACGTAGCGCAGTTGGTAGCGCGGAACCTTGCCAAGGTTCAGGTCGCCGGTTCGAACCCGGTCGTCCGCTCTCAAAGAGTTATAAAGTTTCATCTGCGAAAGCAAAGCTAGGTCGGATGGCCGAGAGGCGAGGCTCGGGACTGCAAATCCCGCTACACGGGTTCAAATCCCGTTCCGACCTCCACAAATATCAAGCTGCTGGTGGCCTCGATAAAATTCCACCGCAATTATTAATTGTAAAAGATCCAGCGGCAAATGGAATAACTACTGCATCCCCACGGCTCACCTTTATATTCTCACTGTTTTCAAAAACTAACTCACCATCTCCAGTTAAGCAAAGAAAAATCCCAAAACCAGCTTCCACCTTTTTATCATCCCCAGTTAAGTAATCTGCTCTAAAAAATGGATCAGCTACTGATTTAAAAATACGTAGTTGAATTTTTGCTACGCGCTTTCATATCGACTAATTATTTCACTTTCTTCCTCTTTACGTAGAGGTGATAAGTCTTAATGCATCTAATGCAACATCAAATCCAAGATTTAGATGTCCATCCTTATCGCCATCAACTGCAAACCCATCCCATTCAAGTAAAATTGAAAGATCTGTTGGTTCTTGTAACTCTAAAACAAATATTCCAGATTCAATGGCATGCGACCACCCCGGCTGGCACAAACACTGCATCCCCCGGCTTAACCTCTTTAAAGTACTAAGGGAATCTAATAAGGCATGCTGAATCGTGGGCTTTAACTAGGCTTGGCAACATCAGATTTCTTCATTTCTTCCTTGAATCCAATTCCAACCTGTAGCGCCAGCTGGGGCCTCTAAAATTATCCAGGCTTCTGTCTTGCCATGATTTAAATGTAGCTTTTCTTTAGCAAAGCTTTGATCTGGATGGTAATGAACCGGAAGGCTTTGATCTGGATCTAATAACTTAACTAAAATTTCAGTACTAGACGCCAAACTTTTCAATATGCTTTGCGCCTAGCCAGGCGGTTGGGTTGGCATTAATAACATCCCTAAGTAGTTGGCCATCAGATAACTTTAGAAAGTCCATTTACTGATTCGCCAAAACGGGTAGTAGTTGAACCAATCCACTCCTCTGGTCGCATCGGCCCACCTGGGCCATTGCGCAATTTTCCAATCCGATTTCCCCCCTTATAGAAATGGTCGAATTGATTTGAGGGTAATTTCGAAGGCCTAGCGATCTAGATTGCTCATCTTGCTAGTTTAAGGGTTAAAGTATTTCCATGCTAGAAAAATCAGAGCGACCTTGGGGTAGGTATGAGGTGCTGCAAGAGGGCGCTACTTACAAGGTTAAATCAATTCATGTTAACCGCTGGCAAGCGTCTTTCCTATCAACGCCACCAAAAACGTAGTGAGCATTGGTATGTAACCCAGATGGCAACCGGTGAGGTAACCCTTGATGGAAAAATCTCACGCAATATCCCCCGGCTCAATGTAATCGAGGTTCCGCAGGGTGTGCTGCATCGAGTAAGCAACACTGGAAGCATGTGAATTAATATTTATTGAGGTTCAAACCGGTAGTTACTTTGGCGAGGATGATATTGAACGTGTTGAGGATGATTTCGGTCGCTAGTAGACTTTAATTGCGGACGATTAGCGCAGCGGTAGCGTACTTCCTTGACATGGAAGGGGTCACTGGTTCGATCCCAGTATCGTCCACCATAATTACACAATGAGTTCTAGCTTCATCTATCCCCCACCTAAAGATGGGAAACCATTTCGATTAAGTTTAGGTTTGCGTGAATTAGATCCTGCGAATTGGATTGAGACTGGATCAGATTTAGTAGAGCAACTAAAACAACGTAAAGAGTTATTAGAAACAAAGCGAAGTGTAGTTTTCCAAGAAATAGCGGGATATGAAGAAGCCACACTTACCTATGCAAGAGCATTAAAAGATAACCTAAGTAAGTTTCATTCAGATTATCTGATTGCCGGTGATCAAATAACCCATAAACCCACAGGTATTACTGTTAACTTGTTGGAGGATCATCCATTTGTGCAATTAGCACGGGTTATTGCCGAAGATTTGTGCTTACTATCCTATGAAAACTCCTCTTGGAACTTAGTTGCTGGTGTTGTGATATTTCCTTCTCGTTGGAAACTTCTTGAAAAAATCGGAAAAAATATTGATGCAATACACGAACCAGTGCCGGGATATCAGGGAGCACTGCAACCATTAATGGTTGATACTTTTAATAAAATTAAACCTGAGCGGCCAGTTTGGCGACGCAATTGGTCGCTACATGAAACCGAAGAGTTACATGAGCCGACATATATTCCGCATAAAGTTGAAATCTCTGATTACTGGTGGCGCACTGAGCGACAAACACTAACAAAATCAGAATCTAATCAGTTTTTGCTTTTCACAATTCGAAATCGAAGTGAGCCATTTAAATGGATTAAAGAAGATTCACAAGCTACTAGCTGAGTTTATAAAAACCTTAGCAATCACTTGACCCACAGATGCTTGAGTACAAGCGACTGGCGCAGGCCAGCGGGGGCTTAATTGAATATCTTAAAAAACTAATCCAGTAAGGTTGTTTTGTAGATTTCTACTCCTCATCTACTAGGATTAACATCGCTGCCAACAATGGTGTGATGCAGACAAATAATTTTTAATTAATGCAGTGAAGAGGATGGCTATGAATAAAGATATGCTTGAGAAAAGTCAAGGCTGGTAAAGGCTTTATCGCAGCTCTTGATCAAAGCGGTGGCAGCACGCCAAAAGCACTTAAACTTTATGGCATAGAAGAATCTGAGTACTCAGGTGAGCCCGCAATGTTTGATCTTATTCATAAGATGCGCTCTCGATTGATTAAATCCTCAGTTTTTAACTGGTGATCGTATTGTTGGCGCAATCTTGTTTGAAATGACAATGGAGCGCGAAATAGACGGCATAGGAAGTGCTGAATATTTGTGGAGTAAGAAGAAAGATTGTGCCTACTTTCTTAAAGGTGGATAATGGTTTAGCTGCTGAGGTAAATGATGTTCAGCTTGATGAAACCAATCCCAGAACTTGCAAGCCGCATCAGCGCTGCTGTTAAACATGGTGTATTTGGTACCAAAATGAGGTCAGTAATTAACTTAGCAAACTCCAAATGGAATTGAAGCGATTGTCGCCCAGCAATTTGAAATTGGTAAGCAGATTATTGCAGGTGGCCTAGTACCAATTATTGAACCTGAAGTGAATATTAAGAGTGCTCAAAAAGCGCAGGCAGAGGAAATCTGTTAAAGACATCTCTACTTAAACACCTAAATTTGCTAAGCGGTGAGCAAAATGTGATGTTAAAACTTTCAATCCCAACTCAAGCTAACTTGTACCAGGAGCTAACTCAAGCATCCAAGAGTAATTAAAATCGTTGCGCTATCTGGTGGGTATTCAAGAGATGAGGCGAATAAACTTTTAGCTCAAAACACAGGTGTAATCGCATCCTTCTCAAGAGCGCTAACTGAAGGTTTATCAGCTAAGCAGAGTGATTCTGATTTTGATACAACTTTAAATACAACAATTCAGAGTATTTACGAAGCATCTATCAAGTAGATTGTTAGAGTAGTTGTAGTGGATCTAAATCTCGCTGATAAAGATGCTGCTTGGGTTTCCCAATTCTTAGCATCTCGTCGTACGACCCGAGATTTCCTGCCCACTCCGGTTGCGCCAGAAATAATTAATCAGATACTAAAAGATTCTCTAACCGCACCTAGCTGGTCTAACACAAGACCATTTAAGGTTGCGGTCGCTACCGGTGAGGTAAGAGATCGAATTAGTAATGAGTTTCTCGCTAGGTGGCATGTGCTTTCAAAGATCATGCGAAAAGGTTTTAGAAATAAACTAAGGCTAATTTTTACTCGCTACGGCCTGCCAACGAGTAATCGCTCAATCGTTAAACCTTATGTTGCTGAGTTAAAACCAAGAGCTGAACGGGT
This sequence comes from Candidatus Nanopelagicus sp., assembly GCA_964203335.1. Lineage (GTDB taxonomy): Bacteria > Actinomycetota > Actinomycetes > Nanopelagicales > Nanopelagicaceae > Nanopelagicus. The sequence goes on from CAXNKX010000001.1 coordinate 417,952, forward strand.
TGGCCGCGAGCTATACACATTATTCGGAGTAGCCCGTGGTGATCGTGATGCTCGAGATAAGCAATGGGGTAAGAACTATGAATTCTTTGGCGCCCCAGTTGAATTATTTGTTTATATTCACAAAAGTCTGCATATTTACGCAGCCTCTGATGCTGGCCTTATGATGGAAAATCTAATGCTTTCAGCTCATGCACATGGACTTGGAACATGTGCTCAAGGAGCAGTAAATATTTGGGATGATGTAATTAGAGATGAATTTGAAGTTTCAAAGGATTACCGATTAATTTGCGGAATTGCAATTGGGTATCCAACTGATTCACCCGTTAACTCCTTTCAAGCAAATCGCATTGAGGTAGATGAATTACTTTTAAAGGCCAAAAAGAAGTCAAAAAACTAGTTGATTAAAAGTTTGTAAGATTCTTACTTAACACATCTATTACTCGTCCGGGCTTGATTAAGTTGCTCAACCTCTTTATATCCCCTCTTTTGATAAAAAGGCTTCTCCCCTTCAGTCCATAAATAGATCTGATCAATTCCATATGATCTCGCTTTTTGTTCAACTAGTTCGAGAACTAAGGTGCCAACCCCAGTTCCTCTTAAATCTTCCCTGACGACAAATGCTGCTATCCAGGGTTTATATTTTCGGAGCTCTTCGAAATCATCAAAGTCACAAATTGCTATTGATGCAACTACCTCATCAATTCCATAGTTACTAACAATGGCCAAGAAAAGCAATTCTTGATCAAAGCCATTTAAATCCCACTTATCGTAATTTGAGGTTAAAGTTTTATTATAAAAATCTTTCCAGTCTTGAGCAGAAAACTCCTCTTTGCCTCGCCCCCACAACTTAAGACTCCATTCAAGTGGTCCACTTGCAAGGTGTGGAACTTCAGAGACAGGTTGCAGTCTTATTTCACTTTCCAATTAAATCGCCACACATTTGCTCAAACATCACTGTATGTGAATCCACATCTTCATAAGTGGTATCAGGTGAAATCAGCGCCATATTATGAAATGGCGTAATTAAAAAACCTTCATTTAGCATACGCAAGTGAATATATTGCTCTAATTCAAAATCACCAGCATCAGCAGCCTCACGCCCATCTATTGGTGCTTTTTCACTAAACATATATTCAGCCCGCGCTCCTAGGCGGTTTACTGTCCAAGGTAGCTCATATTTATTAATAACTTTTTCAACCCCATCAGCCCAACGATTACCTAGTTTTATCATTTGATCAAAATTTTCTTTCGTTAAAACTTTAGTCAAAGTTGCCTTCATTGCAGCTAATGAAAGTACGTTTGCAGCAAGAGTGCCGCCAATACCACCAGTATCAATTACCTCAAGATCTACTAGCTTTTTAATTGAATCTGCAATGCTTGAAGTCATACCAAAAGCACCGGTTGGGAATCCGCCCCCGATTGCTTTTCCAATCGTTAAAAAATCAGGTGAAAGTGATAATTGCGAAGTCATACCACCGGGCCCTACTGAAATAGTATGAGTTTCATCAATAATTAGTAAGGCGCCAAACTCTTTTGCTAATTTCTCTACTCCAGCTAGGTATTTATCCTTTGGTAAGACAATTCCAACATTTGTCATAGCTGGCTCCATCAATATGGCAGCCACATCATTATTTGCTAAGGCATTTTTCATTGCAGGCAGATTATTAAATGGCACAACACGGGTGGTGACGTCTAAATCAACAGGTGCACCAATATTGCCCTCTCTAGCAACTGTCTTTCCTTTTGAATCTAGAGTGGCAAAGCTTTCATCAACACTTCCGTGGTAGCAGCGATCAATCACAATAACTTTTAGCTTTTACCAGTGATTAACCGGGCATATCTAATTGCATGGCGATTAGCGTCCGTCGCTGAAACAGTAAATTGCCAAAGCGGTAAATTAAATCTTTTTGCTAAGCTCCTCAGAGACAGTGGCAGCATCTTTGCTTGGCAACATAGTCGACATCCCGCGACCAACCTGCTCTCTAATTGCAGTAGCAATCGCATCTGGTGAATGTCCTGTCATAGATCCGGTATCGCCTAAACAAAAATCGACATAGGTATTGCCATCTACATCAACAAAACTAGAACCCTTAGCCTCTTCAACAAATACTGGATACGCCCCTGGCCACTTAGACATCCAAGACATTGGCACGCCTGCTGGCATTGATTGCCTTGCTTTAGCAAAGAATTCACCACTTTTTGGATGCAGCAATAGAAATCTTTCATCTTCTATCTTGCGCAATTTTGTTAAATGATCTCGATCAATTACTGCCACTTTATCTCCTTAAAAACTCGATCTAATCTGCCAAAGATCTGGAAAAACTGGTTTAGATAATGTGCCACTTAAGTAGCCAACTCCGCTTGATCCACCAGTTCCAATTTTTTGGCCAATTGTTCGCTCAACCATTTTCACATGACGATATCGCCACTCTTGTAATCCCTCATCGATATCAACTAATCGTTCACAAACAATAGATGTCTCTGGATCATTTCGATGTAGTTTAAGTAAAACATCCTGGACTATTTTGTTTTCCGTATAGGCCTGGGATTTATCTCGCTTTAATACCTCATCTGGCATTTGATGCCCACGTTTTGTTAAAAAGATCAGTGCTGAGTCCCAAAGTGAATTGCCTTTAGTTAATTCAGCAATCTCTTCCTGCACATTTGGCGGCAAATGTGATGCCATTTTACTGTCCCGCCTACCTAATAGAGCCTCTACTTTTCTAAATTGTGCAGATTGAAAACCACTTGATGAGGATAAGTATGAGCGGAATGCATTAAATTGCAATGGGGTCATTGTTTCTAAAATATCTATCTGAGCAACACAAACTTTTAGAATAGTTCTGATCCGCCCAAGCAAAGATAATGAGTAGTAAGTATCACCAGACTCTAAGGCTTTTTGTGCCTGTTTAAACTCATGAATTAATTGTTTAAACCATAATTCATATGTTTGATGGATAATAATAAACAGCATCTCATCATGCTCTGGTCCATCTGATATTGGTTTTTGTAATTTAAGTAATTCATCTATACCAAGATATGAGTTATAGGTTAGGGCAGAATCAAAGTTCTCACTCATGTTACTCGAGAACCACTCGCTGCTACCTCTTTGTATTTACCACTTTCCACTAGCTCCTTCATTCGTAAGAATCCATCCCAAACTTCGGTATAAGAAGTTGTAAGAGGTGAGATAGCAACCCTAATTGAGTTTGGTGTTCGGTAATCTGGAATTACATTTGCTATCTCTCTAAGTGCCACACAAATCTTGGCTGCATCAGGGTGAACTAATGAGATATGCCCACCTCTTTGTTTTGCATCTCTTGGTGTATTTAAAATGAAACCTAATGGTTTAAGCCAAGCATCAAATAATGAAATCATTAAATCAGTCCCTATGCCAGCTTTTTCTGCAATTCTTTTAATTCCTGCCTCTTTGATCATTTCAAATGCACTCTGCACGCAACGTATTCCCATAAGGGATGGACTAGCTATTTGAAAGCCACGGATACTTTCAGTGCGTTTAAACTCTGAACCCATTTCAAACTGGTCCTCCTGCGCAAACCAACCTTGGATAGGTACCTGTAATTGATTTTGAATCCGTTTTGAAACATAAAGCCATGCGGGAGAACCAGGACCTGAGTTTCCGTACTTGTATGTACACCCAACGCAAAGGTCAACACCATTTGCATCTAAATCTAATTCAATTGCGCCAACTGCATGACTAGCATCCCAAACTACTAGTCCACCAATTTTTCTTACCTGATCTGTAATTGCTTTGATATCACTTCTTGCTCCGGATCGATATTGAATAACTTCAAGTGTTACCAGTGCAACATCCTCATTTAAATAAGGAGCTAGCACATCAGTTGTAATTCGCTCATGCTCAGCGATTTTTGGATTTTCATTATCAATAATTACTAACTTCAGATCAAACTGGGTTGCGATTCCTTCTAAAATATATCGATCGGTAGGAAAATTTGCCTTATCTGTAATAATTGTTTTTCGATCCGGACGTGCCTTAATCGCTGCAAGGCAAAGTTGATAAAAGTTAACCGAAGTTGTGTCACAAACTAGGATCTGCCCAGCAGCTGCGCCTAATGCTGCAGCACCAAGTAAATCACCAGTTGGTTGAGCTTCATCTACCCAATGACTCCATCCAGTAACTATTTCAGGTCCCCACTCTTTTGTTAGAAAATTTGAAATACTTTCAATGGTTTTTATAGGCAATCTACCTAGTGAATTACCATCTAAATAACATAAATCTGGATCAGTAATAACAAATTGGGATTTATATTTTGCAAGCGGGTCTTTTGCATCTAGTGAGAGCGCATAATCTCGATCAGTTGCTTTCATTATCACTGCCCCACTCTTGCTCTAGTCATTACTACATAAGAGTATTCCAGAGGTAATAGAAATGAAAGCCCGTCTGTACATAACCTCAAATTAAGCGGTTTTAACTATTTTTAGTATGATAATTTAATGCAAGATGCACTTACACTTTCAGCGCTCACCTTTGGCACTCAAGCCTTTGTAACATTATTTGTTATTTTAGATCCACCAGGAGCTGCTCCAATTTTCTTAAGTTTGGCATCTGGAAAATCAATCAAAGTTCAACGCAGATTGGCATGGCAGGCAGCTACCGTCTCACTTTTTGTAATTGTTACCTTTGCATTATTTGGTAACGCACTTTTGGGATATTTAAATATCTCACTACCTGCACTACAGGGAGCAGGTGGCATACTGCTTTTAATTACTGGACTTGGTCTACTCACTGGCTCAATTACCGACAGTGACTCTGCTGCTTCTCAAAACATTGCCCTCGTTCCACTTGGTACACCACTACTTGCCGGCCCTGGCGCAATTGTGACCACAATGTTGTATGTACAAAAGGCAGATGGTAATGAGCAGTTAGGCGCGCTAGCAATTGCAATTGTGGCAGTTCACTTAATTATTGGCATTACCTTTATGTTTTCAACCAAAATACTTTCAGTAATCAAGGATTCTGGCGTCACACTTCTTGCTCGTATAGCTGGCTTACTTCTATCAGCTATTGCAGTAGAGATGATAGTTAGCGCTATCAAAGCTTTCTTTAATATTGGCTAAATAAGCCAAACTGTCACCTCCTACAACTATCTTCTATCTATGCTTTCACCTATGGCTTTAGGTACTACCTCCCTATCTCAGGCAACATTTGTAGTTGTAGATTTAGAGACAACCGGTGCGTCCCCTAAAAAAGGTGCTGCCATTACTGAGATTGGCGCAGTTAAAGTTAGAAGTGGTGAGTATCTTGGAAACTTTGAATCATTTGTGAACCCACTCTCGCCAATTCCAGATTACATAACACAAATGACTGGTATTACTGATTTAATGTTGGCAAAGGCACCAGTAATTGATGAGATTTTACCGGCATTTCTAGAATTTGCTGGCAAACATAATGAAGTAATAATTGTTGCTCATAACGCACCGTTTGATTTAAGTTTTCTCAAAAGCGCCGCTAAGGAACTAGATATCACGTGGCCAAAATATAAAACACTAGATACGGTAACTATTGCTCGGCAGATACTAACTAAGGAGGAAGTACCAAACTGTAAACTTCAAACACTTGCTCAGTACTTTGGCACCAGTACGCAACCTAACCATCGGGCTTTAGATGATGCAAAAGCAACTACTGAAATTCTCCATGGATTACTTGAGCGCTTAGGATCTTTTAACGTTAATACCGTGGATGCTTTAATGGAGTTTGCAAAAACTGCTGCGCATATCCAGCGACAAAACTATTGGGGATTAAGCTCTATCTAGCTGAGACAATCTCATTTGTAAGTTCGCCCCACTTCTTCACTACCGATAATGCAGCACCTGAATCGATTGCCTTATTAGCTAATACAAAACCATTTGCAATCTGGGTTTGTAGCGGCAAATTAAAATCAGCCTTGAAAGCAGCAATTGCAAAGGCAGCATTTAGAGTGACTGCATCTCGCATTGGTCCCTTAACTCCTGTAAAGATTTTCATCGTCATATCAGCATTGTATTTTGCATCTGCCTCCTACTAAATCAGAGATTGAGCTTGAGGTTATTCCTAAATCTGCTGGATTAAATTCAGACTGAGTTAACTTGCCATCATTTATTTGAATAACTTGCGTGGTAGTAGAAAGTGAAACCTCATCTAAACCATCATCGCCACGAAAAACAAAACCTTCTTTACCTTGTTCGAGTAATACCTGTGACATCAATGGCAGTAATTCCGCTCTTGCTACCCCAATAGCGCAGGCGATTGCCTTGGCTGGATTTGCTAAGGGTCCTAAAATATTAAAAATTGTTGGTGTGCCAAGTTCTTTGCGCGCAGCTGCGGCATGCTTCATTGATGAATGAAATATAGGCGCAAAACAAAAGCCAATTCCGATCTTGTGAACAGTTTGCTCAACCTCACTGCCAGTTAAATCAATCTTTATACCCAATGCCTCTAATAGATCAGCTGCTCCAGATTTAGAGCTGGCTGCGCGATTGCCATGCTTAACTACTCGAGCACCAGCTGCATTTGTAATTATTGCGGCAGTAGTTGAAATATTTATTGTATTAGCGCCATCTCCACCAGTTCCAACCGTGTCAACTGCCCGCTCGGTAATATTTATTGGGGCGCAATAGGAATACATTTGTGAGACAAGGGCCTGAACTTCTTTAGCACTCTCACCCTTTGCTTTAAGACCAAGTAGAAATTGCTTTATCTGATCATTACTAGCTTTTCCTTCTAAAATTTGCCCCATCGCCCAGGTAATCTGTTCTGAAGATAAATCCTCTGCCGCAGATAGTGAGTTAAAAATTAAATCCCAAGCCATCTATTACTACTTACTAATTTGCGAGCGCAGAGTCAGACTTAAGTAGCGCAGCACACTTTGCCGCAATATTAAATGGATCAATTGGATGTGTCACAGTGGCCTCAGCTTTTGACCAAGCTGCTAACCAATTATCTTGTTCACGGCCAGTAATTAATAAAACTGGTGGACAATTAAATACCTCATCCTTTAATTGCCGAGCAACTCCCATGCCACCTTCTGGAACTGCCTCAGCATCTAATACAAAAAGATCAACCTGTTTTTTGTTATCAACGTAAAGGCGCAGAGCAGGGGCTGTTGCAAACTCTTTAATCTCATGCTCTGGCAAACTTTGATCTAGGCGTTTACCTAATGCTGCGATAACTGATGCTCGAACGGTTGAATCATCGGAATAAAGGGCTATTACTAACTTTTCCATGGCTTAATCCTACCTACCCAGTTAGAGCACTCGTTTTTCTGCAATTTACGGCCTGGGTGATCAGTTTCACCAAATCATAGGGCTGCTAGCACTGCTGACAAATGAGGCATTACCTATCTATTTCGGGAATAATCACCCCCGTGACTACATATGCCCAGGCTCCAGTTAAGACAAACCGTCCTAACCTTGTAGCAGTTGGCACCATTGTTTGGTTGGCATCTGAATTAATGTTTTTTGCTGCTCTCTTTGCAATGTATTTCACAACTAGAGCAGTTCAAGGACCGAAGGTGTGGGCTGAATCTGCTGGGATGTTGAACATTCCATTTTCTGCAACTAATACCACCGTCTTAGTACTCTCCTCTGTTACATGTCAGTACGGTGTTTTTGCAGCCGAGCGCTTTCAAGCGCGCAGATCTGGCAGCTTATGGCAGTTTAGTAAATGGGGAATGCGCGAATGGTTTGCCTTAACTTTTTTGATGGGTGCATTTTTTATTGCCGGTCAAGTGTATGAATATGCTGAATTAGTTCATGAAGGATTAACACTATCTTCTAATGCATATGGCTCAGTTTTTTATATGACTACTGGTTTTCACGGTCTGCATGTGACAGGTGGCTTAATTGCATTCTTAATAGTTCTGATTAGAGTATTTAGGGCGCAAAAATTTGGTCACAACCAAGCAACCACAGCGATTGTGGTCTCCTACTACTGGCACTTTGTAGATATTGTGTGGATCGCACTCTTCTCTGCAATATACCTAATCAAATAACGATCATGAGATTTATATCTAAATACCGTCGCCATAAAGGTGCTCTTCCAATTTTAATTATGTTAGCCCTGACCGGTTTAGGTTTAACATTTTCGGCAGCAACAGCTGCGCCAGCTAAAAATACGATGACCGCTTCTGCTAAATCCACAATTATTGAAGAGGGTAAAGAGATATTTTTAAAGGGCTGTTCTTCTTGTCATGGTTTAAATCTTGAAGGTGGCGCAGTTGCTCCTGCTTTAATTGGAGTTGGCGCTGCCTCAGTTGATTTTCAAGTTGGTACCGGGCGCATGCCGATGCAGGATATGAGTCAACAAGCCGCGCGTAAGACACCTGTCTATAACGAAGAACAAGTTGCTGCCCTTGCCGCTTATGTTGCATCCCTTGCTCCAGGTCCTCGCGCTTACACAAATGAGGAGATAACTTGGGAGCGAGATGGCAATACTGCCGAAGGTGGTGAGTTATTTAGAAATAACTGCGCGATGTGCCACAACTTTGCTGGCCAAGGAGGCGCACTTTCACAAGGAAAATATGCTCCAACAGTTATGGGCGTAGAGGCAAAACATATTTATGAGGTAATGATTACTGGCCCACAATCAATGCCAGTTTTTTCTGACACAATTATTACACCAGAGGAAAAACTTTCAGTTATCAAATGGATTAAAGCAGCAGAGAATGAGCCAAACTTAGGTGGGGCGGCCCTTGGCCGGGTAGGACCAGTAACTGAAGGTTTATTAGTTTGGACATTTGGCCTTGGACTTTTAATTGGTATTGCTGTTTGGCTAACTGCGAAGGCAAGGTAGGAAATGTCTAAAGAATTAGAACCCCTAGCAGATCCGGGTTTGCCAGAACACGTTCATCGCAAAGCAGATATTGATCCAATCGCTGCCAAGCGTGCAGAGCGACAAGTTGCAGTCTTATTCGCACTCTCTGGTGCAGGGACTTTGTTATTTATCTATTCATTCTTCTTCATTAAAGATGATGTCTTTATTTTCTTACCAATTATGGGAAATACAAACGCCCATCAATTAGGTATTGGCATGGGCATGGCGCTCAGCCTTTTATTTATTGGCTTCGGCGCAGTTCACTGGGCAAAAACTTTAATGCCAGATCAAGAGGTAATTGCTTATCGTCATGAATTAAAATCAGCACCGGAAGATCGCAGCGAATTTGTTAAGACTGCTAAAGAAGGTGCCGAGCAAGCAGGACTAGGACGTCGCCCACTTATTAAAAGAAGTTTGGCAGCAGCAGTTGGTCTTGCTGGTTTACCAGCTGTAATTTTACTTCGAGACCTTGGACCACTTCCTGGTAACTCTTTAAATGAAACAAATTGGAAGACTGGTACAAAATTAGTTACTGATCCAGGTGATCGCCCAATTAAAGCTAGTGATCTTGAAGTTGGCGGTGTTGCCCAAGTTATGCCAGCACTTCTAGCCGGTCAAAAGCGAACTCTTGAAGATATTGCCAAGGATGCAGTTTTATTAATTAGATTGCGTCCATCAGAGTTTCAATTAGATGCTGAGCGTTTATCTTGGACTCATGAGGGAATTATTGCCTTCTCAAAGATTTGCTCACATATGGGATGCGCCGTTGCTTTATATGAACAAACGACAAAACATTTACTTTGCCCATGTCATCAATCAACCTTTGATGTGACCCGGGCCGCAAAGGTTATCTTTGGTCCTTCGGCTCGACCTCTGCCACAATTGGCTATCACTGTTGATGCTGATGGATATTTAATTGCTAAACAACCATTTACAGAGGCAGTTGGCCCTAGCTTTTGGGAGAGAAAATCATGACCGCACGTGAGAGAGTTGCAGGAACTGTCGCTAATTATGTAGATGAGCGAACTGGCGCTGCGGCTTGGATGAAGAAAAATCTACAAAAGGTTTTTCCTGATCACTGGTCATTTATGTTAGGTGAGATAGCACTTTATTCATTTGTAATTTTATTACTCTCTGGAACTTTTTTAACATTTTGGTTTGATCCTTCAATGCGTCATGTTGTATATGAGGGTAGTTACCAACCATTAAAAGATGTTGAGATGAGTGCTGCTTACGCCTCTGCTCTTCATATCTCCTTTGATGTTAGAGGCGGGCTATTAATGCGCCAAATCCATCACTGGGCAGCGCTGATTTTTGCGGCTTCAATTGTGGTCCACCTGCTTAGAGTTTTCTTCACAGGTGCCTTCCGTAAGCCTCGTGAATTTAACTGGATCTTAGGTATTGCATTACTTACTCTTGCAATTGTTGAAGGTTTTCTTGGCTACTCACTTCCTGATGATCTGTTATCAGGAACTGGAGTAAGAATTGCCCATGCAATTATTCAATCCATTCCAGTAGTTGGTACATATTTATCTTTCTTCGCATTTGGTGGGGCGTTCCCAGGTGAAGTATTTATTCCACGAATTTATATTGTGCATGTGCTGCTACTGCCTGGAATTTTCTTAGCTTTAATTACTGTGCACTTAATGTTGGTTTGGTACCAGAAGCACACTCAGTATCCAGGACCAGGACGAACTGAGAAAAATGTTGTTGGTTATCCATTGATGCCGGTATATATGGCAAAAGCTGGTGGTTTCTTCTTTATTGTATTTGGTGTTACGGCATTCTTAGGAGCGGTTGCATCTATTAACCCAATCTGGCTCTATGGTCCATACACACCAGGGCAGATCTCTGCCGGCTCGCAACCTGACTGGTATATGGGTTGGCTAGATGGTTTAGTGCGAATGGCGCCTCCTCTTGAAACTCATGCATTTGGTCATACTATTTCTTGGAATATTTTACTTCCGGGTTTAATTATTCCAGGAATTATCTTTACTGGTATGGCGCTCTACCCATTTATTGAAAGCTGGCTAAGTGGTGATAAGCGTGAGCACCATTTACTTGATCGCCCAAGAAATGTGCCGAATAGAACTGCACTTGGCGTTATGTCTCTGACATTTATGGTTATTGCAATGATTAATGGTGGAAATGACATTATTGCCACCCATTTTGACTTAAGTATTAACCAGATTATGTGGTTCTCAAGAATTGGAATTATTGTCCTGCCACCGCTTGCCTTTGTGATTACCAAGCGTATTTGTTTATCACTGCAGCGAGCAGATCGTGAACTAGTGCTGCATGGTAAGGAAACTGGACGATTAGTAATGCTTCCACATGGTGAGTTTATTGAAATTCATGAAGAACTATCTGCTGAAAAGAAATTCGCCCTAACCCAGCATGAGCAACCAAAGGCGATTGCACTTGTTAAAGAAGATGCTGGTGGGGTATTAAATCCAAAGGGAATAAGAGCGCGACTACAGGCACGATTTAGCGCAGCTAATGCTGAAAATATTGCAAAGCCAACCGCTTCTGAGGTTAAAGAGCTTGAGGGCGGGCACCACTTGAAGGTGGGCACCACTAACTCTTAATTACCGAATCGTAGGCTCGATTCCTACACAATCCACAACTACAAGAATCATGCTTACGTTGAATACATATCAAGCTGTAACCCACAGATGCTGGCCCAGAATTTCAGCAAAAGTAGTCTCAGCTAGTAAACGCACAAGCGGATCAGATTCATTCTTATATCGAATCGATGATGTTGCATGAGGATGATCAAATCCAATTGTCATTACTTTGGATCCGCGCTCTTGTGTCCACTTAAATAATTGATCTTCCCACTTTGAACCAGGAAATAAAATCGCACGATAATCCAGAGTCTTGGTCAGATACACATCAATATGGCTCCAGTCGCCAGTTTCGCAAGGAACCGATTGCAAGCGTGGAGATTCTCGCATCATCAATGCACTCTGCTGTGCATTACAGAAACGATCAGCAGGTGCGATGTAATAAGAACCGGCTGGGGATTTAATATGGTTAATTAATTCTGGCAGCCATATCTCTTTGTGAGAATAAATATCGGCGATTGCATCTGCGGCTAGATCTATTGATTTTTCTAATCCAGAGATACAACCGAGTGATTCATATAAGCGCAATAAAGCGATGTGCGTGGCTAAATAGGAAAGGGATGCAACGCCGCCAGTTTCTTCTCCTGCATTCATGGCAACAGTTCGAGAACCGCGGGCCGCAGCATTGGTTACCCAAATTTTTTCTTTGTATCCATCTGCTGAATCAAAGGCTGCATTTGTCTCTACAGAGTTTCCTGTGGCAGAAATTGCAATGAGAGTTTTTGATGTATTTGCCTGCGGAGGTGTTGGGTTACTTGAAAGCGTAAAGGTTGCATTATTGCCACAGGCTTGAAGTTTGGTAACCATAGAGTGCGCGGCAAATGCAGAAGAACCCATACCCATAAACACCAGTGATTGTCCTGAAAGATCTGGCCATTCAAATTTTTGTGTAGCAAGTGAGTGCGCAAGATCTGCTTTGCGAGCTAAATCTTCGCCAAATTTAATTGGATCCATAGCCCAACTCTTTCATATAACTGATGGCAAACTCAGGCGCATAGCGCCATTGCGGCAAGAATTTATCTGCGTACTTGAGTTCTCTGTCCTCAAGAGTTCGCATGAGCGCATGTAGCGCACTGATATCAAATTCACTGCCATCAAAATACTTTGTCAAAAAGATAGTTTCGGCTTGCAATATCCACTCTTTAATCATCTCTGAATTGGCATCGTAATTAATTGCAACAGCACCAACATGGAAAAATGAAGAACACATACTTGCAATGTCTCGAAGTGAATCAGTTGCTTCTTCAGCTACTACAAGAGGGTCGCCTTCAAAATCAATTACCCACATTTGATTGTTCTGAGTACTCTTCAAAATTTGACCGACATGGAAATCGCCATGAATCAAACCTTCAAGGCAGCGATGCATTTCTTTGGTTAAGTGTGCCAAGTCATCTAGCCACTGACCTAGATCATTTTCTTTCGCCTTTTCCACACACCATGTCCAACCATCGCTGGTTCCAGGAATGTATTTGTTAATACTTGCTAATAGCTTTTTATCCCAATAAATATTGCCCAATAACTCAGGGAGATACATAAAACCATTTTCCATTTAACGATGATTGATTCATCAAGAACTACGGACTCATTGCTCTGATCCACTGAAATAAATCGCTCATGTGAATATGAGCCACCCTGCATTGTTGAGTGCAAACCGTGGGGTAAAGGATTACTCAATAATTTCGCGGTCACTGCATCTTTGGATTGTGCTCGTCGCAGTTCTTTGTTTTTTACATAAGGAGCCACAAAGTTCTTATTTCCAGATTCGAAAATAAGTACTCCTGCAGAGTCAGAAATCGCAAAGTCAACGAAAACATCAGAGCACGCATTAACTTGATCAGCGCGAGATGCTGGCAACAGGGCTTGGCACTGTGCCTTAGATAAATGCATTTCTATTTAAATTTGTGGGCGAGCGCAACTTTTTCAATGAGAGCAGATGCCACACCGAGTCCATCACGGCTCTGAATCTGCGCAGCATTTTCGCGCATCTTCTTACCTAGCGCTTCATCGCTTAAGAGCGAATCAAGAGCACTGTTCATTTCTGCTTCTGTGAATGCGTAGGTTGCAAGGCGCACACCGAAGCCGATCTCGTGCATTCGTTGTGCATTGTCATATTGATCCCAGAAGAGTGGAAGCAAAATCATTGGTTTTCCGTAATGCATCGCTTCAGTTGTTGTGTTGTTTCCACCGTGAGTAATGACCAAATCGACCTGAGGAATGATGTTGATTTGTGGCAAGAATTGAGAGCCCACCATGTTTGCAGCCAATTTAATCTGTTCGTGCTGTGGTCCCATGCTGACGATATATCGGTGCTTGGTCTTTCCTAATACTTGCGTCAAACGATTCATGAGTCCGACATCGGCAGAACCTAGTGACCCAAGGGAAAGATAGATTAGTTTGGAATCTGCTGGACGCTTCGCAACTTCTGCAGGAATGTCATATTTCCTATCTGTTTCGCGAACACTTGAATCAATGCGAGTCCATGTTGAGTTAAGTGGGCGATCTTTAATGTAATCGGCAACTTCTGGAAATACATACATATTTGCATCTTTTGATTCGTGAATGAATTCGTCGCGAAGTTGTACTTCGCAATACATTGCGCCATCGATGAGTGCTTGCCATGTTGGTTTGATAAATGTTTCAAGTTGTTCAATAGTTGGTTTACGAAATTCTGGGGAAGTAGGCGGACTCGGGCATAAAAAGGATGGTCAATTTTTGCGAAGTCATGGCCTAATCCAACAACACAGCGCCGAAGTTGTGGGCAGCATATTACCCAGAAGATCTAGCAGCAAAGTTTGAAGAAAAATTTGGCATCACAATTACGAACCACGCAACGAATGAAGAGATCATGGCCAAGCTCACAGCTGGTGGAGACTCTGGAATTGACGTTGCATTCGTTTCCGGGCAATTTGCACAAGCACTAGCTGCGCAAGGCTTGATCGAAACATTGAGTAAATCATTTATTCCTAATGAAGCAAACCTCGTTCCAGAAGCTGCAGAACTTTCTTATGACAAAGGCAATAAGTACTCAATGCCTTACGCATGGGGAACAACAGGTATTTGCTACCGCGCAGATTTGATGAAGGGCAACGAGCCAACAAGTTGGAATGATTTGTTGATGCCTAAGCCACAATTCAAGGGCAAAGTAACAATGCTTGCAACTGAGCGTTGGTTAATGCTCCCAGCACAAAAGGCACTTGGTTATTCGATCAATACTCAAGATGAAGCTGAAATGGGTAAAGTTAAGGACCTACTTATCAAAGCTAAGTCGAACCTTCTTGCCTACGATGACACAACTTTCTACGAGCGCTTAGTTTCAGGTGAAGCCGTAATGGTTGAAGCCTGGGATGGTTGGTGTAACTATGGAATTGCCAAGAATAAGAACATTAAATTCGTAGTTCCTTCAGAAGGCTCAGATCTCTGGGCTGACACAATGGTGGTTCTAAAGACTTCAAAGAATAAAGAAGCTGCACATGCACTCATTAACCACATCCTTGATAAGGATGTTCACTCATGGGTAGTCGACAATATTCTTTACAAGGTTCCTAACATTCCAGCAATGGAAAAATCATTGCCAGCCCTCGTTGGAGATTTCCCAAATATGGGTATTACACCAGCAGAACTACTTAAGGGTATACTTGTTCTTATCGTTCTACCTTTCTGGACTAACTTTCTTATTCGCACATACGCGTGGATTGCTGATGATCTTGCCGATTTATTCTTCCCTTGTGCGCATTGACCCTGCAATGAAAGAGGCTGCAATAAATTTAGGCGCAACACCTGCACAAGCGTTAAGACAAGTCACGTTGCCTTTGGCGCTACCTGGAGTTCTAATTGGTGCAATCTTTGTATTTGTACCAAGTGTTGGAAACTTTATCGTTCCCGAATTACTTGGTGGTGGTAAAACCATCATGGTTGGTAATTTAATTAGAGATCAATTCTTAAAGGCACGCGATTGGCCATTTGGTTCTGTACTGGCCCTCTCCATGGTCATCATGCTCTGTGCTCTCTTCTTCATTCAAGCGCGAGTTAATCGTCGAGTGCTCGGAGATGCCCGTGCATAACAAACTCGGCTGGCTACGTTTGCCGCTATATGGTGTGCTTGTATTTTTATATTTGCCCATTTCAGTACTTATTTTCATGTCCTTTAATGAATCAGATGCCCCATTTACGTGGACTGGCTTTAGTACAAAGTGGTATTCCGTATTGGTTAACAGTCCTAACATCATGGAAGGCTTTAAGAACACCTTAATTGTGGCAGTTGCTACAACGATTATTTCGCTCGTTCTAGGAACGCTCTTAGCAATTGGTTTGGCTCGCTATCAAAAATCTTCAGCACTCGAAGCAGTTGCACTGACTCCGGCAATTTTTCCTGACTTAGCACTGGCAATTGGATTACTTGCACTCTTTACATCTTTGCACCTCACATTGGGATTGCATTCAGTAATCATCAGCCATGCACTCTTTTGTATGGCCTTTATTACTGCAATTGTTCGCAGTCGTTTGGCACAAATTGATTCATCCCTTGAAGAGGCAGCTCAAGATTTGGGCGATAGTCCTGTTGGAACATTTTTCAGAGTTACGTTGCCAAGTATCAAGCCAGCACTCATTGCCGGTGGATTACTCGCTTTTACTCTCTCATTAGATGAGTTCGTTATCGCCTTCTTTACAAATGGACCAAGCACGCCAACTCTGCCAATTGTTATTTACTCAATGGTTCGCTTTGGTGTTTCACCTGAAATTAATGCTCTTGCAACTGTGGTTTTGCTTATAAGTGCTTTGATTGTCACAATCGCTCAACGAAACGTAAGGGTGCGGGATCAAATATGAGTTCATTTCTCAATATCGCAGCCGTCTCCAAGCGATACGGTGATGTTCAGGCACTCAATAATGTTTCGATAGAAATTCGTGAAAACGAATTCTTCGCACTTCTTGGTCCATCTGGTTGCGGTAAGACAACTCTTCTTCGCGCCCTGGCAGGCTTTGAATCCCTAGATTCAGGTGTTGTGACCCTAGCTAACGAAGATTTATTATCTGTACCAGCAAATAAGCGCCCAGTAAATTTGATGTTTCAGTCATACGCACTATTTCCTCACTTAAATGTCTATGACAACGTCGCATATGGTCTGCGCCGTGAGAAGTTAGATAAAGCAGAAATAGGACAACGTGTTGGTGATGTATTAAAGACCGTTGGTTTAATTGATCAAAAGGATCGCCGTCCGGCTCAATTATCAGGTGGTCAAATGCAACGCGTTGCACTTGCTCGAGCTATTGTTAAGCGTCCAAAAATTTTGTTATTAGATGAACCTTTATCTGCGCTAGATAAGAGGGTACGCTCAGAAATGCAGCTCGAACTCAAGCGCTTGCAACACGAAGCAGGCATCACTTTTATCTTCGTGACTCACGATCAAGAAGAAGCGATGTCTATTGCAGATCGCATTGCATTGATGGACAAAGGCGAAGTTGTTCAGATTGCAACACCTGTTGAGATGTATAGCGCTCCAAAGACTAAGTTTGTTGCAGATTTCATCGGCACAAGTAATCTATTTGCCGGCGCACTGGCAAGTGGATCAATCACAGTTAAAGGCAAGTCACTACCAACACCTGCAACACAGTTAGCAGCCGGTACAAAGGCGGTACTTGTTGTGCGACCAGAAGATATTGAATTAGGCACAAATGGAACGATTTCAGGCACACTCGTTAGTTCTAATTTTTATGGTGGTTCCAGTCTGTTATTTATTGATTGCGGTTTTGATCAACTAGTAAAGGTTTCATGTGCGCTCAATCAGGTTCCACCTGTTGGTTCAGTCTGCAACCTTTCATGGAATCCAAGTGGTTCAATTCTCCTAGCGGATGCATAGACCATGACAATGCATAGCGCATATATCAACGGCGAATACGTCACCGGTAAAGGTTCACAGATCACTCTGGTTAACCCTGCAAAACCATCAGATACGTTTCAGTACGCAGCCGCAACAATGGCTGATTTAGAAAATGCAATCACAGGCGCTAAAGCTGCCTATAAGCAATGGTCGCAATTAACTCCGGCTGTCAGAAGTGCGGCGTTACTTAAGTTTGCCGATGCAATCGCTGCCGATTCTGCAAAACTAACCGAACTTGAAGTACGTGAGAGCGGAAAGCCAGTCGCCGTGTTTCGAGATGGTGAATTGCCATTTGCCGTAGATAATTTGAAGTACTTTGCAGCAGCAGCTCGATCATTAGATGGCACCGGCGCCGGTGTTTTATCCGATGGCTACACATCGATGTTAATTAAACGTCCTATCGGAATCGTTGGATCCATTGCACCATGGAACTTTCCATTGATTATGGCTATCTGGAAATTCGGGCCAGCACTAGCTGCCGGAAATGCTGTAATTCTTAAACCAGCACCATCTACACCAAGTACAGCTCTTCGCATGGCAGAACTTGCTGTGCAATCGGGATTACCAAAGGGATTGCTCAACGTTTTATCAGGAGATGATGATCTCGGTAAAGCACTCGTTGCACATAAAGATATTGCGATGATTTCAGTAACCGGTGCCACTACAACAGGTCAAGCAATCATGGCCGAAGCATCAAAGACCACAAAGCGCCTTCACCTCGAACTCGGTGGCAAAGCACCAGCGATTGTCTTTGAAGACGCCGATATCAAAGCAATGGCGCACGCACTTGCCAACGGCTTGGCATCATCGGTGTGGACCACAGATGTTTCACGCGCCATGCGTGTTACTGCGGGCGGAGTATTAAATCCAAAGGGAATCAGAGCACGACTACAAGCAAGGTTTAGCGCCGCTAACGCTGAAAATATTGCAAAACCAACAGCTTCTGAGGTTAAAGAACTTGAGGGCGGGCACCACTAAGTTTTTCTTAGTATGTATTACTAATACAGTTGCTGTGATGTTTGCTATTTCCATTAAATAAACCATAATGATGGTGTGAACTCTTCACTGTGGCAAGGTAAGCAAAATATCAATTATCGTAAACCAATTAGCAAGAATGATTCATTTGATGTAGTAATCATTGGGGCTGGCTTTAGTGGGCTTTGGAGCGCATTTCATTTAAAACAGTTTCAACCTAATCTTAAAATCGCAGTTTTGGAAAAGGAGTATGTTGGATTTGGAGCAAGTGGCCGAAATGGTGGATGGGCATCTGCAGAGTACCCAACTTCAAGTAATAGATTAATCAAAGAGAATGGTCTAGAAAGCTACAAGAACCTGCGCACTGCTATAACTAAATCCATTGATGAGATTGGTGAAATCGCTAAATCAAATAATTGGCAGATTGATTATGCCAAAGGTGGGGCTTTAGTATTTGCAAGAGGTAACGCTCAACTAAGTAGAATCTCAAAGGAAATTGATGATGAGCATCAATTACTAAATAGATCCCAAACTACGGAGATATTAAATATTCCTTCCGCTCTTGGCTCAGTCTTTACACCACACTGTGCCGCACTAAATCCATTTAAATTAGTCAGATCTCTAGCTGATTCACCTAGAAAAACTCGGTGTAATGATCTATGAACAATCTAGTGTGAGTGAGATAAGAGATAAACAGGTTGAAGTAAATGGCTTTAATATTAACTGCACTTTTTCAATTAGAGCCACTGAGGCATTTACACCTAGAAAATGGATGGGAAATAGACAAATACCAATTTATTCCCTAATGGTTGCAACTGAGCCATTATCTAATGAGGTAATAAAAGAAATAAGAAATTACCAACGCGCTACTTTTCAAGAGGCTTGCCATTTAATTACCTACGCTCAAATTACAAGTGATAACAGATTAGCGCTCGGCGGGCGAGGTGTTCGCTATAAATTATTTTCCCGACTTTCAGAGCGAAGTGAGATAGATAATCGAATGCACTCAGCGCTAGAAAGGCGCGCTAGATCTTGGTTTCCACAAATTGCTAATGCAAAATTTGAGTATAGCTGGGGTGGCGCTGTTGCTCTAACGAGAAGGTGGCAGGCATATTTAAATTTTGATCAGGCCACTGGCAGAGCTGAAATTGGTGGCTATGTTGGTGATGGAGTGACACTTTCTTATTTAGTGGCAAAAACTTTGGCAGAAAAAATGAGTAATATAAAAACTGCAAACCTGCCATTTATTGATCAAGGAATTGGCAGATGGGAGCCAGAGCCAATTCGATACCTTGCAGTTAATGCTGGGTTTAAGGCTACTGTGCTTGCCGATTATGAAGAAAAAATTACTAAGAGACCAAGTTTACTTGCTGCAATTATTGATCCGCTAATTAATCGCTAAGTCAAAGCAAATTAACTTTCGCAAATTTCTTTTAACTTCACCAAAGTTTTTGCCATAGCCTTTGGAACCCACTGATCTGAGTCATCTACCCACCACCTAGATAATGCATTTCTGCCATCCCAAGTTTCAATAACTAATGTGGTGTTTGGATCAATTTCTTGTAATTCATATCGCCAAACATTACGAAGCAGATGTTGCCAAGCAATTTGATTACTATCTTTAAACTCAACTACCTGATTTGTTATAACGTAGGGAATGCCAAGTTTCATTTTCATGCCAAATTTTGCCCCTAAATAAAGCTGTTCTGGTCCTTTAAACCTGCCTTTAACCATCCCTGATCCATCCATTAAAGGATGATTACTTGGCCTGGATATGAAATCAAATATCTTTTTAGCAGGAGCATTTATTTTAATTTGCGCTTTAAATAATAAAGGCGTTGAGGTATCAAGTATCTCAGCTCGCTCTGCCATAACTAGTGCGCAGAGTTAGAAGGACGTTCATACTGCAGAACGAGACCAATTATTGAAATTATCATCGCCCCCACTGCAATTAGTACCAGCCACCAGCCAATTATTAATCCAGTGCCAACTGCGCAAATTGATAATGCCAGCGGCAGTGGCCACCAGGAATGAGGTGAAAAGAAACCAAGTTCACCAGCAGAATCTGCAATCTCACCCTGCACATTATCTTCAGGTAATAAATTTCCTAATCTTCGGTTAGTAAACCAAAGGTAAAACCCTACGATTATTGATAGGCCAGCACTTAATGCAATAGCGGTGATACCGACCGCTTCCCCACCAACTTGCCAATAAATAACTGCAAGAATTGCGTAAAAAATTGCAAGACCAACAAATAGCATCCAGCCTGTCTTCATTAGCGATCAGCCTTTGCCGCCATATGCGGGTAGTGAAGATCAAATGCTGGCCGCTCACTTCTTATTCTTGGCATTGATTTAAAGTTATGTCTTGGCGGTGGGCATGATGTTGCCCATTCAAGTGATGAGCCATAACCCCAAGGATCATCAGATGTGACTGAAGGTGTTGAGCGAGTAATCCAAATATTAATTGCAAATGGAATCATTGAAAGTGCAAGCAAGCCTGAACCAACAGTTGAAACCATATTCATAAATGTGAAGCCATCACTAGCTAAGTAATCAGCATATCGACGTGGGAAACCTTTAATTCCTAGCCAGTGCTGAATTAAAAATGTTATGTGGAAACCAAAGAATAAAGTCCAGAAATGAATCTTTCCTAAAGTCTCATTTAGCATCTTGCCAGTCATCTTTGGCCACCAGAAGTAGAAACCAGCAAACATAGCGAAGACCACGGTTCCAAATAATACGTAGTGAAAGTGAGCAACTACGAAGTAGGAGGCTGAGACTGCAAAATCAAGCGGTGGTGATGCCAAGATAATTCCAGTAATTCCACCAAATAAGAATGTTACTAAGAAGCCGAGTACAAATAGCATTGGGGTTTCAAAAGTGACTGATCCTCGCCACATCGTGCCTATCCAGTTAAAGAACTTAACTCCAGTTGGAACACCAATTAAAAATGTCATAAACGAGAAGAATGGCAAGAGCACTTGCCCACTTGCATACATATGGTGTGCCCAAACTGCGACAGATAAAGCAGCAATTGCAATAGTTGCAGCGATCAAGCCTTTATACCCAAAGATTGGTTTGCGAGAAAAGACTGGCAAGATTTCAGTTGCAATTCCAAAGAATGGTAGCGCCAAGATATAAACCTCGGGGTGCCCAAAAAACCAAAATAAATGTTGCCAGAGCATAGCTCCGCCATTTGCAGGATCAAAGATATGAGAACCAAATAATCGATCAGATTCAAGTGCCAAAAATGCTGCAGCAAGTGGTGGGAATGCAATTAAAACCAAAATTGAAGTTAGCAATACATTCCAACTAAAAATTGACATTCTAAACATGGTCATTCCGGGTGCTCGCATAGTTAAAATTGTGGTCACAAAGTTAACTCCGCCGAGGATTGTGCCAAGTCCACCAATTGCGAGACCAACTAACCAAAGATCTGCGCCAATACCTGGTGAGTATTCAACTCGAGAAAGTGGGGCGTAGGCTGTCCAACCAAAGGAAGCAGCACCTCCTGGTGTAATAAATCCGATAAATGCCATTGTTCCGCCAAATAAATACAACCAATAAGAGAGCATGTTTAATCTTGGAAATGCCACATCTGCTGCGCCAATTTGTAGAGGCATAATCACATTAGCAAAACCAACAAATAATGGTGTTGCAAACATTAACAACATAATAGTTCCATGCATTGTAAAGATTTGGTTGTACTGCTCATTACTTAAAAATTGCATTCCCGGACGAGCTAGTTCACCTCGGAGTAATAATGCAAGTAATCCAGCAATTAAAAACCAAGCAAATGAAGTAATTAAATATAAATAGCCGATTGTTTTGTGATCAGTTGAAGTAAGCCACTTAACAAGAAGTCTTCCTTTTGAAGTTGGCGCTGGTGCTGAAGCAGATGATGAGATAACTGGGCGCTGGGCGTAGGTGGTCATGAAATCACTGCTTTCTCTTCGGCTACCAAGGATTGAATATAACTCTCATACTCTGCTGGGGTTACTACTTTAACGTTAAATAACATCTGTGAGTGATTTCTTCCGCACAAAATATTACACCTACCCGGGAAGGTTCCTAATTTGGTTGCTGAGAATTCAAGTTGATTTGTTACTCCAGGTAAATTTTGCATTTGAATCATAAAAGCTGGTATCCAAAAGCCGTGAACTACATCATTTGCAGTTAATGTGAATCTTACATTTTCACCCAATGGTAAATATAGCGTTGGTGGCTGCGCTGGAGTTCCAGTAACTGTTGCGCTCTTGTAATCACCGGCATCTTTGTACTTAAACTGCCACGACCACTGGAAACCAACTACATCAATAAAGTGTGAGACCTGATTATCTGGTGAGATCTTTAGAATTCGAGATTCACGCTGGGCTGTGAAATAGAAAAGCACTGCCACGATAATAAAAGGTATGACGGTATAAGCAATCTCAACCGGAATGTTGTACTGAGTTTGCTTTGGAAAGTTTTCATCTTTTTTACGATGAAAGAAAACTGGCCATAAAATTAAAATTAATGTGAATACTCCAACCACTGCAGCTGCTATCCAAGCCCCTTGCCAGAGTGAGAGTGATTGATCATTTACGCTAGATACTCCCTCTTCAAACCCAAGGCCAGATACTTCACCACCTGAGCAGCTAGTAAGTAAGAAGGTGGCGGCCGGCAAAGTTGAGATGAATTTAAAGTGAGCCTGGCGCATGGCTTAAGGATAACCTTCTGCCATTGAGTTGCTTTACATTCTTAGATAGGGGTATCAGGTGGTTCGCATCACAGGCGATTTCCAACAGGAAAGAGTGCTGCACCCTGCCGCCATTTCGCTACTTCCGCAGTTTTTCACTACCGGATGGGCGGACCCAGCTAAATTAAATAATAGCTCGCGCCAGGTGAACATTCTGCTCGAGCAGGTGCGCCAAAGTTTTGCTAAGGCATTAAATGTTAGAAGCGATGAGATTGAATTTTTAGGTGAACCTGACCTTGGCTTTCAGTTAGGTATAGCAGGCCTATTAAATGATGAGAGTAAATTATTTTATTCAAGTATTGATCGTCAAAAAGTTTTCGCAATCACAGCAAATGAAAAAAATAGTGGCCGAACTGTTACTGAACTACCAGTTAATGGTGATGGGGTAATTCAAGAAAGTGAAATCGGATCGAGTAATCTTTTAATCTGGCAGGTTGCAAACGGTGAAACTGGAAATATCCAAAATCCGCCTAATAGTCCGGCAATGATCTTTGCTGACTGCACAAGTAGTGGAGTGGATCTACTGCCTAACTTCAATTATCAAACTGCATTATTTGATAGCCGCTCATGGGCAGGACCAGCCGGGGTTGGCATATTAGTTATTAAATCATCAGCTACTTGGCGCAATCCCCTACCCCATAATGATTTAAATCGAACTCCTAATACATACTCACTGCCCCTTTTACTAGCTAGCGCAGTAGCACTTGAGAATTACCTATCCCAAGCTGATATTCGATCTAAATTAAAAAATGAAATAATCGGTTTTATTAAAGAGCAAATCCCCGATGTTGATATCGCATCTAGTACTAGTGGGCTTGGAAAGTTTCTTTCTCTTTCAATCAAGGGTGTTGAGGCAGATCGCTTATTACTTGATTTAGAGGATCAAGGCTTTGCAGTTGAATCCGGCTCAGCCTGTAAATCAGCTGATATGAAACCATCTCATGTATTAGCTGCAATGGGTAGACCAATTACTGGAAATATTAGATTAACGATTCATAAAGAAATTACACCTGAGATTGTTAAGGATTTCTGCCAAGCACTTAAAACTAGCGTTTCAAAACTACGTTCTAATTAACCCGCTAATTTCACATTAAGGTGAGGCCTAACCTCTTCAGTTGCAGCTTTGCCGTAAGCAGTTTCAAATCTTGTTAAAAACTCATCTTTTGTGAATCTGTACTCCTGAGTTCCAGTAGTTTCAATACAGTATGTGGCAAGCATTGAACCAAGTTGAGCGCACCGCTCATGCCCAAGGCCCCAGGAAAGACCAGCAATAAATCCTGATCTAAAGTTATCGCCAACTCCAGTTGGATCTAGTTTTTCTTTTTCTTTTGGTACTCCCACATAAATAGTTTCCTTGCCATGCTCCTCTATTTGAGCACCCTTTGAACCTAACGTAACAACACGGACCTGCACGCGATCAAATAATTGTCGATCAGTCCAGCCAGTTTTTTGAATAGCAAGTGCTAACTCATACTCATTTAAAAATAAGTACTTAGCGCCATCAATTAGTTGTGCAATCTCTTTGCCATCCATCCGAGCCATTTGTTGTGATGGATCAGCTGCTACAGCAATCTTTAACTCTCTGGCCATTTGGGAGTAGCGCATCATTGCTTCTGGGTCATCGGGCGAGATAACTAGTAAATCAAAATTGCCAGTTTTAGCAATTATTGGAGCAAGTTCAATATTTCTTGCCTCACTCATTGCTCCTGGAAAAAAAGATGCGATCTGATTTAACTCAGTATCGGTGGTAACCATAAAGGTTGCGGTATGAAGTTTCTCTGAAACTAATACATGTGAAGTATCTACTCCGTGCCGCTTTAACCAGGCTTCATAGTCAACCCAATCACGACCAACTGCTGCGATTAATATCGGGTTAAGTCCAAGGGCGCCCATTCCAAATGAAATATTGGCACCGCACCCACCACGCCTAATTACAAGAGTATCTACTAAAAAGGAAAGAGAAACTTTTGCTAAAGATCCAGCGACTAGTGAATCGGTGAACTTGCCACCAAAACTCATGATGTGGTCGCCACCGACTGAGCCGGCAACTGCCACCCTCATTTTATTGATTTAGCTTTTAGTTAAATGAATCGCCACAGGCACAAGAGCCTCCGGCATTTGGATTATCAATTGTAAAACCTTGCTTTTCGATGGTGTCAGTAAAATCAATTGTGGCGCCCATTAGATATGGCGTACTCATCTTGTCGGTAACAACTCGAACCTTTGCTGCACCAAATTCAGTTACGGTGTCACCTTCTAAATTACGGTCATCAAAATAAAGTTGGTAACGAAGACCTGAACAACCACCAGGTTGCACAGCAACGCGAAGACTTAAATCATCGCGTCCTTCTTGCTTTAATAGAGCAGAAACCTTTTCGGCTGCAACATCAGAAAGTGCAATTGAAGATGATGAAATTGCAACATCGGTTGTAGTTGTTGACTCTGTGCTCATATTCACTCTTCTCCATTACTTTGCCTAGGCTCATAGGTTACTAGTTCTGGCCAGTGTTTTGAGCACCAAAACCTGTGAGCGTTTACACTCCCCTCATGGGAATAACTGATTTACTGCTGCAAAAAGGTGAGCGGGATCTAACTAGTGAGCGGGGCGTCTCCTGTGACGGTGAATTACCTGCCGCTAGTGATCCGCAGTTAGTAGAGCGGGCGAAAGCTGCAAGAGCTGGCCTTGGCAGTAAAGCGATGGTTTTAGGACATCACTATCAAAGAGATGAAGTAATTGCATTTGCTGATATTCGTGGTGACTCATTTAAGTTGGCACAAGCAGCAGCTGATAACTCAGAAGCTGAATTTATTTTCTTTTGTGGCGTTCACTTTATGGCAGAGAGTGCGGATATTTTAACCACACCAAATCAAAAGGTAATCCTGCCTGATTTATCCGCTGGTTGCTCAATGGCTGATATGGCAACGGCTTCACAGGTTAATGATTGCTGGCAAGTGTTAAGTAAGTTGGGTGTGGCCGCAAAAACTATTCCTATTACATATATGAACTCTTCCGCTGCCATTAAAGCTTTTACTGGTAAAAATAATGGCGCAGTTTGCACCTCTTCCAATGCAGCCAGAGCTATGAAATGGGCGTTTGAAAATGGTGAGAAGATTTTATTCCTGCCCGATCAACATTTAGGTCGAAACACAGCAGTTTTATCACTTGGGCTAACACTTAATGATTGCGTTTTATGGAATCCATGGCAACCAAATGGTGGCTTAACTGATGATCAGATTAAAAAATCTAAGGTAATTTTATGGAGGGGTCACTGCTCAGTACATGGGCGATTCTCTATTGAAAATATTAATGATGTCAGGCAACAAGTGCCCGGAGTAAAGGTGTTAGTGCACCCAGAGTGCCAACATGAGGTGGTCTCAAATGCTGATGTCGTGGGAAGCACTGAGATGATTATTAAAACAGTTAGAGAATCAGCTCCCGGCTCAAAATGGGCAATCGGTACCGAGTTAAACCTTGTATCCCGATTGGCTAATGAGAATTTGGATAAGCAGGTAGTTTTCTTAGATAAAACTGTGTGTTATTGCTCAACAATGAACCGAATTGATCTGCCCCATCTTGTTTGGGTTATGGAGTCACTTGTAAGTGGCCGCTTGGTCAATCAAATAAAGGTTGAAGCAGAGGTTGCCAAGTATGCAAAAGTTGCATTAGAGCGAATGTTGGCTCTACCTTAATCTCATGGTTGATAAAAAAGGCAAGCCAACTCCTAAGCGTAAAGAGGCTCAGGCAAAGTTAAATCTTTCCCCACTATCTCCTGGCGCCAGTAAAGAATCAAAAAAAGTGTTAAAGGCGCAAACTCGAATTAGAAGAATGGAAACTAGAGCCGCATACATGCGTGGTGAAGAGAGCGCTCTGCCTGCTAGAGATAAGGGACCAGTACGCAAATTTGTTAGAAATTATGTTGATGAGCGAAGGTCAGTAGCTGAGTATTTCCTAGTAATGATTGTGTTTGTTTTATTTTTAACACTTATCCCTATCCCCATGGTTCAGCTATTAGCAGTTGCAATTATGTACTCGGCAATGATATTTATAAGCGTAAGCGGATTTATTATGTCAAGAAAAATTAAAAAGCTAGTTGAAGAAAAATTTCCTGGTGAACCAACTAAGGGGCTTGGCCTATATGGCTGGATGCGTTCTACACAACTTCGCAGATTAAGGGCTCCAGCGCCACAAGTTGGTCCTGGATTAAAGAAAAAAAATAGGTAATTAGGCTCTTGGTTTAGGGCTTACTGTTTTAGTTGGATCCTTTTCGATTACTGCGCTAAGTACCGCATCAATCTCATCCATAATTGATTTATCAAGTTTGATCCCAGTTGCCTTTACATTCTCTTTAATTTGAGCAGGCTTTGTTGCCCCAATAATTGCACTTGAAACATTTGAGTTTTGTAGCACCCAAGCAACTGCAAGCTGAGCAGGAGTTAGATCAACTTTTTTAGCAATCGGTAGCAATTTCTGAGCCGCAGTTAATATTGGTTCAGTCATAAATTTAGAGATCATATCTGCGCCACCTTTTTTATCGGTAGCACGAGATCCGACAGGTGCTTTTTGGCCTGGTAAATATTTTCCAGTTAACACACCTTGGGCAATTGGTGACCAAACTATCTGACCAATGCCCTTCTTTTTCACAAAGTGGAATAACCTCAGATTCAATTACTCGCCAAAGCATTGAATATTGAGGTTGGCTGGAGATAAAGCGGTAGTAACCTTTTTCATCTTGAATCTTTAATGCTGCTGCAATCTGTTGGGCATTCCACTCGGAAAAACCAATATATAAAACTTTGCCACTTCTGATTAGATCATCAAATGCACCGAGTGTTTCCTCTAGTGGTGTTTCATAATCAAATCGGTGAGCTTGGTATAAATCTACATAATCAGTCTTAAGTCGCTTAAGGGAGGCATTACAAGATTCCATAATGTGTTTGCGGGAAAGACCACGATCATTTTTGCCCTCACCAGTTGGCCAATAAACCTTGGTAAATAATTCATATGATTCACGCTTAACACCTTTTAATGCTTTGCCTAAAACAGATTCGGCCTTTGTGCCGGCATAAACATCTGCGGTGTCATATGTGGTGATACCAAGATCAAGGGCGGTCTTTACACACTTAATGGCTGCATCTGACTCAACTTGAGAACCGTGGGTAATCCAGTTTCCAAATGTTAATTCGGATACATACATTCCAGTGCTGCCCAGGCGTCTATGCTGCATATTTAACTTTAACCTGCGAAAGGATTTAGCGCAATATTGCGTGGTGAGTTGCTATTACGCCTGCATTAATACAACAATTCACCTACAACCAAATATTGAAGGCTTTATAAATGTAATTGGGGGAAGTCGGTGTAAATCCGGCGCTGTCCCGCAACCGTGAGAAGATTTTTTCAAGTCGGATTACCCAACACATTTACTTATCCACCCGTCGAGGATTGCGGGGCGAGGATTCTCACCTAAGTGAGTCTCTGCGCTTACGTAAACCTCTCAGCTAGAGAGGCAATAATGTTTAGCGATATATCTACTGAGGCGAGAAAGTTTTTTTCTGCCATATTTGTCGCGGTTCTAGTTGTAGGTGGTACTTCCCTTTGGTCTACTCAAACTCGAGCAAATTGTGTAAATGTTCTTATTGATTATGGCTCCTTAGATTCTTCCAATACTAACTTTGAAAAATGCCTGCCAGTAGCTGGTGAAATTACAGCTTTAGAATTGATGCAAAATGCAAATTTTAAATTAGAAGGAACTAATAAATATGGAAATAATGTAGTTTGTCGATTAAATAATTTGCCTAAACCGAATCAAGCAATCGGTGTGAAAGGGCATGAAGATTACATTGAAGAGTGCAAGGAGATGCCAGCAGCTTTTGCATACTGGGCAGTACTTGAAAAAAGATGGCAGATAATTCCAAACCCTTTTGATTTAAATGGAAAATGGGCATGGGCACAAGTTGGTGTGGCTGAGTTAGCCATGAAACAAGGTGACGGCCTGGCATTTGTTTTTGTTACTAATGGCGATGTAAAGTTCCCTGATTAGGAGTAAAAATGCAAAAAACTATGTTTGAGCAAGAACCGATAATCGTCATGACTAAAACAACTTCAAGAATTAAATTAGCGATTTCAAAAGCATTTGCGTTAGCTCTGCATGTAGCAATACTTTTTGCTGGTACTAGCCTTGCAGAATATGGCTGGCGTTACTGGGGCGGGCACTACTAAATCTATTAACGAACCTTTGATGGCACAAAAGGTAGATCTACAACATTAAATGAAGAATCTACTCCTCTAATATCAATTAGAACCTGATCTCCTTTAACAATTGTAGGATTAATTAATGCCAGTCCAATACCTTTTTTAAGGCCAGGAGAAAATGTTCCACTAGTTACCTGCCCAATAACTTTGCCAGTTATATCTTTAACCTGCATATCTTTTCGTGGAATTCCGCGATCAGTTGCCAGAATTGCCCTTAGTTTTAATTTAGTTCCAGTTTGCTTTTGCTCAAGCAATGTTTGCTTGCCCCTAAAGGATTCTTTTTGCCAACCAATTGCCCAACTAGCCGATGCTTGCACCGGTGATATCTCAAGTGAGAGTTCATGTCCATGTAGTGGATATCCCATCTCAGTTCGCAGAACATCTCGCGCTCCTAAGCCACACGGTGTGCCATTAAGTTGCTTAATAACTGTTATCAATCTGTCCCAAACTTTTTCAGTCTGCGACCAAGTTGGAATGATTTCAAAGCCGAACTCACCGGTATAGCCAGTTCTACACAAAATCACTGAGCAGTTATCTATTGTGGTATTAATAAACTCCATATAATCAATTGAGCTTTTAATTCCAAGTATCTCTAGCGCTTGTGATGACTTAGGTCCTTGGAGCGCGATTACTCCATACTCATTATGCAGATTCTTAACTTCAACTGAACTAGGCGCTTGATCATTTAATATTTTAAAGACCGAACTGGTATTAGAGGCATTTGGTATTAAAAATAGATCAGTATCTGAGTTTCGATAAACAATAAGATCATCAACTACTCCACCATCTTCATTACATAATAAAGAGTATTGGGCTTGTCCGGCTGTAATTCTATTTAAATCATTGGTTAACATTTGATTTAAAAAATTAAGTGCACCATCTCCCTTAACAGAAATTTTGCCAAGATGGGAAACATCAAATACTCCTACTTGCTGGCGAACTGCAGAGTACTCTGCAATTACTCCAGTATCTGGATACTCAATTGGCATAAGCCAGCCACCAAAATCTGCCATCTTTGCATTTAACTGCAAATGCCTAGAATTCAGAGGTGAATTATTCATTGGCTTAACCTACACGCCAGTGATTAAATTTTAATGCAGGTGGCATTTTCTATGATTATCATCTTTTAAAAGTATCCCTTAGGCTTAGCCCCTAGCCAATACTGTGATGTGATTAACCAAAAAATGGGAGTTTAGATGTTAAAGATTAAACTAACTGAACGAGCAGATAGTGAAATCTTGGTGGTTGGGCTTGGATTAGTCGGCAAAAAACTGCAAATAGAATCAACAGGTGCACAAATAGACACCGCCGCCTTACTCACCACACTAACTAACATGGGTGCTAGTGGCGAGGTAGATGAAGTAATTAAATTACCTAGTAAATCAAATAAGTTAATAGTTTTTACTGGCCTTGGAAAAATTGAATCAAACTTTAGTCCAGAGCTTTTACGCAGAGCTGCTGGAGCCGCTTCTCGACATTTACTTGGTAATGACTCGGCAAGCTTTGCCTTGCCCCACAAATCTGTTGCAGAAATAGCTGCAATTGCTGAAGGAGCCGCACTAGGTTCCTATGCATTTACAGAGTTTCGCGGCAGTAGCAAGGGGGCTCAAAAGAACCCACTTTCATCAATAACAGTTGTAACCCGCTTTGCGAATACTGCCCAAGCAAAAACTGCGGCAAAGCGTGCTGAAATTATTGCTGAACAAACTTTTCTTGTAAGAGATCTTATTAATACTCCGCCATCATCTCTTACTCCTGATTCATTTTGTCTTCGTACTAAAAAATTAGCGTCAAAGTATGGAGTTAAAGTTGAAATACTTAATGATGCAGCACTTCGCAAGGGTGGGTACGGTGGAATTATTGGCGTAGGGCAAGGTTCAGCTAATCCCCCAAGACTTATTCACCTGACCTATTCACCTACCAAAGCTAAAAAGAGATACGCCTTCGTTGGTAAAGGAATTACCTTTGACACTGGCGGTCTTGCACTTAAGCCAGCAAATGGCATGGAGGCAATGAAGGCAGATATGTCTGGGGCAGCAGCGGTTGTTGCAGCTATCTTTGCAATTGCGCAGTTAAAGCTTCCAATTGCTATTGATGCTTGGGCGCCCCTTGCTGAAAATATGGTTAGCGATACCGCTACTAGACCAAGTGATGTAATTACTATTTACGGTGGTAAAACTGTTGAGGTATTAAATCCAGATGCCGAAGGTAGATTAGTTTTAGCAGATGCCCTAGTGAAAGCTGCTGAGGTCGGTAAGAAATCTGGTGGCCTAGATGGCATTATTGATGTTGCCACGTTAACTGGTGCTCAAGTTGTTGCCCTCGGCAGTAGAACTTCTGCAGTTATGACAAATGATGAAAATTTTAGTGGTCAATTTTTAACTGCGGCTAATATTGCTGGTGAATCATTTTGGCCAATGCCATTGCCAGTTGAACTTAGAGCATCACTTGATTCACCAATTGCAGATTTAGCAAACATTGGTGATCGAATGGGCGGCATGTTGGTGGCAGGATTATTTTTAAAGGAATTTATTGATCCACAAACTCCATGGCTACACCTTGATATTGCTGGGCCAGCATTTAACGAGAAAACCGCTCATGGCTACACACCAGTTGGTGGAACCGGAATTGCCCTACGCTCACTGCTTTGCCTAGCTGAGTTGGCTTCATCACAACCATAGTGCTTACTATTTCTCAGGTATTAGTAGGTAGTAATTTTGTGAAAGGATTACCTCATGGCCGATTTTGATCTTGTAATTCTCGGTGGCGGTAGTGGTGGCTATGCCGCAGCACTTCGCGCATCTCAATTAGGTCAAAAAGTAGTTCTAATCGAAAAAGAAAAACTTGGCGGAACTTGTCTACATAAAGGTTGTATTCCTACTAAAGCCCTACTTCATGCCGGTGAGATTGCAGATAACACTCGTCATGCAGCGGAGTTTGGGGTTAAAGCAGATTTTCATTCAATGGATATGGGCGCAGTTAACTCATACAAGGATGGTGTGGTTTCAAAGTTACATAAAGGATTAGAAGGCTTAGTTAAATCAAGAAACATTACCTACGTGCAGGGATCTGGAAAGCTAATATCTAAAAATACAATTGAAGCCAACGGTGAAAAATACACTGGTAAAAATATTATTTTAGCTACAGGTTCATTTCCAAAAACATTACCTGGTCTTGAAATTGATGGTAAGCAGATCATGACTAGTGAGCAAGCAATGCATCTAGATTATGTTCCAAAATCAGTAATTGTTTTAGGTGGTGGCGTAATTGGTTGTGAGTTTGCCTCAGTCTGGAAATCATTTGGTGCTGAAGTAACAATTATTGAAGGACTCTCCCATTTAGTAGCTCTTGAAGATGAATCATCAAGTAAGCAACTAGAGCGGGCATTTAGAAAACGTGGTATTAATTTTGAGCTTGGTGTTAAGTTTAAATCTGCTGAACGTGGTAAGAAAGATGTAACAATTACTTTAGAAGATGGTAAAAAATTTAGTGCACAGATCTTATTAGTAGCAGTTGGTCGTGGCCCAGTATCTTCTGGCTTAGGTTATGAAGAGGCTGGCATAAAGATAGATCGCGGTTATGTTTTAGTAGATGATAAATGCCGAACAAATGTGGCAGGTATCTGGGCGGTTGGAGATTTAATACCGACTCTGCAATTAGCCCATGTTGGTTTTGCTGAAGGAATTCTGGTGGCTGAAGAGATCGCTGGTTTAAAGCCAAGGGCAATTAATTATGATGGTGTTCCTCGTGTTACCTACTCTGAGCCTGAGGTGGCATCCGTTGGCCTTACCACCGCAGCTGCTAAGGCTGCTGGGCATGATGTAGTTGAATTAAATTATGATTTGGCTGGAAATGGAAAGGCTAATATCTTAAAGACCGCTGGATCAGTGAAATTAGTTGCGAAGAAGAATGGACCAATCTTGGGAATACATATGGTCGGCTCTAGAGTCGGTGAGCTTTTAGCTGAAGCACAGTTAATTTATAACTGGGAAGCAGATGCTGGCGATGTTGCCCAGCATATTCATGCCCATCCAACCTTGTCTGAGGCAATGGGTGAGGCACACTTAGCCCTGGCCGGTAAGCCATTACATGCTCATGGTTAGGAGAAAATAAATATGACATTTTCGATAACTATGCCAGCACTTGGTGAATCAGTAACTGAAGGAACTGTTACTCGTTGGCTTAAAAAAGAGGGCGATCAAATCGCAGTTGATGAACCTTTATTAGAAGTTTCTACCGACAAAGTTGATACTGAGATTCCATCTCCAGTTGCAGGAGTACTACAAAAAATTGTTGTCCAAGTTGATTCAACTGTTGCAGTTGGCGCAGAACTTGCGGTAATTGATGAATCATCTTCTCCTGCAAAAGCTGCCGCACCTGCGCCAGTTGTTGCAGCAGTACCTGTTGTTGAACCAAAGCCGGTAGCCGTAGCACCAGTTGAAGTAGCTCCCGTTGTACAAAAACCGGTAGCCGTAGCACCGGTTGTAGTAGCTCCCGTTGTTGCCCCTACCCCAGTTATTAGTGCACAGGTAAACACAACTAGATCAGATGATGCTTATGTGACACCAATTGTTAGAAAACTTGCTGCTGAAGCTGGCGTTAATCTTTCCACAATTACTGGAACTGGTGTTGGCGGGCGAATTCGCAAGGAAGATATTTTAGCTGCCGCTCCTAGAGCTGCTGCTACACCTACTGCCACTTCACTATCTTCAACTCAATCTAATTACTCACCAGCTGCTTCAGCTTCGCGCTCGGCGCCAATTGCTACCTCACCACTTCGAGGCACAACTGTTTCAATGTCAAGGTTGCGTAAGGTAATTGCTGATCGAATGGTTGAGTCATTAAAGATTTCTGCTCAATTAACTACAGTTGTTGAAGTTGATGTAACAAAGATTGATCGCCTACGCGTAGCTGCTAAGGCATCTTTTGAAGCTAGAGAAGGTGTTAAATTAACCTTTTTGCCATTTTTTGCGGTTGCAGTATGTGAGGCATTAAAGCAACATCCAGTTTTAAACTCATCAGTTGAAGGTGATCAAATTACTTAT
Source organism: Candidatus Nanopelagicus sp. (assembly GCA_964203335.1). GTDB lineage: Bacteria > Actinomycetota > Actinomycetes > Nanopelagicales > Nanopelagicaceae > Nanopelagicus. The sequence goes on from CAXNKX010000001.1 coordinate 452,301, forward strand.
CATGGCGCCGAGCATTTAGGTGTTGCTGTAGATACTGAACGCGGATTATTAGTTCCAGTGGTAAAAGATGCTGGTGATTTAAACATGGGTGGCATTGCGCGACGAATCTCAGAGGTGGCATCTCGTACTAGGGAAAATAAAATAACACCAGATGAACTAGGTGGTGGCACCTTTACCATTACTAATACCGGCTCACGTGGGGCGCTTTTTGATACACCAATTATTAATCAACCACAGGTAGCAATCCTAGGTTTAGGTGCCGTGGTTAAAAGACCAACAGCTGTAAAAGACACTGATGGCGGGGAAACTATTGCAATTCGCTCAATGGTTTACTTAGCTCTTTCTTATGATCATCGAGTCGTTGATGGCGCAGATGCTGCCCGCTTTTTAGTAACACTAAAAGAAAGATTAGAAGAGGGTCGCTTCGAATCTGATTTAGGTTTGTAATTTGCCAAAGATTACTTCAATTGCTGTAACTGGGGCTTCTGGCTTAATCGGAAGCGCACTAGTTGGCCAACTAAGACTTGATGGCTATCAGGTAAAAAAACTAGTAAGGCGATCACCTAGAACTGCAGATGAAGTCAGTTGGGATCCAATTAAAGGTGAAGTTGATCTTGCCTCTCTAGAGGGTGTTGATGCGGTATTTCATTTAGCTGGCGCAGGAGTTGGTGATAAAAGATGGTCAGCTGCTTACCGTTCTCAAATATTAAACTCGCGCTTACTTGGCACAACCACAATCGCTGCCGCATGTGAGAAATTACAACCTGAAGTATTTATTTCTGCTAGTGCGATCGGCTACTACGGTGAGACTGGAAATCGATCTGTTACTGAAACAGATCGTGGCGGTGATGATTTCTTATCAATAGTTTGCCGTGAATGGGAAGCTGTTGCTGATCTTGCTCCAAGTGTTAGAACTATTAAGTTGCGAACTGGATTAGTACTAGACCCAACCGGTGGAGCCTTGGGAAGGATGATTCCGTTATTTAAATTTGGACTTGGTGGAAAATTAGGCTCAGGTAAGCAATGGTGGTCTTGGATTACATTGCATGATCAAATAAGAGCAATGCTGTTCTTAATGAACTCAAAAATAGAAGGTGCAGTTAATTTAACTTCACCTAATCCTGTAACTAATCAAGAGTTCACAGCCGCATTAGCCCTTGCAATGAAGCGCCCTGCGATATTTCCTGCCCCAGCCTTTGCCCTACGGGCGGTCTTGGGTGGTTTTTCTACCGAGGTCTTAGGTTCTAAAAAAGTAATCCCGCAGGTATTAATGGATAATAAATTTGAATTTGCTTATCCACATGTATCTTCAGCACTTACCGCTTTAGTTGATTAACTTTTTTATCTTCAAACTGTGGTTTAGAAGGCCACCAAACCTTTGGTCCAATTACGTGCACTAGCGCTGGCACGAGTAATGATCTAACTATTATTGTGTCTAGTAGAACTCCAAATGCAACTGCGAATCCAAGCTCTGCAAGAAATACCAGCGGCAGAACACCTAAGACAGCAAAGGTTGCAGCTAAAACAATTCCAGCAGAGGTGATTACTCCGCCAGTGACAGTTAATCCTTTAATCACACCTTTGCGTGTGCCAATTTTTAAGGCCTCTTCCCTAACTCTTGTCATCAGGAATATGTTGTAATCAATACCTAAGTGCCACTAAGGAAGATAAATGCAAAGAGTGGGAATGCCGGCATCTCCCCCGGCAAAGCCGAAACACATGGTCAAAGACTAAGTGCGCAAACTCCCAATGTGGCCATAAGAGATGAAAGCACTGTACGGTACGAAGTAATAGAAGCTGCACTGCATATACTTCGGAGCAGTAATCCTAGAATTAAACCGATAATCAAAAAGCACATATTGGAATAATTAGCTCGATTATCTCGCCCGCTTGCAGATGCTCACATCAGTGTCATACCGAACAGCTAGTTCCACCTACCAACTGCGATGGCCTCAGCACTTTTGGCGAACCGCTTCCCGTAATTATTGGAATGGTCTTCACGCAGCCTCAACCGCTATCTGGTGCCTTACCTTAAGGGTTGCATTTAATAACTGCCTTGCCCTCAACCACTTTTACCTGGCGGTAGTTGGCTGCACCTGGAATTTTCTGACCCAGCAAGTACCGGTGCAACAAATCGCTACACTCGCTGGTTGCACCTTTAATCGCAGCGGTAACTGCGGCAATGTCATTCTCCTTGCAACAACTACTTCGAGCTGGGTCGAACCTTCACCCCCTGGAAAATGTGTACCCAAGTACCTCCTGACCAACTACTGATTCTGGATTACGGGCGGTAAAGGCTATCGGTGTGTGCCAGCACCATCTGCTTTTAATGTGAATGAGAACCCAGCTGAAGCTGTTAACAGTAGGGCGGTTCCAGAAATAATCCAAGCTCGTCTTAGGATTTTTTTCAACTAGCGCTACCAACCTTTGCTCCAAGTGCCAGACTTAACATGCTCATCAACATCATCAAATTTTGGCATGCGTTGGCCAGAATATCCATCTGCCCGAATACCAGTAGTAAGTGCTGGTAAGCAGAGTTAAGTACTGTAACCATCGCAGCTGACAATTCCAATTGCACCAACTGGTCCAAGACCTGCGGTTGCCAGATAATTGGCTAAGTAGTAAAGTACCAATAATCCGGCAATTGAAACGGTTGAGCCAGAGGCAAGAATTGGCTTCCACACACTCCTCTCATACGCAGCGCGCATTGCGTCATACCGTAGACTCATGATGGATGCAGCTCTTCCCGATATCGTGCGATCAGTAAGCAGTGCGTAATCTGTTGCAGCACCTACATACCAACACCGATAAGAATTCCCTGGGACTGACCATTCAACATCAATAGTGCCAGCCTTTGCCAAGTAGGTAAACAACTGCGCCAGCAAGGTCGATAGCGCAGATAACAGACGGTAGAATAATGGCAATTATCCATAAGCAGGGGCGACCTGATACACAACAATTAGAATTAATGCCACAACTACTAATGATGTGGTTAGTTAAGTAATGTTGAATCAATCGCACCAAATGCTCCAAATAGATCACGCAAGTAATTCCACCAGGAGCCGGTCACATGTGTAGTTCAAGTGAGTTGAGCTTTAGCAAAGTTTGGCTGCAAGATCCTCGCGCAAGAAACTCCTACAACTCAAGGTCGGCAGTGCTGGCTTTGTCATTCAAGGCGTATCCTTGAAATTGCAACTTCGGAGCTAAGTGCAATATTTACCTAACGCTGCTTTTCCATCCTCAGATGGGAAAGCAGTGAATCGGTTGACCTGGCGCTAAAGTATGTGCTGAAATGCTTTGCCGTGAGTTCCGGCCAGGATCTCAATCACCTAAGCCTTGATCTAAGTGCTTTCGGATCTGTACCATCTTGGCTGGACCAACACTAGGATTAACTTCACCTTCAGAAAAGAATTAGAGTTGGAATCTAATTAAATGAATCTTCACCAGTAAAGGTTTGGATAGTAATATCAGATGCTTTGAGTTGCCTCAGCGCCCTTTGGCAAAAAAGCGGCGTTGTTATTTTCCTGAACCGTATGTTAACTTGCCGAAAAGCGGGCCAAATACCCCATGTGATTATGAAGCCATGCGATCACAACCAACAATCGCAATCGCAAAGTGGCTTTACGATCTTTTAACCGCAGCATGAACTGACTTACTTTTCTTTAGACATGGTTTTATCGAGCCTTTCGGTTGAATCTAGATTAAGTCGCAAAATCTATCAGCAATACCAATTTTGCTCACACCGCATGGCACGCAATAGACCGGTAGTCTTTAGCCAAATAATCTACCAGACCAATTAGGCTAGGGATGTGAAATCAGCCCTATGTAACTGAGAATCAACTTAAAGTAACAGAGCTTGGAGTTGTAGATTATTTAAGCGCGTGGAAATTGCAAAAACAAATTCATGAAGATGTTGTTAATTTACAAAGCAAAAATACGTTGTTATTGCTTGAACACCCCTCTGTATATACCGCTGGGCGGCGCACTGAAATTTTAGATCGCCCATTAGATGACACTCCAGTAATCGATGTTGATCGGGGTGGAAAAATAACTTGGCATGGCCCTGGGACAATTAGTTGGCTATCCAATTATTAAACTTAAAGAATTCAACTGATGTAGTTGGTTTTGTAAGGGAGTTAGAAACTGCACTGATTTCAGTATGTGCTGAGTTTGGTGTTAAAGCTGATCGTTACTGCGAGCGAAGTGGTGTTTGGGTAAGAGATGATAAAAGTGATCGAAAAATTGCAGCCATCGGACTACGAGTTGCAAAAGGTGTAACCATGCATGGCTTTGCTTTAAATGTAAATCCAGATTTATCAGCATATGAAAAAATAATTCCCTGCGGTATCACTGGCGCAAAAGTGACCTCACTCACCGCAGAACTTGGCCGTGAAGTAAGTGTTAATGAGGTGCTTCCAATTATTAAAAAGCATATCCACCCAATGCTAGATAGAATCTCGCAATGAGTATCGATCCAAATGGTCGCAAGCTGCTTCGAATTGAGGCTCGAAATACCCAGACGCCAATAGAGCGCAAACCGGAGTGGATTAAAACAAAAGCAGTAATGGGTCCTGAGTACACAAAACTTCGCTCATTAGTTGCAACCGAGGGATTACATACTGTCTGCCAAGAAGCAGCTTGTCCAAATATTTTTGAATGCTGGGAAGATAAAGAGGCAACATTTTTAATTGGTGGCTCATGCCTGCACAAGACGCTGTGACTTTTGCAATATTGATACTGGCAAGCCAAATCCTTTAGATAGAGATGAACCTAGAAGAGTTGCTGAGTCAGTTAAGTTGATGGGGCTTAAGTATGCAACTATTACTGGAGTTGCTAGAGATGATCTAGATGATGAGGGTGCTTGGCTTTACGCAGAAACTATTGCCCAAGTTCATGCATTAAATCCAGGAGTTGGCGTGGAAATGTTAGCCCCTGACTTTAGTGGGCATTCACATCTTTTAAACCAGGTCTTTGAAACGCGGCCAGAAGTTTTTGCTCATAATCTTGAGACAGTTCCAAGAATATTTAAAGAGATTAGACCAGCTTTTAGATATGAAAGATCCCTTAATGTGATTACTCAAGCAAGAGATTATGGCTTGATTACTAAATCAAATTTAATCTTAGGAATGGGTGAAACTACGAGATGAAGTCTCACAAGCCCTGAAGGATCTACGCGATGCAGGTTGTGATTTAATCACTATTACTCAATACCTGCGCCCATCTGCCAAACACCACCCTGTTATCCGTTGGGTTAAGCCAAATGAGTTTGTTGAGTTAAGTAAAGAGGCTCAAGAGATAGGATTTCTTGGTGTTATGAGTGGTCCATTGGTACGTTCTAGCTATCGAGCAGGCCGGCTATACAACCAAGCAATGGCTGCCAGAGCTGTTAAGTAAGGGAGAGAAATGTTTGGACGAAAGAAAAAGAAGGAAGAGTCAGCTAATAAATCTGCTGCGCCGCAAAAGCAAAGCCAACTTGCAGTTTTAAAGGATGCGTACAAATTAGTAAAAAAGGACTCCCCCTTTGCAGTCATTTGGTGCTTATTAGTATTTGTATTAATAGTTACTTTTGGCGTAATAATTGGAAATAATTTAGGCCATCCAATCTATGCTGGCTTTTTATCAACACCATTGGCATTTCTCGCAGGGTTTTTTTTATTTACAAGATTTGCCAATACCGCTGCCTTCTCATCCATAGAAGGTCAACTTGGTGCTGGTGCTAGCGTATTAATGTCCATCAGACGTGGCTTTGTTACAACACCTGCAGTAAATGTAAATCGCAATCAAGATATGGTCCACCGGGTATCTAGCAAGGCTGGAATAATTTTAGTTGGTGAAGGTGGTTTCGCTACCCGTTCATTAATACAAGATGAGCGACGTAAGATGGAGAGGTTTTTATCTGGTGTTCCGGTAACAGAGGTTATGGTTGGCGATGAGAACGGGCAGGTTTCAGTTCGTAAATTACAAAAACATCTTAAGAAGCTGCCTAAGAAATTAAGTACCGCTCAGCTTCGAGAGGTTAGAGCCCGACTTCGCTCAGTTGGTGGTTTAAATCTGCCAATGCCAAAAGGGCCAATGCCAACAAATTCGAGGATGCCAAAGCGCTAATTTTTAGTAGAGCTCTCTAACGCTTTGACTACCAGAGAAATGATCATGAAGTGCTCTACCATTATTGGTAAAAACTGCAGGAAGCACCAGGCAGATTAAAAATGTTCTAAGCACAATTTTTTGTGGGGCTACTCTAAATTGTTCAGGATAGGTAAGAATCTTTATCCCCATGATTCGTTGCCCAGCAGATGCTTGAAATGCGATTGTAAATAATGTCACTTCAATAAAAAAGAGAAATAAAGTACTGAAGTTATTCTCAAAAAACAGGGCTGGGCTAAGAAGTCCGGCGATTAGCCGGCACATCGTCCAATCAATTACCAGCGCAATAAGGCGCCTGCCCAAGGAGGCCTCCGGCAATAATCTAGGCTCACCATTCCAACTCATGCGGGTAATCGTATCGATTCTTGGGAGCCTGAAACATAGATGTAACACTGAGGTTATGGGTTTTTAATTAATCTCTACTATCTTTTACCTATCTGAACAGGTGCAATGTAGCCCCCAACTCAGCGATTTTAATCCTAGGAGAATAGATGTTTAAGAATTCATCTGAGATCTTCGATTACATCAAGAAAAATGATGTGAAGTTGATTGACGTAAGATTTATCGATCTACCTGGAATTCAACATCACTTTAATGTGCCGGTTGAATCCTTTGATGAAAGTGTTTTTAAAGATGGCTTAATGTTTGATGGTTCCTCAATCAGAGGATTCCAATCAATTCATGAATCAGATATGAAGCTACTACCAGTTCCATCCTCTGCATATCTAGATCCATTTCGCAAAGAGAAAACATTAATTATTCTTTTCTCAGTTCATAATCCAAGTGATGACTCTGCTTATTCAAGAGACCCACGAGGGATTGTCGCTAAAGCTGTTGAGTTTATGCGCAGTACTGGAATTGCCGACACTGCTTTGTTTGCACCAGAGGCAGAGTTTTATGTATTTGATCGAATTCGTTTCTTGACTGGAATGAATCAAGCTTTCCATCATATTGAATCATATGAAGGTGCTTGGAACACTGGCATTGAAGAGGATGCAGATGGCACACCAAACCGTGGCTATCGCACCCGTATTAAAGGTGGCTACTTCCCAGTTTCGCCAACAGATCAATTCGCAGATCTTCGCGATGAGATGGTTATGAATCTTGGCAAGGTTGGCTTACTTGTAGAACGTGCTCACCATGAGGTGGGAACTGCCGGACAGATGGAAATTAATTATCGCTTCAGCGATATTTTAACCGCCGGTGATGAACTAATGAAGTTTAAATACATCATTAAGAACACCGCTTGGGCAGCTGGTAAGACTGCAACATTTATGCCGAAGCCATTATTTGGTGATAACGGTTCAGGAATGCATGTTCATCAATCACTTTGGAAAGATGGCAAGCCATTGTTCTGGGGAGATGGATATGGTGATCTCTCCGATACTGCTCGCTGGTATATCGGCGGTCTACTAAAACATGCTCCATCACTTCTAGCCTTTACTAACCCAACTGTTAACTCATATAAGCGCTTAGTGCCAGGATATGAAGCACCAGTTAACTTGGTTTATTCAGCTAGAAATCGATCTGCTTGTATTCGTATTCCAATTACCGGATCTAATCCAAAGGCAAAGCGAATTGAGTTCCGCTGCCCAGATCCTTCATCTAATCCATATCTAGCATTTGCTGCGATGTTGATGGCAGGTCTTGATGGAATTCAAAACAAGATCGAGCCACCAAAGCCAGTTGATAAGGATCTGTATGAGTTAACAGGAGCAGAAGCTGCGGCAATCCCACAGGTTCCTGGCTCACTGGACGCAGTTCTAGATAATCTTGAAAAAGATAATGACTTCTTAACTCGTGGTGGTGTGTTCACTAAGGACTTAATTGATACTTGGATTGACTTTAAGCGCAAGCAAGAGGTTGATTATGTTCGACTTCGTCCACATCCTGCTGAGTTTGAGCTTTACTACGATCTATAAGATCTAAGTTAAAAACGCCCTAGTTAATTACTAGGGCGTTTTTTATTAACCCTGATTTCGGCGCCGGTATGAATAGATGGAAAAGAATAAGCCTGAGACTATAAATACTGCTGAGGCTAGATAGATAGTCATTGGAAACTTTTTTTCTTCAGTATCTGTTACCCCTTCAGCGGTGACTTGATCCACACCGTAGGTAAACTTGTATTCACCCTCAACTGGATGCCCATCTGTTGAAACAACATGATAGAAAACTAAAACTGGTCCCTTAACTTCATTTGGTGAGAGGGTAACTATTAGTTTGTTCCCATCAATCACCTCATCCGTTTCACTAACCTGATCCCCAACTGAATTATTTACTACAAGAAAGTTGGCTTTTTCTGGCCCTAGGTTTTGTAACTCTTCATCAAATTCAAGAATGATTTGGGTAGGCCAGTTTTCTGCCGTGCTGCCAGCAGCTGGAGATGCGCTAACTAACTTTGTATGGGCGTATGCCGGCTGGATAATTATGAGAAAAGTTAGTAGGCCAAGGAAAACTGCTGAAATATTTCTTTTTTGATGTGATTTGATTCTCATGCCTTCAGGGTAGCAACACCTACAGGAGTTTTTGCAGATGCGAATCGTTTGCATTAACCTAAGGCAGTGAGTAAACCCACCCAACTACGCCAACATCTGCGATTTACGCGGCAGGAATTGCCGTCGTTGATTGGAGTTTTTTCGGTTGTAGCATTTTTACATATTGCTGGCTGGGGTTTATTTATTCACTTACAACTCAAATCCGGCCTATAGCTCATTAACTGATTCAAGTGGCGCACTTGTCTACGCCGGCGCCGGCGCACTTGCCTACTCTTTTGGATTAAGGCACGCCTTTGATGCCGACCATATCGCAGCAATCGATGACACCACGAGGCTGATGTTGGCAAAAGGTAAAAATCCATTGGCACTTGGTTTATTTTTTTCACTAGGCCACTCAACAATTGTGCTGGCGCTATGTATCGGTGTGGCATTTGCTGCCCGACAAGCAGCTAATTTTCAAAAAGATTTTGCCGAGACGGGTGGCTTAATTGGAGCGTCAGTATCAACTGTATTTTTGTATCTAGTTGGAATCCTGAACCTAGTCATTTTGATTGGAATTATTAAAGTATGGAAGCAAGCGAAAACCGGAAAGTTTTCCCATGAGCATTTGACTGAGTTATTAAATGAACGTGGGCTGATGCGTAGGGTATTCCGTGGTGTATTTAAGAAAGGCTTTGATCACTCCTGGCAGTTATACCCAGTTGGTGTTTTATTTGGCTTAGGTTTTGACACTGCAACTGAGGTAGCACTACTTGCGCTATCAGCTACCGCTGCAGTAGGCACTGTTGGCGGTTTTCTGCCACCTCTTGCAATCATCGCCCTACCTTTAATTTTTGCAGCTGGAATGTCACTAATGGATTCCCTTGATGGAATATTTATGACTAAAGCTTACGCTTGGGCCTTTACTTCTCCACTTCGCAAGATTTACTACAACATCACCACTACTGGTTTATCTATTTTTGTAGCATTCGTGATCGGCACAATTCAATTTGTCGGTGTGTTATCAGATAAAACTAATATTGATAATTACCAACCATTTACTTTTATCGCAGGGCTAGATTTAAATCGTGTAGGCTTTTTTATCGTAGCCTCATTTATTGGAGCATGGTTGATATCTGTGCTTATCTGGCGAGTCGGAAATTATGAAGCTAAATATTCCTCAGGAATTACTGAAACTGAGCATGAGCATAAAGAGTTTAAACTTTAATCCACATACAAATCATTTATAAACTCTTTAGTTCCTGGCACCACGGCATATTTATCTAAATCCACGATTCCTTCACTTGCCAACACCTCATCATCAATAAAGAAATTTCCGCTGCATTCTTTTCCGGCTCTATTTAGAATTATGTAGGCAGAGTCTGAAATGATCTCAGTAGTTCTGCAAAAAGCGGTATCTATGCCTGGAATCATTGCAAGGGCAGCAGTATCAATTGCAGTTCTAGGCCAAAGTGCATTGACTCCAATGCCATCACGCTTTAATTCATCTGCTAATCCCAAAACACACATACTCATTCCATACTTTGCCATCGTGTATGCAAGGTGGGGCTTAAACCATTTGCCTTTCATTGAAAGTGGTGGTGAAAGCATCAAGATGTGTGGGTTACGCCCCTCTTGTGCACTCTTCTTTAAATAAGGAAATGCAGCTTGTGAAGTAAGAAATGTACCTCGGGTATTAACACCCATCATTAAATCAAATCTTTTTGCGGGTGTATTTTCTGTATTTGTTAAATTAATGGCGGATGCGTTATTTATTAGAATATCAATTCCACCAAATGCTTGTGCAGTCTGCTCTATTGCTGATGCAATCTGATTCTCATCTCGAATATCACATTGAATTGCCAGTGCTGTGCCACCGGCTGCCTCAATATCTTTTGCTGCAGTATGAATAGTGCCAGGAAGTTTTGGATGTGCATCAGCAGTCTTTGCTGCAATTGCAATTGATGCACCATCTTTTGCAGCTCTTAGCGCGATTGCTAAACCAATACCACGAGAGCCACCTGTGACAAATATTCGCTTACCTTTAAGAGACATTAATTCACCTTACTCTTTTTAGTTAAAAAGTTCATAAACGCAAGTTGTGCTTCATCAGATTCTGCTGCCATTTTAAATAAAACTCCCTCAGCTTTAATAACCTGATTTAGCGCCTCGTGTGATCCACTCTTAAGTAATGCCTTGGTATTAATTACAGCATTTGGTGGCTGCTGCGCAATTTCATTGGCAAATGCCATCGCAGCTGATAACTCATCATTTGCGATTAAATTAATTAAGCCCATCTCTTTCGCTTCATCAGCAGAAAAAGTTCTACCAGTTAGCAATATTTCAGAAGCTTTAGCATGTCCTACTAATCTTGGGAATAAATAACTTGATCCACCCTCGGCAACTAAACCTAATGAAACAAATGGCATAGAAAATTGCGTATCTGGATTTGCTGTTACCAGATCGCAGTGAAGCAACATGGTTGTACCGATTCCAACTGCTCTACCTTTAACTGAAGCAATTAATGGTTTTGGAAAGTTATGAATTGCAAATAGAAAGTTAAATACTGGAGAGCCCTCATCCATTTGTGGATCATTTGCGAAATCATTGATGTCATTACCTGCTGTAAAAGAGTCACCATTTGAATTTATTACAACCGCTCGGATTGAAAAATCACCTGCAGCTTCATTTATTTTATCTGCCAACCTTTGATACATATCCTGAGTAATCGCATTTTTCTTTTCAGGCCGATTTAAGGTCAGGCGCAGAACTGCCCCGATTTTCTCATCTAATATAAAACTCACGCGGCAATAATAGGCGCAAATTGCCAAAATGCCATGTGGTTACAAAGAGTCATTAATAAGAGCACAATAGGAGTCAGATCATTGGAGAGTGACCTTGGACGTTAATATCTTGGTACGAGAGTTAACCCCGTTTGAGCAGTTAGTTTGTGAGCACCTATGCGATGGGCTAACAAATTCAGCAATTGCCAAAACTACAGCTCATACTGAAAAGGTCATCGAGAACACTGTCTCACGTGTTGCCCATGGTTACGAAGAGTCATAAATAAGAGCACAATGGGGACTAGATCATTGGAGAGTGACCTTGGACGTTAATATTTTGCTTCGAGAGTTGACCCCGTTTGAGCAGTTAGTTTGTGAACACCTATGCGATGGGCTAACAAATTCAGCTATTGCTAAAACCACAGCTCATACTGAAAAGGTCATCGAGAACACAGTCTCACGTGTTGCCCATGCCTTTTCAATTAAATCAAATGGTGAGGTTAATGTCAGAGTTTTACTAGCTCTTACATACCGCTCACATTTTGGTGACAAGGCTTTTGATAAATTAGGAGCCATTTGCATGCACCTAACAGTTGGACCAAATGGTGAACAAATTTGTGCAAAACATGCGAACTAGTTTTTAGTAATTTAGATCTAAGTGCTACTGCTGACCATATTCTGGCAGGTGCTGCCCTTTGCAAAGATATAAACCTAATACTTGCGAGTCTATAAACTTATAACCGATATAATCAGGACGTGTTGATCGCAGATGCCATTCCCAGCAGGTTCTGGGAGTTCCTTATAGCCACGATTCTAATAATTTTAGCTCCTGGCCCATCGGTGCTTTTCACCATCGCCCGAGCAATCTCCTGGGGCAGAGTCACAGCTATTGCAACCGTAATTGGCAATGCCTCTGGCATGTTTCTAGTTTCAGTTTTAGTTGCGGTGGGGCTTGGCCCCGTAATTCAAAACTCCACACTTTTATATCACGGTATTCAATGGGCAGGTGGGGCCTACCTGATCTATCTCGGAATCACAGCTATTAAGGCGAGTGCAATTGATGCGCAAGGAATGCAATCTGCCGAAGGATTAAAACCTAAGTTTTTAACCTCCGTTAAAAATGGTTTCTGGGTGGGGGTATTAAATCCAAAATCAATAGTTTTCTTCGCAGCTATTTTGCCAGCCTTTGTGGACCAAGAAAAAAATAATGTAACTACCCAATTACTATTTCTGGGCGCAGTCTTTGCCTTAGTCGCCCTTATCTCAGATGGTACTTACGGAGTTTTAGCCGGCACTATCCGTAGCTCACTCGCCCAGGATGTGCGCAAGTTGATCTTTATGCGCCGCTTTGGTGGTGTGGTGATGATCGCTTTAGGCATCTTCACTATCGCTTCAGCAATAATACTTGGCTAGTTGCCTAAATTTCTCGTGGCGATATTCTCGTGGCGGTATTGCCCAATGTCAGTGGCGAAGGGCAGACTTATCATCAATAAACCCAAATTAAGGCACAGAAGTTGTGCGATAAGAAACGAGTGAAAATAATGGCATCATCTAATGCAGTTGGCAGTGCACGTGAATTTATTTCACCATCTGATTTAACATTTTCTTGGGGCGGCTGCCATAGGTGTTTATGGCTTAATTACAATCATGGCCTTCGCACCCCTGGCTTTATGCCATTAGTCGGTGATCTAGCAAATATGCAGGAGAAGTACTTTGAGAATAAAACTACTGCAGATATCGCCCCAGTTCTGCCAGCAGGCAAGGTGGCTGACTTAGGTGGTTGGGTTAAATCATCTTTTATTAATGTAAATGCATAAGCCAACTAAGTATGCAATTCGGGGTAAATATGACTTATTAATTGAGTTTGCCGATGGCACCTTTGGAATTATTGATTGCAAATTCCAAGCAAAGGATTCAGATAAGACAGATCTATACCAACCTCAGCTTGAGGCATATGCATTTGCATTAGAAAATCCAGCAGCAGGTGAGGCTAAGAAAGTTTCACTAATGGGATTACTAGTTTGGTCATTACTAGAACCAGCAGGAGATGTTAATAAAGGATTTGGACTTAAGTTAAAGCACACCTGGCGACCAATTACTAGAAACCCAGAAGCACTTTCAACTAGGTTAACCGATTTTATTACTGTAGTTAGCTCGCAAATGCCAGGAGCAAAAGATAACTGTGATATGTGTAATTACTTAACAACGCGCAGAGAGTTTATTAGCGAGAAGTAATTAAGCATCATCTTCATCAAATTCAGTCCTATCCTTAAAACTTTTTTTGATAGCATCTTTAGCATCTGATGCATAAGTATCTGGTACATACTCTTGCTTTGATAACTGGGCTATTTTTTCCATAAGTTGATTGGTAGCAGCTCTAAGCACGCTCTTGATCAGTTGAATCTCCTGTGAAATAAATTGGTTCACCAAATACCATTTCAACTCTTCTCACCTTAGGCACTACTTGCCCAGTTGGTTGAATCTCAGCAGTATTAAACATTGCAACTGGAATTACCGGAGCTGCTGATTCAATTGCCATTCGAGCAATACCAGTCCTGCCCTTATAAAGACGACCATCGGGTGATCTTGTTCCTTCCGGATAAATGCCAAGGCAATGGCCTTCTTTAAGAAGTCGTAGCCCAGTTAATAAGGCTGCCTCACTTCTTTTTCCGCCAGAGCGATCAATTGGTACCTGACCTAGTGCAATGAAGGTCAATTTTTTAATAAACCCTTTTAAGCCAGGTGAGGTGAAGTACTCACTCTTTGCCAAAAAGGTAACCTTGCGAGGAACTACTAGGGGCATAAAGATTGAATCGCTAAAGGAGAGATGATTTGAAGCAATAATCACGCCACCGTTACTTGGCACATGCCGTAGTCCGGTTACCTTAGGTCGAAAAATAAACATTAAGAGCGGAATCAAAAAGGACTTTAATATCGAATATGCCACGGGTCTAATTTAGTGGCTAAGGGAATCTATGCCACCATCTGAGCGTGAATCAGATTCCAAACTCAGCCGGATTTAACCTAGCCGGTGGAAAAATAGGAGTGCTGGTTCTGCATGGGTTCACCGGCTCTCCACTTTCAATCACACCTTGGGCAAAATATTTAAATTCTCTTGGTTACACCGTATCAGCGCCATGTCTGCCAGGTCATGGCAGTAGTTGGCAGCAAATGAATAAAACTACTTGGCAAGATTGGTATAAAGCAGCTGAGCAAGAATTATTAGAGTTACAAAAAAAATGTGATCGAGTATTTATCGCTGGTTTTTCAATGGGAGGAGCCCTAGCACTTCGGCTTTGTCAGATTCGTAGCAGTGAAATTGAAGGCTTACTACTGCTAAATCCTTCAATTCATGATCGTCGCTTATTTCTTAAATTAACTCCGCTCCTTAAATACTTTATTTCCTCAGTTAAAAAAGGGCCAACTGATATCGCAGCCCCTAATCCAATAAAGCATGCATATCACCGCACTCCCCTTAAAGCATTAGATTCCCTGCGAAAACTATGGCAGATAGTTGAACGCGATCTGTATTTAATTGATCTACCAATTATGGTGGCATATTCAATTAATGATCACGCCGTTGATCCAGAAAACTCAATGACTGTAATTGATAATATTTTTTCAGTAGATATTAGGGAAGTTATATTTGAGAACTCATTCCATAATGTTGCACTTGACTTTGACTGTGATCAATTAAATGCTGAAAGTAAATTATTTATTCAAGATGTTTTAAGTGGTGAGTTAAAGCGGGGTGGTGACTTTAATGAAACTGAGCTTAGTTGATGCAGAGTTTGATTCAATTGTTTCTGGATTATCACTCGATGAATCCTCCCCTACAACTTATTTAGATGAGTTAGATGGTATTTATGAAGCTGAGCGTTTTAAGCCACCAAATCCTAACCGCTTTATGTTAAATAAAAACCAGCGATTATCTTTAGTTGGTTTAACTTCAAGTCTTGTATATCTACTCGCATATAACTTAACTGATTTTGAAGTATTAGGGCTTTGGCCTGTAGTAATTGGTGTGAGTGCCTCTGTTGCTAATTTAATTTGGGATACTGCGCGAAAAGATGATGATTATGAAGATGGAGCTACGCTCTAACTAGATCTGCAGCCCCAATTAATCCGGCATCATTTCCAAACTTTGCAGCGATGATTTTTGGTGGCACATGTGATTCAGCAAATGGCATGTATTTACGCATTGCAGCTCTGACAGGTGCTAAAAATAATTCACCAGCATCTACTACTCCCCCACCAATAATTATTGCTTGTGGGTCAATTATTAATGAATACGATGCGCATGCTAAGCCAAGCCAATCAGCTTGTTTACTAAATGCAGCTAACGCCAATTCATTACCAGCTTTTGCTGCCTTTGTTAGCGCAGTTCCAGATAATTTACCTTCTCCAAAACTTAATACTTCTTCAGATTTATCTGGATTGGCTAGTAGAGGCTTCATTGGCATAACGAATTAACGCACCGCCTGATGCATATTGCTCAATACATCCCTTTGAGCCACAACCACATAAAAGTCCATCTGGCACCACACACATATGCCCAAACTCAGCACCAATTCCATTTGCGCCTTTAAATAACTTACCATCAATTACTAAACCACCACCTACGCCAGTGCCAATTATAAAAAACATTACAGGATTTAAACCTTTGGCATTACCAAACTTAAATTCTGCCCACATTGCTGCATTTGCATCATTTTCAATAATTATTGGTAGTTTAAATTCTTCCTTAATTTCATTTACAAAATTTAGTTTACTTAAGTTTGCAATATTTGGAGCACCAACAATAGTTCCATAATCTGAGGAGATTAATGCTGCAATACTTATTCCAATACCTTTAATTTCGTATTTTTTATTAAACTCTTTTACCAAATTAACTACTGATGAAATTAGTTCTTTACCACCCTCAGCTAGGTGTTGAGCACCTTGATGAGTCAATCAAATTTCCACTACTGTCTACGACTCCTGCAGAAATCTTTGTGCCACCTATATCAATGCCAATTGTTAAATCTGAACCTTTAATTACAGTGTTCAATTAGTTTTCTAGTTTTTCTTTCAATTGTTTAAGGGCTAAATCAATTGTAGATTTTTCAGCTTTCGTACGCATAATGTCTGGCACTGGCATTGAAAGTGCAACAGTTAATTCAAAGGTGACCTCTGTTTCATCACCATTGTCTTTAACAATATAAGCACCACTCATTTGTGTTAGTAGATCCGCATCTTCTAATGAAAAATCTAAACGATCAGGATACGCCGACCAGTCGTAATTTAATGTTGGCTTATCTTTAAGAGCCCCAGCATCAACACTCATACTCACCTGTGTTGGCCTGCCCTGCCCATCACTTTCTAATACCGTTACTGACTTAAAAGAGGTTGACCAGCTTGGGTAACTAGCAATATCAAATAAAACTGCTCGAACTTCATCGGCGCTGGCAGTGATACTTACTGTTGAGGTGCTTACTGATGACATGGCTGAATGTTACCGCCTAGTAGGAGTTTTGTATTCTCAGCAATATTAAGGGGCTGCCTTATGGCGTAAATATCCCCGCTGATATAGCGTTCCCCCCATGAATGAAGTGACCATCAATTCAATTATTCCACCGGCGGCTGCAGGTAACTTAACAAACTTAATAGCCGAGCGTGCCCACTTTGAACCAGAGCGAGTAATTGTCTCGCGTCCATTAGGTGATGGCTGGCAGGCAGTTACAGCAAAGGCATATGAGGAAGAAATCAAAGCTGTTGCTAAAGGTTTTATTGCCTCAGGAATTAATGTTGGTGATCGAGTTGCGATCATGGCAAAGACTCGTTATGAGTGGACAGTTTTAGATTTTGCTATTTGGTATGCCGGCGCAGTACCTGTGCCAATCTATGAAACATCTAGCGCTGAGCAAGTTGATTGGATTTTAACTGACTCAGCAGCGGTTGCCATAATTGTTGAAACTCCTGCTCTTGTTGAATTAGTAACACCAGTTATGCCAGCAAGTTGTAAAAATATTTGGAATATCACTTATAACGCACTTGCTACCTTAGCCCACGATGGTAAAGATGTAAGTGATGAGGAAATAAGTAAGCGAAGGGCAGCTTTAAAGCCAGAAACTCTTGCTACTTTAATTTATACCTCTGGTACAACTGGTAAACCAAAGGGTGTTCAACTAACTCATGGAAACTTCTTATCTGAATGTGGAAATGTTGTGAATGGCGCAAGTGATCTTTTCTTAAAGCCTGGTGGATCAACACTTTTGTTCTTGCCAGTCGCACACGTATTTGGTCGAATGGTTCAAATTGGCGCAATTACAGCAGGTCTTCACTTAGCTCATTGCAGTGATTTAACTAGATTACCAAAAGATCTGGGTAGCTTTAAACCAACATTCGTCTTAGCTGTACCACGCATTTTTGAAAAAATATTTAATGGCGCAGAAGCAAAAGCTGAAGCAGCTGGTAAAGGTAAGATTTTCCATAAAGCAGCAGAGGTTGCAATTGCATATAGCAGAGCATTAGATGCCAAGAGTGTTCCACCATTGTTAAAGCTGCAACATGGTTTATTTGATAAATTAGTTTATTCAAAGATTCGTGCTGGCCTTGGTGGCAGAGTTGAAGCTGCGATATCAGGTGGAGCGCCTTTAGGTGAGAGATTAGGTCACTTCTATCGTGGAGCTGGCGTTAGAGTATTAGAAGGCTACGGCTTAACTGAAACCACAGCAGGAGCAACTTTAAATCTAACTTCTGCGCACAAAGTTGGCACTGTCGGTAAACCTATTCCTGGAACAACTATAAAGATTGCCGAAGATGGTGAAGTATTAATTAAGGGACCAATCGTGATGAAGGGTTACTGGCAAAATGATGCAGCTAACGCTGAAGTTTTCACTAAAGACGATTACTTTAAGTCTGGTGATCTTGGAAAATTAGATGATGAAGGTTACTTATCAATTACTGGACGTAAGAAAGAATTAATTGTTACAGCTGGTGGTAAAAACGTTGCACCAGCAGTCCTTGAAGATCGTCTGCGCTCTCACCCATTAATTAGTCAATGTATGGTTGTTGGCGATAACAAACCATTTATCGCAGCACTAGTTACCTTAGATCCAGATTCAATTAGGCCATGGGCAGTTGCTAATAAGAAGGAAAATGCTTCTATTGCCGAGTTAGCGAAAGATCCAACACTAATTGCCGTGATACAAACTGCAGTAGATGACACAAATAAAGCAGTTAGCCGAGCTGAGTCAATTCGTAAGTTTTCAATTCTGCCAGTTGATTTTACAATTGCGGGCGGGCAATTAACAGCTAAGTTATCGGTTAAGCGCCATGTGGTATCACAGCAATTTGCTCGCGAGATTGATGAACTCTTCGCCTAATTCTGAACGAACTCGACTCGCTCGAGAGCTACATGATGGGTTGGCACAAGAGTTAGCATCTCTAGGTTATCGACTAGATCAAATAATCGGCAGTAATAATTTAGACAACATCAATCGCACTCCCCTTCGCCAGATCAGATTTTCTATAAGTGGCTTAATCAATCAGGTAAGAGATGAAATCTTTGAATTGCGCACCAATGAGAGCAAATCTATTAAAGCACAACTAGATCAACAGTTATCAATAATTCTTTCCCATACTGAGATTACATATGAAATACATGGTGAAATTGAAATCAAATCAAATCAGCGCTTTGAATTAATGCGGGCAGTTAGAGAACTGATATTTAATGCCATGAGGCACGCAGATTGTTCGATGATTCAAATTAGGTTAACGAGTAACCAAATTGCAATTGAAGATAATGGGGTTGGTGGCGTGATTGAAAAGCAGCACTCTTATGGACTGTTGGGAGTCAGGGAGCGCCTTGCTGAGATTGGCGCCCAAATTGACATTAAGTCCCAATCTAATGGGAGCACAATCTTAATATCACTCTAGTTAATGGATATTGTAATAATTGATGATCACAATCTAATCAGATCTGGATTAATAGCTGCGCTAGCAGAGACTAAGTTTAAAGTAGTTGCAGAAGCATCTTCAGTAGGTGAAGGATTAGCTGTTATCAACAAATTCAAACCTGTCATCGCTTTAGTAGATGTTAACTTAGGCGCATTAAGTGGATTAGATTTAATTGAAACTGCCATATCTCAAAAAAGTAACTGCTCTTTTGTGGTTCTTACTATGCATGATCAAAGTGAAATTTTGGAGAGAGCAAAAGCGGTTGGAGCCAGCGCTTTTGTAACAAAAGGAGCCCCAATTCTTGAGTTAATAGAAATCATGAATTGCATTAGCGATGGCTCAAATAAATTCATGAAAGCTGGAGAATTACAGCAGTCAAAGCCCGCTATTGAATTTAACCTAACAAATCGAGAGTTAGAGGTGCTTTCTCTGCTGCCAACTGGTGTAACTGCATCTGCTATCGCTGGCATGCTTTTCTTAACTGAGCCCACTGTTAAGACTCATCTATCGGCTATTTATCGAAAACTAAGTGCTACTAACCGAGCCCAAGCAGTGAGTATTGCTTTAACTAATAATCTAATTTCCCAGTAGCACTTTATTGAATTTATTCGACCATTTACTTACCTGCCAGTTTTGCACTACCCAATCACGGCCAGCCTCACCCATTTGCTTACTCTTGATCGAATCATCAAGTAATTTACAAATTGCATCAGAAATCTCATCAACCTTACTTGAATCAACTAGTAGCCCAGTTACACCATCAATTACGGCATCAGCTGCGCCCCCTGAGTTACCAACCACAACTGGTTTAGCCACATGCACTTGCCTCTAAATAAACAATACCTAAGCCCTTCAACTTCAAGACCTGAAAATCTAGATCGAACTGGCATAGCAAAGATCTCTGATATTGCTAAGTAATCTGGCAATTCATCATGTGAAATTCTGCCAGCAAATACAATTTTATGAGTAATACGAAGCTGCCTCGCTGAGTTCTCTAACATCTGTTTAATTGGGCCAACGCCTACTAATAACAAAATTGCATCTGGATGAGATTCTAAAATCTTTGGCATAGCCTGTATTAGTTGATCCTGTCCCTTTCGGTGAACTAACCTGGCAACACAAATTATTATTCGCCTATCTTCTAATCTATATTTTGCGATTAATTTAGCGCTAGCGGTTCTGGGCATAAAATGATTTGTGTCAATGCCTGGTGCAATCTGAATGAGTTTATCTGGATTATTACTGACTTTAAGAAGTTCACTTTTTGTAAAATTTCCAAGATAGCCAAAGTAGTCAACATCTTTAATAATTTTCCTAAGTAACTGTTTGAATATAGGAATCTTCGCCCACCAGACCTCATGGCCATGGCTCAAAGCAACAATATTGCTTGCTCCACTTTTACGAAGTGCACTAGCCATTAACGCTAGGGGTGCTGCTGCGCCAAACCAAACTCTAGTAATTGCTTCATTCTCTAATATTTTTATCGCTCTCTTTGTTATTCTTGGAGTTGGCAGCAAAATTTTAGCTCTGTCTCTAATTACTCTTGCACCAAATTTTTCAAATAACCGCTTATCAAACTCTACTGAACCTTTTTGAGAGGATGTATAAATAACCAGAGTGCCGAATGGCATACCATCAATTAGGCCTAGAATAAAAGTTTCAATCCCACCTGCTCTTGGACCAAGATCATTTGTGATTAATAAAACTTTTTTCTCGCTATAAACGGCGTGCTCCTATATATGGCTTCCTACCCATATTCATATTCGCAATTTTTACGCGACTACCCGATCTTGGTGCATGCAACATACGATCTGGGGATAGATATATCGCAACATGTGAAATTGGTTTTCCAAAAAATACTAAATCACCTGGTTGTAAATCTTTTCTAGCGATAGCTTTGCCGTAGTTATATTGCGCACGAGAGGAGTGTGGCAATGAAACACCGGCTGATCTAAAGGCGCGCATGGTTAAACCAGAACAATCCCAAGTAGTAAGTCCGGCAGCGCCGAATACGTACTTATCTCCTATTTGATCAAGTGCATACCTTATTGCCGTTCCACCTCGCCCAGAGAGTGAACCATACTTACCAGCATCTGCGAGTGATCTCTGTTGATCGGCATTTTCCTCATCATCATTTAGCTTTGCCAGCCGCTGCCGCTCGGCTGCAGTTAATTTTGCTAGTAATGCCTCTGCCTGATCTAATTTTGAGTTGGCAATTTCTAATTGTTTTTTAAATCTAGCCTCTGCTGCCTTTACTAATGATAATTTATCGGCAACAGTTAATGATGTGGCATTTAATCTTTGGGTGGCTACGGAAAATTTCTTTAGATCAGCACTCTTTTTCCGTGTAACGGTTTCAAGTGATCCAGCTGTTGATAAATATAACGAAGGATCAGAGGAAAAAAGTAGTTCTAATGACTTACTAAGTGGTCCAGACTTATACTGATCAGCTGCAATAGCGCCAATTATTTTGTTCATTGCAGTTACTGAAGCTCCTTGCTGGCTTGCCTCTTGCTGCACAGTAACTAAAGTTTTATTTAATTTTGCCAAAGTAACCTTTGCTTCCTGCGCACCCTCTGCAGCTGTTGTGGCCTGCTCTTGCAGGTCTCTAACCCGACCCTGCACCTCAATTAGATTTGGGGCAGCACTGGCTGAAATTGGTGTTAATAATCCTGCTGCGATAAAAATAGAAAAAAGTGAGCGCAGTAATTTTCTCATTAAGAAAGGCTAGCCATCAATGCCCGCCATACTCAACCCAACATAAGCGTAGCGGGCTGAGAATTTTCCAAATTTTGTGATCTTTTTTACTATTTAGCCGATATTTCGCAGTTTCAGATTTCGACCTGCCTTAAATCTCAAAGGGGGTACTAAGCCAGCATTTGAAAGTAAATTAATTGCAGCTTCATCACCTTTTGTGAGTTCAGCGTTTTTACCAGGCAGTGGCTTAATTTCAAGCAGCACCGAAATAACACAATCGCCGCAGGCGATCTCTCTCATTACACATGTTTGGCAATTTATGATCATAGTAAAAGAGTAGGAGTAGGCACTGACACTCGCTAACCTGCTACCTATGAGAGCCTTGATAACCACCGCCAATTTGATCGTGGGCAAAGCAGGGGCCACTACCGTGGCTGGCTCATCCATTGGACTATCTAATGATGAGGATCGAAAGCGATTTAAACAGTTGCGAGAAGAATCTGATCTGATCATCATTGGTGGCAATACCGCCAGGCGCGAACCCTACAAGCGCACACCTATTCCTCTTTATATTCTTACCCACACCAAGGTGAGATTGCAGCCAAAAAATCAATTAGCCAAGCAGTTCTTACTGCCTCCAGCGCAATTATTTAAGGAGATAAGTGAAAATTTTCCACCAACAGATGACTCCTCAGCCATTAGGGTTTTAGTTGAAGCAGGTCCAGTACTTCTTCAATCTCTAATAGATCAAGGCTTAATTGATCATCTTCATCTAACAACTAACTTAGTTAAAGAGGGTGAAAATAGAATTTCAGTAGAAAAGCTTATTTCTAGCTTTAAGTTAACAAGTCAAGAAATCATTGAAGAAGCCAAATTTGAGCGGTATAAAAAAATCTAACCAGCAGCAATAAATGCCACTCCAGTTATTGCAAATGCAATACCAACATACTGAACCTTATGCAGGCGCTCTTGTAGAAGTTTAAATGCTAACAGCGCGGTAACAATTGGATAAAGTGAACCTAAAACAACAGCTAAGGAAACTAAACCTTTAGTAGTTGCAACTCCTAGGAATAAGGTTTGCAATAAAATCTGCTGCGCCAATAACTATTAATATTGGAATATTCTTTTTTGATAATCCTCCTAGAGTTCTATATTTTGCAAGTAAAAATAAAGAGACAATAAAAGTAGTAAAGCGCATAGTTGTCATAGTCATAATTGCACTTGAACTTGATCCCTGAGCAATTAATGCAACTGCGCCACCAAATCCGAAAGGCAGCAATGACTGCATAAACTAATGGCCGAATAGTCATTCCAGCTTTAATCTCTGGTCCACTTGCAAAAACTGCGCCAATTAAAGCAATGCTCATGCCAGTTAGCTGCATTGAATTTGGTTTTTCGCCATTAATAAATGCAATTGTTAAAGGAATTAGAACACTTAAGCGCACTAATTGGGGCAACTACGCCCATTTGTCCAGTTGCAAGTCCAGTATAAAAAGCTATTAAGCCAATGAATCCAAGTAAGCCAGCTAATACACCTGGATAGAAAATAATTATTCCAACTAAGCGATGGTAGATAACCATGATGAACTAATTACGACAATTATAATTCCAGTTATTAAACCAATACTTTGCGATACAGCTGTAACTGCTAAAGCTGGATGGCGTTTAGTTAATTTGCCGCCAAGGAAATCAGCGCTTCCCCATAACAAAGATGAGAACAAAGCGAGAATTGTGGCCATAAGTTAAGCCTAGCGCGCAGATTTGATTTTTTAGTTATCTTTAATTCCTCGCGCCTTCACTTACTTATCCCATATCCAATTTATCCTTAAGCCATGAAATTAAGCTTTGAGCAATTAACTGCGCCGATCTTGGCACTTAAGCCACGGGGTGAAATATTGCTTGAGGCTGTGCCGGCTCCACAAAAACTTGCTCCACACGCGTTAGCAATGACTGCAGATGTATTAGAGGATGCTGCAACCGGTCGATTTGTTTTATTACATGATCCTGCTGGCCAAGAGGGTTGGGGTGGGCAATGGCGATGTGTAACTTTTGCTAGATCTGCAATTGATTTAGAGATGGCATCTGATCCATTACTACCTGAAATAGGTTGGACATGGTTACTTGAAGCACTTAAGAAAAATAATTGTGAATTTACTGCGCCAAGTGGCACCGTTACTAGAGTCGCAAGTGCCTCCTTTGGTGCATTAGCTGATCGAGAAGAAGACTCTGAGATGGAAATTCGTGCATCATGGACACCAACTGATGGTGAGAATTTACTATCGCATGTAAATGCTTGGCTTGAACTACTTGCAATGGCAGCTGGTCTTGAGCCAATCCCGCAAGGTGTTAGTTCAATCGCTCGTAATAGTTAGACTCAGTAGGTAATGAGCTACCCCGCTTCTAGTACCCCGTAACGCTATGTCTGCTCTTGTAGAAAATGAAAGTGGCTTTGAAGAATTAATTAAGCAATTAGCGCAAGGTAATGGCCCAATTGCTATTGATGCCGAACGAGCTTCCGGTTACAGATACAGCCAAAGGGCTTATTTAATTCAAATTTATCGCAAAGATGGTGGGCTTCATTTAATTGATCCAATCCCCCTAAAAGATTCAAAATTGTGGGAGAAATTTAATTCCCAGTTTTCAAGTTGTGAGTGGGTAATCCACGCCAGCACTCAAGATTTGCCATGTTTAATTGAGGTTGGTTTAAAGCCAACACTGCTATTTGATACTGAACTAGGGGCACGAATTGCAGGTTGTGAAAGAGTTGGCTTAGGAGCACTAGCTGAAAGTTTATTGGAACTAACTCTTGCTAAAGAGCATTCAGCAGTTGATTGGTCTATTCGCCCGTTAAAGCCTGAATGGATTACTTATGCAGCACTTGATGTTGATATTTTACTTGATATTCGCGGTGCAGTTGCGGACTTACTTACTGAGCAAAAAAAATTAAAATGGGCCCAGCAAGATTTCACATCAATATTGAATAGCTATAAAGATTATAAATTCTCAGATCTACCAAAGGCTGATCGCTGGCGGCGCACCTCTGGTATGCATAAAGTAAGAGATAGATTGACTATGACGATTGTGAGAGATTTATGGCTAGCCCGAGATGAAATAGCTAGACAAATAGATCTAGCACCTGGGCGAGTATTAGGAGATTTAGCAATTATTGAACTTGCAACCCTTAGGCCAGATAATCTTAGAAGCTGTTGCTAAGGTGATTAGCTGGCGCACTAAATTAGAATCACCGCCATTTAATACCTGGCTTAAGGTTTTAAATGACGCCCTAAAGACACCCCTTGATCAACAACCTGAATTTCGAGTTGCTTCTGAGAATTTACCGCCAATGAAGATTTGGAAGGAGAAGAATCCACTTGGATATGCCAGGTTAACTCACGCTAGAGCAGCGCTAATTGAGTTATCAAAACAAATCCAAATCCCTACTGAAAACCTAGTAACTCCTGAATTGGTAAAAAAGATATGCTGGCAGCAACCACCTTCTAGTAGTAGTGAGTATGAGAGCTTTGTGATTACCCAATTAACTCAAATGGGAGCACGCCCCTGGCAGATTGAACAGGTTAGCCCTGTAATAGCGGCTAAATTAGATGCGATTGAGCCGGTAGTAGTTGCTGAGCCTCACTGCGACTGAATCTGAGGCTGAAGCGAGCGCGTAAGGATTATCACAGCAATTACGCAACACTTAAGTTGCGTAATTCCCTCACCTAGCCGTAGGCTCAAGGGATGTTAAGTACCTTTTTAATCGCACTTCGCGAGGGGCTAGAGGCGGCTTTAATTGTCGGCATCCTAGTTGCCTATGTGGTTAAGACTGATCGTCGCCAACTTCTAACTCCAATTTGGACTGGCGTTGGTATTGCACTGGCTGCAAGCTTTGCACTTGGCGGCTTTCTAAGTTTTACCTCAGCTGAATTATCAGAGCGCGGTGAACAATTCTTCGCTGGTACTACATCCTTTGTAGCAGTTGGTTTAGTTACCTGGATGGTTTTTTGGATGAAGCGAGTAGCTAGAACCTTAAAAGATGATCTTCATGGCAAGGTCGATAATGCGCTAAGTGCTGGCCCATTAGCACTGGCTGCAGCTGCTTTTTTTGCAGTAGCTAGAGAAGGACTTGAAACCGCATTATTTGTTTATACAAACTTTAAAACTGTTGCTGCTACATCTAGCGCCTCAATTGGTTTAGTCGCTGGCCTTGGCAGCTGGCAGTAATTCTTGGTTACTTAATCTATAACCGCTCAATTAAGTTGAATTTAAGTAAGTTCTTTACCATTACAGGTGTGGCATTAATTATTGTCGCAGCAGGAGTTCTCTCATATGGAGTTCATGAGTATCAGGAGCTTGGTTGGTTACCTGGTGTTAGCTCATACGCTTGGGATATCTCATCAGTGATGGCAAAGGATTCAATTGCTGGCACATTACTAGCAGGCACAGTTGGCTTTGATGTAAACACCTCTTGGGTGCAACTAGCACTTTGGGCAACCTACCTTGGCTTAGTTTTACGCCTATACACCCGCCCATCTAGGACTGCGCAAACTCTATTAACTAAGTAAGCCCACTACCCAATATCATTACTGGCTAGTAACCTAAGCCTTATTAGGTTTATCTAGCTAGGAGTCTCTAATGAGCAAAAGCGCTACTGCAAAAACAAATGTGGTTTTAGTAGATGCGGTTAGAACTCCATTTGGTAAAGCCGGCTCTTTATACGCCGGAACTAGAGCTGATGACATAATGGTTCGCTGCATTCGCGGCCTACTTGAGCGAAATCCAAATCTACCAGTTGATCAAATTGATGATGTTGCAATCGCGGCCGCCACTCAAACTGGTGATCAAGGAATGAATATTGGTCGCTCTGTTTCAATTCTTGCCGGTATTCCAAAATCAGTACCAGGATATTCAATTGATCGATGGTGCGCCGGTGCGTTAACAGCTGTTACCACAATTGCTGGTGGCATAAATATGGGCGCTTATGATTTAGCAATTGCTGGTGGTGTTGAACATATGGGAAATCATCCGATGGGTGATGGCATAGATCCAAATCCAAGATATTTAGCTGAGAGAATTGTTGATAACGATGCGCTGCAAATGGGTGCAACCGCTGAAAGATTACATGACAAGTTTCCACATCTAACTAAAGATCGAGCAGATAAATACGCTCTTGCCTCACAACAAAAAACTGCTGCAGCTTATGCTGCAAATAAAATTCAACCTGATCTAATTCCAGTTGCAACTAGAACTGTTGAGTTAGGTTGGGGTGTGGCAACAGTTGATGAACCACCTAGGCCGCAAACAACTTTAGAAGCACTTGGCGCCCTTAAGACTCCATTTCGCGCAGCTGGTCGAGTAACAGCTGGAAACGCTGCTGGTTTAAATGATGGCGCAACCGCTGCAATATTGGCATCAGAGAGTAAAGCGAAAGAATTAAACCTACCAATTAAAGCAAAGTTAGTTTCATTTGCATTTGCCGGAGTTGAGCCAGAAATTATGGGATACGGCCCAGTACCTAGCACGATTAAAGCTCTTAAAAAAGCTGGTTTAGATATTTCTGATATTGGATTATTTGAAGTAAATGAAGCATTTGCAATTCAAGTACTTTCATTTCTAGATCATTTCGGAATTGCCGATGATGATAAGCGAGTAAATATCTATGGCGGGGCAATTGCAGTAGGCCACCCACTTGCATCCTCTGGAGTGAGATTAATTCTAAACTTAGCAAATGCTTTCTCTGAGCACCCTGAGGTTCGATATGGCATTACAACAATGTGTATCGGTCTTGGTATGGGTGGCACAATCATCTGGGAAAACCCAAACTATAAAGGTGCTAAGTAGTGGCTGAGGTATTAGCGGGCGCCCCTGATGAGGTAGTAACAAATGCAATATTAAGAATGGTTTCACTGACTGCTTTTGGTCATACCGGTGAATTAGCTTTAATCACCTTAGATAATGGGGCAGATCATAATCGCCCAAATACATTTGGCCCTGCTTCCCTTAATTCACTTTCTTCTGCAATAGATGAGGCGCAAAAATCTGATGCAGTTGCAATTGCGGTAACTGGTAAGCCATTTATATTTGCAGCAGGTGCTGACCTATCCGGTGTTGGTTCAGTTAGTGATAAATCAGTTGCTACCGCCTTTGGCGACCTAGGTCATGAAGTTTTTCTAAAACTATATGAAAGTAAGAAACCAACCTTTGCATTTATTAATGGTTTAGCACTTGGCGGTGGCCTTGAAGTTGGCCTTAACGCTCACTACCGAACTCTGGCATCAACTGCATTTATCGGCCTACCAGAGTGTTTTCTTGGATTAGTCCCTGGATGGGGTGGAGCAACATTGCTACCAAAACTTATCGGTCCAGAAAATGCGGTTCAGGTAATTATTTTAAATGCTCTAAATAACAACACCATGCTTAAATCTAAAGATGCACTATCCCTCGGTGTAGTAGATGCGGTTTATGAACCAGCTGATTTCCTTGAACACTCAGTTAAGTTTGCCGCAGATATTTTAAGTGGAAAAAAGAAAATTGATCGTAAGGATTTTAGTAAAGATAGCGCAGGTTTTGAGAAAGCTATCGCAACTGGAAAGGCTACAGTTGCTAAAAAATATAGTGGCGCTCAAATACCTTCTCCCCTTGCCGCTCTTGAATTAATTAAAGCTGCGCAAACAAACACGGTAAGAGATGGATATGCTGCTGAGACAAAGGTGTTAGCAGATCTAGTTATGAGTGATGGTCTGCGCGCTTCACTTTATTCATTTAATTTAATTCAAAAGAAACGTAAAAAGGTTGAAGGTGCTCCTAAACCTGCTCTTGCTCGTAAGATTACTAAAGTTGGAGTAGTCGGCGCTGGTCTTATGGCCTCCCAACTTGCCCTACTTATGCTGCGTAACTTAAAAGTTCCAGTAGTAATTACAGATTTAGATCAAGAGCGAGTTGATAAAGGACTTGCATGGATAAAAAATGAGATTCAAAAGCTAGTTGATAAGAAGCGTTTAAATCCTGAGGCGGCTACCCGCTTATTAGGAAATATCTCTGGCTCTGTTGATCAAAAAGTATTTGCTAACGCAGATTTTGTGCTTGAGGCAATATTTGAAGAGTTATCACTGAAGCAAAAGCTATTTAAAGATCTAGAAGCGATCATTACTCCTGAGTGTATTTTAGCGACAAATACCTCATCCCTTTCAGTTGAAGCTATGAGTGAGGGACTTAAGAATCCAGAAAGGGTTGTTGGTTTTCACTTCTTTAATCCAGTAGCAGTAATGCCGCTACTTGAGGTTGCTAGAACATCTAAGACAGATGATGCAACTGTTGCAACTGCAATAAATATTGGTAAAGATCTAAAGAAAACTATGGTTATTGTTAAAGATGCACCGGCATTTGTAGTTAATCGCTTACTAACTAGATTTATGGGCGAAGTTACTGATGCAATGGATGAAGGAACTGCCTATGAGGTCGCAGATGCTGCGATGGCTCCCCTAGGTTTTCCAATGTCCTCCCTTGAATTACTTGGTCTGGTAGGACCCGGAGTAGCGCTGCATGTTTCTCAAACTCTAAATAAGAATTTAGGAGCTCGCTATAAAGTTTCACCAACAATGCAACGCTTTGTTAAAGAAGGTGTTAAAACTTTCTATGTTAAAAATGAGCAAGGTATTAACACCGTAAACCCTGCAGCACTTGCACTACTTGAAAAAGGTGAGAAGGCTTCAACGGCAGAGCAGGTTAGAAAGCGTGCACTAGAGGCAATAGCTACTGAGGCAAAGATGATGCTTGATGAAGGTGTTATTTCAACTCCACAGGAGATTGATATTTGTATGTTGCTCGGCTCAGGTTGGCCAATGCATTTAGGTGGAATACTTCCTTATTTAGATCGTGAAGGAATTAGCGAAGCGGTTTGCGGTGCTCGTTTTCATCCAAAGGGAGTTGCATCTCTTCCTTAGTATCTACTGAAAACTCATCACTGCTCCATGTAACAAGTGATCTTGTAATATTTTGAACAGTAATTCCTAAATCTTCTAAAATTTGTGCTCTCTTAGCATGTTCTAAAAATTCTAATGGCACTCCAATTGAATGAACTGGCACATTAAGTCCAGATTCTCTAAATAACTCAGAGATTGTGCTGGCAATACCACCATGCTTTATGCCATCTTCAATTACTACTACTTTCTTATAACGCTGGGCCATTGTTACTAAAGATTTTGGTAATGGTTTAACCCACCTTGGATCAATTACAGTAACGCCTACTCCTTCTCGGTATGCCTGTGCTGCGGCCTCAACAGCAACTTGGGCAAAAGCTCCAATACTTACTAATAAAATATCAGCGCTCTCTCCTCGATATAAAACATCAATGCCATCTCTTCTTTCAAATGCAGGAATATCTGGATTTACGGCGCCCTTTGGAAATCTAATTAAAGTTGGTGCATTACTTATATCTAACGCTTCTCGAAGTGTTTCTCTAACTCGCTCACCATCACGGGGGGCGGCAACATGTAATGTTGGCACAATTCCAGTAAGTGCTAGATCCCAAATACCATTATGTGAAGGTCCATCATCTCCGGTAATGCCTGCTCGATCTAGTACAAATGTCACACCTGCTTTATGAAGAGCCACATCTAATAAAAGTTGATCAAATGCTCTATTTAAAAATGTTGAATAAACAGCTACTACTGGATGAAGGCCTGCATATGCCATACCTGCAGCAGCAGTTGTTGCATGTTGTTCAGCAATTCCAACATCAAAGGTTCTATCTGGATAAGCTTTTTCAAATTTATCGAGGCCAGTTGGTCCCATCATGGCTGCGGTAATAGCAACGACATCACTACGTTTTGCACCAATTTTTACTAATTCATCTGAAAATACACTTGTCCAACTTTGGCCAGCTTTACTAAGTGGTTGTCCGGTCTCAGCATCAACTACACCAACTGCATGAAATTTCTCAGCCTCATCATTAACTGCTGGAGCATGTCCTCTACCTTTTTCAGTAATAACATGAACTAGTACTGGCCCACCAAAATCTTTAGCTGATAATAATGCCCGCTCGATCGCAGAGATATCATGGCCATCAACTGGTCCAAAATACTTTATTCCTAAATCCTCAAACATTCCTTGTGGTGCAACAATATCTTTAATACCTTTTTTCATCCCGTGCAGGGTTTCATAAATTGGTTGACCTACTACCGGAGTTTTTTCTAAAACACCTTTACCCCAATCTAAAAACTTCTCATAACCACGAGTTGTGCGAAGTGTTGATAAATATGTAGCAAGGCCGCCAATTGTTGGCGAATAGGATCTTTCATTATCATTTACAACAATTACTAATTTCTCTTTTTTATTTGCAGCTATGTTATTAAGTGCTTCCCAACTCATACCACCTGTTAAAGCGCCATCACCGACTACACAAATTACGGTTCTATCATGCTGATTTGTTAATGCAAATCCTTTTGCAATTCCATCACTCCAAGAAAGTGCGGTTGAAGCATGTGAATTTTCAACAACATCATGCTCACTCTCACTACGATTTGGATAGCCTGCTATTCCACCGCGTTGACGCAGCTTTTCAAATCCAGCTATTCGCCCCGTTAATAACTTATGAACATAACTTTGATGGCCTGTATCAAAGACAATTACATCCTTTGGTGATTGAAAAATTCTATGTAGTGCGATTGTTAATTCAACAACACCAAGGTTTGGCCCTAAGTGACCGCCAGATTTTGATACCTGCTCAATTAAAAAAGATCTAATCTCAGTAGATAATTGATCTAATTGCGTATTTGATAAGCCTTTTAGATCAGCCGGTGATTTAATCTCTGAGAGCATGGTGATAGTTTAAAGCCTGATACTTATTAAAGCGATCTATTTACTCAATAAGTGAGCGTAATACATACTGCATGATTCCACCGTGGCGATAGTAATCTGCCTCACCTGGGGTATCGATACGTAGGCTAACTTTAAAGCTCTTATCCCCCGCTGTGACCGTCACCTCTTTTGGCGTTTGTCCATTATTTAATTCTTCTACACCAGTGATTGAGAAAATTTCACTGCCATCTAATCCAAGTGATGAAGCATTAGCGCCATTTAAATATTGCAATGGCAATACACCCATGCCAATTAAATTAGATCGATGAATTCTTTCAAATGATTCTGCAATCACTGCTCTAACACCTAATAATGCAGTTCCCTTTGCAGCCCAATCACGGGATGATCCTGAGCCGTACTCTTTTCCTGCCAAAATTACTAATGGAATATTTTCTGCAATGTATGCCCGAGAAGCATCATAGATTGTTGTCTGCTCCCCATTTGCTAAGAAGTTTTTAGTAAATCCACCTTCAACTCCGTCAAGTAAAAGATTTTTTAGACGAATATTTGCAAAAGTTCCTCTAATCATTACCTCATGATTTCCACGCCTTGATCCATAAGAGTTAAAATCTGCTCTATCAATATTATGTTCGGCTAAATACTTTCCAGCTGGTGAATCAACTTTAATATTTCCAGCAGGAGATATGTGATCAGTTGTTACTGAATCACCTAATACTGCAAGTACACGGGCCCCTGAAATATTTGTTACTGGTTTTGGATCCCGTGGCATAGCATCAAAGTAAGGTGGCTTTCTAACATATGTTGAAGCACTATCCCATTCAAAGGTATTACCTGTTGGCGTATCTAGTGATTTCCACCTTTTATCGCCATCAAAAACTGAGGCATAATCTTTTGTAAACATATCTGAGGAGATTGAAGATGTGATTACGGAATCAATCTCAGCTGTTGTTGGCCAAATATCTTTTAAAAATACAGGTTTACCATCACTACCTACACCAATCGGATCATTTTCAAAATCATGATCCATCGTGCCAGTTAATGCGTAAGCAACTACAAGTGGTGGTGATGCCAAGTAATTCATCTTTACATCAGGTGAAATTCTTCCTTCAAAGTTACGGTTTCCAGATAGAACTGCAGAGACTGCTAGGTCATTCTCATTAATTGCTTTGCTAATCTCCAACGGCAGTGGGCCTGAGTTACCAATGCAGGTAACACAGCCATAACCAACAAGGTTAAATCCAAGCTTTTCCATATATGGAGTAAGTCCAGATCGGTCATAGTAATCAGTAACAACTTTAGAACCTGGTGCTAATGTGGTTTTAACCCAAGGTTTACTAGTTAATCCTTTTTCAACCGCTTTTTTTGCAAGTAATGCAGCGCCAATCATTACCGATGGGTTAGAGGTATTGGTGCATGAGGTAATTGAAGCGATTACGACATCGCCATTTGTAACAGTGGTTGGCTTACCATTTACCTTCACATCAATCTTATTTCTTGTAGTTTTATCACTGAAGTAAGTTGGAGCAATTTTTTCATAAGAACTCTTAGCTTCACTTAATGAAATCCGATCCTGTGGTCGCTTAGGACCTGCAATTGATGGCACAACTTTTGCAAGATCGAGTTCAAGCTTTTCAGAAAATCTTGGTTCAGCTTTTGGATCATGCCAGAGGCTATTAAATTTTGCATATTTTTCTACAAGTTCTAATTGGTCATTAGTACGACCAGTAAATTTTAGATAGCGAATTGTTTCTTCATCTATTGGAAAAATGGCGCAAGTAGATCCATACTCTGGTGACATATTTCCGATCGTCGCTCGATTAGCCATCGGTAGCGCACTAACTCCTGGTCCATAAAATTCTACAAACTTTCCAACTACGCCATGTGCTCGAAGCATTTGGGTAATTGTTAAAACTAAATCAGTTGCCGTTGTTCCTATCGGTAGTTGTCCATTTAATTTAAATCCGACAACTTTTGGTATTAACATTGAAACCGGTTGGCCAAGAAGTGCTGCCTCAGCCTCTATGCCACCAACTCCCCAACCAAGCACTCCTAAACCATTAACCATTGTGGTGTGAGAATCTGTACCTACTACGGTGTCAGGATATGCACGAAGTTTTCCATCAACTTCTCGACTCATTACTACTCTTGCTAAATATTCAATGTTTACTTGATGGACAATGCCAGTTCCAGGTGGAACAACTTTAAACTCATCAAAAGCAGTTTGTCCCCAACGCAGGAAGCGATACCGCTCTTTATTACGCTGATACTCAATATCAACATTTTTTTCAAACGCATCTTTAGTTCCAAATAGATCTGCAATAACTGAGTGATCAATTACTAATTCAGCAGGAGAAAGTGGATTAACTTTTGCAGGGTCTCCACCTAGATCAGCGATCGCTTCTCGCATTGTGGCAAGATCAACAATGCATGGCACACCAGTAAAGTCCTGCATAATAACTCGAGCTGGCGTAAATTGAATTTCAGTGTCTGGCTCAGCTTTTGGATCCCAGGCTGCTAATTTCTTTATCTGTTCAGCAGTTATATTTGCACCATCTTCGGTGCGCAGTAAGTTTTCTAATAAAACTTTTAAGCTAAATGGAAGATCAACCGCTTCTTTAAAGCTAGTGATATCAAATACTTCATAACTTTTACCTGCGACTTCAAGTGTGGTTTTGGCCTTAAATGAGTTCTTACTCAACGCCCCACACCTCTTTCCACCTGCTAATACGCTAATCCTATCTCTTTACTGGTGAAAATCCAGCCACGCACTCAATGTGCTGAGTCATTGGAAAAAGATCATAGGCAGATATGTGATCCAACTTATAGCCCGCGTCGATTAAAGTTTTTGAATCTCTTGCAAGAGCAGCTGGATCGCAAGCAACATAAACAATTTTTCTTGGCTTTAATTTTATCAATTGTTTAATTACTACCTCACCAGCACCAGTTCTAGGTGGGTCAAGTAAAACTAAATCTGCACGCTTAACTATTGGAAGTTGTTGCGCAACTAATCCTTGAAGTATTTTAACATTACTCTTATTTAGAAATACTTTTCGAGCATCTACTACTGCATTCTTATCACTTTCAATTAGGGTAATGAAACCTTGCTCACCAAGCTCCTTTAATATTGCTGCAGCAAATAGGCCAACACCTGAATATAGATCGCAGACATGATCATTACTTTTAACACCAAGTTCGGCAAGGGCAGCTTTCACTAATGTTACTGGAGCTGATTTATGACTTTGCCAAAACGCCTCAGGTGAAATTTTAAATGAATTGCCACCAACTTGTTCAACAATTTGAGTTGGCCCACTAATGCTTCGACCAGATCTCATAACTGAAACCTCACTAGTACTAGAAACTGCTACCTCAACTCTGGCATCTGATTTCCAGTTTCGAGCAGCTAATTCATTCACATTCATTCGTTCATCTGCAATTAGACACTGAGAAATTTCAACTACCTCATTACTTCTAGCACCAAAAAATCCTATTTTTCCATTTGGAGAAACTGCAAAATCCATTCGGGTTCGCCAGTGCAATCCATCACTAGGTTCAACTTCAATCACTTCTAGATTAAATCCAAGTGCAGGCAAATCTATTTTTCCAATTCGCATAAACTGCTCTTTTATAATCTCAGCCTTTAATTTCCGCTGCGATAGCAAATCAATATGCTGAAAGTCGCAGCCACCACACTTTCCGGCGTACTGGCATGGTGCACTAACTCGTGATGGCGCAGCTGTTAATACTTCAATAACATCAGCATGAGCAATCTTTGAACTAACTGCTGTTATTTTAATTTTTACTAACTCATTAGTTATGCCATGGCGAACAAAAATAACTTGTCCGTTATGGCGCGCAACAAAATGTCCACCATGTGCGACGGGGCCAATGACCAGCTCGATGACCTGCCCAACTTCTAACCGCTCTTGAGCGTTCAATTCCATAGGAGTGAGCCTATGGGTGTAAGTTGTGCTTTGTGCATGTAGTAATTATGGGTTGTGGGCGCGTTGGATCCACCCTAGCCGTAGATCTTGAAAAATCTGGTCACACCGTTGCGGTAATTGATCAAAACCGAGAAGCATTCCGCAGGTTAGGCGCTGACTTTAATGGTCGCACTATTGCAGGAGTTGGCTTTGATCGAGACACTCTGCTGGAAGCTGGCATCGAAAAAGCTGATGCATTTGCCGCTGTTTCAAATGGTGATAACTCAAATATATTAGCTGCAAGAGTTGCTAGAGAAAATTTTGGTGTTAAAAATGTAGTTGCTCGTATTTATGATCCAGGTAGAGCTGAAATTTATCAGCGCCTTGGTATTCCAACTGTTGCGACTGTGCTTTGGACAACTGATCAAATTATGCGTCGACTAGCTCCAGATGGAACTAAATCAGAGTGGCGCGATGCAACTGGAAAAGTTGTATTAGTTGAAGTTAGCCTTCATAAAAGTTGGTATGGCGAAGCATTTTCACTAATTGAGAAAAATACCTCAGCTAGAGTCGCCTTTATAACAAGATTAGGTGAAGCTTTATTGCCTGATGAACACACTGTTTTGCAAGAAGGAGATCTAGTTCATTTATTAATTGAAGAAAAAAAGGTTTCAGCAGTAGAAAAAACTTTAGCAGCGGCAATTGAGGTGAAGTAATGAGAATTGCAATTGCAGGAGCTGGAAATGTTGGTAGAGCTATCGCGCGTGAGTTGCTAGGAAATGGCCATCAAGTTTTACTAATCGATAAAGACCCAAAAGCCTTAAAACTGGACTCAGTTCCAAATGCGGAATGGTTACTTGCAGATGCCTGTGAAATTGCTGCACTAGATCAAGCCAAATTAGATGGCTGTCAGGTATTAGTAGCTGCAACTGGTGATGACAAGGTTAATTTAGTCGCTTCACTGCTTGGAAAAACTGAGTATGGCGTTCCAAGAGTTGTCGCTCGGGTAAATCATCCAAAAAACGAGTGGATGTTTGATTCTTCTTGGGGAGTAGATGTTTCAGTATCTACACCGCAAATTATCTCTGCTTTAGTTGAAGAAGCGGTAAGTATTGGTGATGTTGTTAGATTATTTTCATTCCGAAAGGGTGAAGCAAACTTGGTTGAAATTACTTTGCCAGATACCGCATCTTGCTGTGGCAAAACTGTTGGTGAAGTTGAACTACCTGAAAATGCCGCACTTGCTGCAATCGTTCGCGATACTCATGTAATCACACCAAAAGATCATGATGTTTTCACAGCCGGTGATGAGCTTTTATTTGTAGCATCTTCAGTTGCTGAAGAAAAATTAAAGTCCTGCTTTATTTAAACTACTTTAGTAGTCGGTGTCTTTCTTAAGATTTGCCATGTACCCCAGGCGGTTGCAAGAAATAATGGATAGCCCATAATTAGTCGAGCACTTCCAAGGGCATTTATATTTCCACTCTTATAAAGCGGGTATTGAATAATTAATCTGGCAGCAAACATTGCCACCCAAAGCCAACCAGCATTTATATAAGCTCTAAGTCGAGCTGGATCTTTTCGCCACATTAAGTTCTCACCCAAGATTGGCCCGAGCATTAAACCTAGGATTGGCCACTTCGCTAAATTAGTTAGCGCATATAACAAGCCGTAGCCGGCATTTATATATAGACCAGGTAGATAAAAATCTGCAGCATTACCACTTCGCTTAGAAAATAGAGCGCAGATGGCTACTCCAACTAAACCTGAAAACGCGTGCTGAATAGTCTCTCGCTTCACTAATCTAAGAATTGTTAAGATAATTGAAAGCGTGACTGCTGCCCAAATTGCAGCATTTATATTTCTACCAGATACGTTAAAAACTATTAGAAAAAGTAAAGCAGGTAATCCTGAATCAATTAATCCGCGCTTGCCACCGAGTGCTGAAACAACCTTATCTTTATCCTCGTTATTTCCCTGATAACTCATGAACCAGTTGATCCAAACCCGCCGCTTGATCTATCTGAGCCAGGTAAATCACTAACTTCAACAAAATCTGCTCGCTCAACTTTTTGAATAACTAATTGCGCAATTCGATCACCCTTTTTAAATGAGACAGGTTGTGTTAAATCATGATTAATTAAAATAACCTGTAATTCACCGCGGTATCCAGCATCAACGGTACCTGGCGTATTAACCATAGAAATTCCATGCTTTATTGCAAGTCCAGATCTTGGGTGTACTAAGGCAACATAGCCATTTGGTAAAGCAATGCTTATGCCAGTAGGAACCAACATTCGCTCCCCTGGATTAATTGTGAAATCAATTCGAGTGGCCAAATCTGCTCCAGCATCGCCCGCCTTTGCATATGAAGGCAGTGGCACAGTTGGATCTAAGCGCTTAATTAAGATTTTAGTCATGGGTTTATGTCAAAATCTGGGTCAACAAATGCCATTAACTCTGGATGCTGCGTTAGATGATCTTTATATTGCTCAGTAAGATTTTTAATAAAGTGCTCCATTGGTACTGAAATAAATAATGCGGCTGCTTTTACGGCTATTTCACCTGTAGGTGAATCTAGCCTTCCTTCTGCTTGAGTATAGATCTTTCGTCCTGCTTGTCCGGTAATTCTGGCATCAATATAAAGTGTTCGACCCATTGGAACAGGTAATAAGAAATCAGTTTCTAATCTGCCAGTCACAGCTGGAGTTCTTATCAACCACATCAATTTTCCTAATGCTTCATCAAAAGCTAGTGATAACAATCCACCATGAGCAAGACCAGGAGCACCTTGATGATTTTCAGTTACCGTAAAATTTCCAGTTAAATCTAAATTCTCACCAGCAATAGCTTTAAAGTGCAGACCTGTTATGTGCAACTCACCACAACCAAAGCAGTGACCGAAGTGAGATGGAATTTGTGATTTAGCAGCAGGCGCCTTTGGATGTCGCTCTGGCATCACTGCATCGGGTGGGGCAACGGTACTGGCAACTCTGGTCATTGGCAGAGCGTATCCTTTATCTCATGGCAAGATCTAATTCTAAATCTGAGTTCGCTGAGCGAATTAATTGGCCGATCTGGCTTTGGCTATTTATCGCCATGATGATCGCCTCACTTTACCTGACCATCTGGGCACCATTTAATACTATGACTGCGGTAATTATTTGCCTGCTCGCTACTTTCGCTATTATCTATAGCAGCCAAAAATCACGATTAGATATAGTGGTAATTAATGATTGGCTTTATGTTGGAAACGCTAAAATTGAAAGTAAATATATTAAAAAAGCTATCGCACTAGATAAGAATGCTTACCTTAAGTTACGTGGCGTGCAGGCTGATCCAGCCTGTTTTAATGCAACTAGGTTTTGGGTATCTACTGGCGTTAAAGTTGAAATTAAAGATAAATCAGATCCAACTCCATATTGGTTAATCTCTAGCCGTAAAGCGAAAGCGTTAGCTGCTTGTCTTAATTAATCGCAATCTCGACATACTGCTTTAGGACCCTCACCGCGGACACGTTGATTAACATGTTTAACTAAAAAGCAACGACTACAAGTAAATTCATCCTCTTGCTTAGGAACAACCTTTACCGATAACTCTTCACCAGATAAATCAGCACCAGGAAGTTCCAGGCTCTCAGCAGCCTCTGCTTCATCAATATCAACTTGACCAGATTGAGCATCAGCTCGTTGTGCTTTTAACTCTTCAAGTGATTCTTCATGTAACTCTTCATCAGTTTTTCTGGGGGTGTCGTAATCAGTTGCCATCGGTCACCTCCTTCTAAATTAGTAAATCTTTCTATCTTTTTTACTAGAGTATTTATTACTCCAACTGGGCGGATAATCCCCTAAAAGCGACAGTTCTACCTAATCAACAGTAGGTGTGTCGGGATTATTCCTGATTTAACTGGCGAGTACGACGCTCAGCCTCAGCTTTTCGCCATTTTGCGATCTCACCATGGTTTCCAGATAACAAAACTGGTGGAACTTCTAATCCACGCCAAATTGCAGGCTTTGTATAGTTTGGATATTCAACTAATTGTTCATCATTATTACCAGAGATTGAATGTGATTCCTCTTTTAATGAGTCAGGATTTCCTAACACACCAGGTAATAAACGAGCCGTTGCTTCAATAATTACCATTGCTGCAACCTCACCGCCTCCTAATACATAATCACCAATTGAAACCTCATGAACTTTAAAATTTGATTTAGCGCGATAGTACTCACCAACTCTTGCATCAATTCCTTCATACCGACCGCAAGCAAATATTAATTGCTTTTTAGATGAAAAATGAGTTGCCATCTTCTGATCAAATTTTTTACCTGCTGGTGTAAGAATGATTAAATCAACCTCAGATTTATCATCAGTAATTGCATCAATAGCATCTGCCCATGGATCAGCAAGCATCACCATGCCGGCCCCACCACCATAGGGAGTGTCATCTACGCTGTGGTGAACATCAGTTGTCTGATCCCTAAGATCATGAATATTAATTGACAGTAAGCCTTTATCAGCTGCCTTCCCCAATAGGGATAATTTAAGAGGTTGTAAATACTCTGGAAAGATTGAAATCAGATCAAAGCGCAACATCTAATAGCCCCTCCGGTGGATTAATCACAATCTTTTTCTTCTCCACATCTATTGAAATTATTATCGCAGCCACCATAGGAACTAATACCTCTTTGCCATTACGCTCAATTGATAAAAGGTCCTGCCCGGGTAGTTTAACAATCTCAGTAACTGCTCCAACTAAATCACCTTTTTCTAAAAACACTTCACACCCAATTAGTTGTTGGTAGTGATACTCCCCTGGTGCTAGCTGATTGATATCAACATCAGCTGACATTAATTGATCACGTAATTCTTCAATTTGGTTTCGATCATTTATTCCGATGAATGAAAGAAGTAAAACTTGATTATGCCAACGAGATGATTTGATCTCTAATTCTTTACCGTTATCGAGAGTTAATTTACTTCCAATTGAAAATCTTTGATCTGCATCATCGGTTCTAACCTCGATTGTGGCTTCACCTAAAACTCCATGTGCGCGGCCAATACGACCTACGACAAGTTGCAAATTAACGAACCTCGTCTGCCTCAATTAGATCAACTCGAACTGAGCGACCAGCGATTGCGCTGACTACAGTGCGAAGTGCTTTTGCAGTGCGACCATTACGGCCAATTACTTTGCCAATATCTTCTGGGTGAACACGAACTTCAAGAGTTGTTCCGCCGCGAGAACTTTTTTCAGTAATTACAACCTCAGCAGGGTTATCAACAATTCCTTTTACTAAATGCTCTAGTGCTTCATCAATCATTATTACTCTTTTGCAGGTGCATCAGTTGGCACCTCATCAGCCTTCGCTGCAGGTGCTTGCTCTACAACCTCAGGAGCTGCTTCAACTACTGCAGCCACAACTTCAGCACTGGCAACGGCTTCGCCAACTTCAGGAACTGCAACCTTTTTCGAAACTACTGGTGGCACATATGCTGGCTCAACAATAATTTCACCATCAGCGCCACGACGCTCTTTAATCTTGGTTGCTTTACCAGTTAATTTACGTAGGTAGTAAAGCTTTGCTCTACGTGCTGAACCATGGCGAACAATTTCAATTCTTTCAATAACTGGAGTGTGAACTGG
Source organism: Candidatus Nanopelagicus sp. (assembly GCA_964203335.1). Lineage (GTDB taxonomy): Bacteria > Actinomycetota > Actinomycetes > Nanopelagicales > Nanopelagicaceae > Nanopelagicus. The sequence continues at coordinate 493,720 of CAXNKX010000001.1, forward strand.
GAATGTTCGCTCAACACCAACACCGTATGAAATCTTACGAATAGTAAATGACTCACGGATTCCAGCACCAGAACGTGCAATGACTACACCTTGGAAAATCTGAATACGGCTTTTGCTTCCTTCAATAACTCGAACGTGAACCTTTAACTCATCGCCGGAACGAAAAGATGGGATGTCTGTGCGAAGTGAGGCGGCATCAACAGCATCTAACACGTTCATTATTTGTCCTAATCGCTAAATTTATGGTCAATCAATTATTTTGAATGAACCCGTATCTTGCCACGCTAGGGGTGATTAGATCAAATTAGAGGTAAAAGTTGTGCGTGCAGGGCTGGACCTGCGCATACAACTAGATCCTTATTTGCCGGCCCACCTGCCCGGCCTGAGATTACAGCGCCAGCCTGTGTTGCAATCAAACCACCAGCAGCATGATCCCATTCATTTAATGATGCTTCAAAATATCCATCGAGTGCTCCCATTGCTACATAACAAAGATCAACTGCTGCTGCCCCGTTTCTTCGCAAATCACGAATTCGTGGCAATAGATTTGATATCACTTGTCCTTGCGTAATTCTTAAATCTAAATCATATGCAAACCCAGTAGAAAGTAATGCTTTATCTAATGTGACTGGGTCATTACATTTAATTTTAGCTCCGTTATAAGTTGCATCACCGCCTCTTACCGCACTCCATAATCCATTAATGCTGGGTGCGTAAACCACACCAACTAATACGCCATCTTTGTCTTTTGCTGCAATTGAAACATTCCAACCAGGTAGGCCATATAGATAATTAACTGTGCCATCTAATGGATCAATTACCCAAGTTATTCCAGATTTACTTGTCCTTGCTGCTCCCTCTTCGGCGATGATTCCATCATCTGGGCGAGAGGTGAGAATTTCTCTAACAATTAACTCCTCTGCTTGCTGATCCATTTGAGTGGCAAAATCAACTGCCGAGCTTTTCTCAGTAAAGGTAAAGCTGCTAGGACGGTTCATTAAATGAGAACCGGCCAACTTTGCCACCGTATGTGCTAACTTCAACAATTCTGTGCTCACCGGGTTATCTAAGCATGAAAAGTAAAGCCAGTTTCGTGTGTGGCAGATTTAACCCGCCGATTACTTGTGGCAATCTACTCTCATGAGTGAACCAACTGATCTGCGCTTAATCGGGCGCTCTGCCGATGGTAGTGAGTTGGAATTAGTAGATTTAGATGGAAATCAATTTAACTTAAGAATTAGCGATACTTTGCGAGCAAATATAAATCAGCCAAGACTTTCTGCAGTTTCAAATATTGATGAAGTAATTACGACATCAGTTAAAGAGGTGCAGGCAAGATTAAGATCTGGTGAAAGTATTGATGCCATCTCTCGCACCACTGATTGGTCGATTGAGAAGATTGAAAATTACGCAGGTCCAATCTTGCAGGAGCGAGCTTTTATTATTTCCCAAGCACTTGCCACCCAAATACGCCGTGAACCCCACGCCCCATACCTTGAAACAGCTGTTGCTAATCAACTAGCTCCTAGAGGTGTTGATATGAATTCAGTTGAGTGGAATACATTTCGCCAACCTGATGGAAATTGGAACTTAACACTTTATTATCCACTTCGCGATGATTCACTAAGTGATACTAAAGGTGAAGCAGTTTGGTTATTTAATTTAGGTCGACGAGCCCTATCAGCACATGATGATGGCGCTAGATGGATTGGCGGTGAGGCAAAGGTTAAGCAACCTGTTCAAACATATGGAAACATTCCACAAACTGATGCTCCAAGATTAGTTTCAATTAAAGAGGATGTAACACCTTATGCACCAACTAAATTAGCTTCAGTTGATGAGGTCAACGATGTTGATGATGAAGCAAAGCGTGATGGTGTGACTAGAAGAATTAAAATTCCATCATGGGATGACATTATGTTTGGTAAAAAGGATGAAGACTAAGTAAGTAAGAGCGGGATTTCCACTTCGATATCAGTAATACCGCCATGGTGGCCCACCATTGAACTCTCCTCTTTTACTCTTGCTGGATCAATAAGAATTAAATCATCATTTGCAATGGCAATTAAATCTCCCATTCGTTCCGATGCATCTTCACTTACAACTGGTCCGAATAATCCATCGGCAATTGCCTCTGATTTACTCAAAACTTTCGCACTATTTCCTAAAAATTGTCGCCACTTGGCAACGGTTTCTTCCTGAGCACCTTCATTAATATAAATATGCCTTGCTCTTGGCTCACCACCGATTAGTAAGACATTCTCTAATAAATCATTATCCTGACCTAAAATAATCTGCTTGGTGCTATTTACCATTCCGTGATCTGAAGTAATCCAAATTCGAGTACCGGCTAGAGCACAGATTCTTTAACTTTTGTTATAAATTCACTTATTTGCAGCAAGTGCAGTTAGCCATTTATCAGAGCCAACTCCATCACTGTGTCCGGCTGAATCTAAGGTATTTAAATATGTATAAACAAAGGATGGTTGTGCTACCAATGCACTGCTAATTGCCGTAACCATCTCTTCAATACCATTTGCTCCAACATATTTAGCACCACGTAGTGCTGCTTGAGTAAAACCACTTCCTTCATACCTTTTAGCCGCCACATGTGTAACAGATACACCTGCTAAAACCGCGCGCTCAAACAAAGTTGGAACTTTTTGCCACATTACTGGATCTACCCGCTCATCCCATTTAAGGGCGTTTAATAATCGATTATCACTTCTAGGAACTCTAACTGTGTAACCAAGCATGCCGTGAACGCCTGGTAATACTCCAGTGCCTAAAGTTGAAAGACTTGTTGCGGTAGTTGATGGAAAATTTGTATAAATCGTTCTTACATTCTTTAACTCTTCAAAGATTGGGAATTGATCACCATATTTATTAACTGCATCCTGACCCATGCCATCAATTAGTATCAAGCACTCTCGCATATCTGCTTGCTTAAGTGCTAAATAATCAGTTGTATCGGCAACATTTAGTGTGGAAAATATAGAGTTAGTAAGGTGGGATAAACCAAATTGTTGATTAAATTTCCCACTATTCATAGCGCAAGGATACCTACCTTAAGAAATTAGTTAGTAATGGGCTTGTCGCTGACAAGAAAGTGAGGAAATATTGGCAAGATACGGCGCTATGGCCAAAACACCAAAAGTAGTTGCACCTAAAGCAGGGGAAAATCCTGGCCGAATAATTGACATCGATGTTGCCTCGGAGATGTCAGAATCATTTTTAGAGTATGCATACTCAGTAATTTATTCTCGAGCTCTTCCAGATGCCCGTGATGGTTTAAAGCCAGTGCAGCGTCGTATCTTGCATCAGATGAATGAGATGGGACTTCGCCCTGATAAGGGTCATGTGAAATGTGCAAGAGTTGTTGGTGATGTAATGGGAAAGCTTCACCCCCATGGTGATGGCGCAATTTATGATGCAATGGTTCGAATGGCGCAATCCTTTTCAATGCGGTTGCCATTAATTGATGGTCATGGAAATTTTGGTTCATTAGATTCAGGCCCCGCTGCAATGCGCTATACCGAATCCAAACTTGCCCCATCTGCAATGATGATGGTTGATGAATCAGATGAAGATACGGTTAATTTTGGTTCAAACTATGACGGTCAGATTCTTGAGCCACAAGTACTACCTGCAGCCTTTCCTAACCTTTTGGTAAATGGTGCAACTGGTATTGCAGTTGGTATGGCTACAAATATGGCGCCCCATAATTTAGGTGAAGTAATTGCTGCGGCTAAGTTATTAATGGAAAATCCTAAGGCGACATTAAAACAATTAATGAAGTTAGTTCCAGGTCCTGATTTTCCAACTGGTGGTTACCTAGTTGCAACTGAGGGAATATCTGATGCTTATGCCAATGGCCGCGGCTCATTTAAGGTGCGAGCAACAACTGTGTTTGAGAAGATTTCATCTCGGAAGCAGGGAATCATTATTACTGAACTTCCATACAACATAGGTCCTGAGAAAATTGTTGAAAAGATTGCTGATCTTGTTAAGGCAAAGAAAGTGCAGGGAATCTCAGATATCGTTGATTTATCTGATGGCCAGTCTGGCACAAAAGTTGTTGTTGAGATTAAAAATGGTTATGAGCCAGCTGAAGTATTAGAAAATCTCTATCGCCTAACTCCAATGGAGGATGCATTCTCAATAAATGCAGTTGCCTTAGTTGATGGTAAGCCGCTAACTCTTGGTCTTAAGGATCTTCTGCAGGTATTTATTGATCATCGCATTGAGGTAGTAAGACGCCGCTCAGCATTTAGAAAAGCAAAAGCACAATCTAGATTAAATCTAGTTGATGGCTTACTGAAGGCAATTGTTGATATTGATAAGGTAATTAAAATAATTAGAGCAAGTGAGGATGCCGCTATTGCTAAAGCAAGTCTGATCAAAACATTTAAGTTAAGTGATGAACAAGTTACCTATATTTTAGATATGCCACTGCGTAGATTGACCAAGATGAGCAAGATTGAACTTGAGTCTGAGGCCAAAGAATTAAAGGCTACAATCTCCTCCTTAACTGCAATCCTAAAAACTGAGGAGAGCATCAAAGCTAAAGTGTCTGAGGAGCTATCTGAAATTGAGAAAAAGTATGCCTCTCCTCGCCGCACCCGCCTTGTTGCCTAAGCAACTTTGATATCAACTAACGCCCTAGAACTTCGCGCTGCCGCAAGACTTCTGGTCAAAGATGTGACGGTAAGAATTAATCGTGGTGATCGAATTGGATTTGTTGGTAGAAATGGCGCTGGTAAATCAACTCTGGCAAAGGTCTTAGCTGGCGAGGTTATGCCTGCTGGTGGTGTTGTAAACCGAAGTGGAAAAATTGGTTACTTGCCGCAGGATCCAAGAACTGGTGAAGATCAAGGAACTGTAATTGATCGAATTCTTTCAGTTCGCGAATTAGATCAGATTGCTAAACGAATGCGCGCAGTTGAAGAAGAAATGGCAACTTCACAAGGTGCGGAGCTTGAAAAAGCAATGGAGCGATACACCAGAGTTGAACATGATTTTTCAGCCGCCGGTGGATACGCAGCATCTGCTGAGGCAGAAGCAATTGCCTCATCCTTAGGTGTTCCAAATAATCTATTTGATCAAGATTTAAACGCCCTATCTGGTGGACAACGCAGAAGAATTGAGCTTGCCAGGATTCTATTTTCTGGGGCAGAAACTTTGCTTCTAGATGAGCCAACTAACCATTTAGATGCTGATTCCATTATTTGGCTGCGGGAGTACTTATTTAAGTATGCAGGTGGTTTAGTAATTATCTCCCACGATGTAAACCTGATTGAAACAGTAGTTAATAAGGTTTTTTATATCGATGGTAATAGAAATGTAATTGATGTCTATAACATGGGCTGGAAGCAATACTTACTGCAACGTGAGCAGGATGAGCATCGCCGTAAGCGAGAGCGCGCAAATGCTGAGAAGAAGGCTGAAATCTTGCAGAAGCAGGGTGAGAAGATGCGAGCTAAAGCATCTAAAGCAACTGCGGCGCAAGGAATGCTTAGGCGTGCTGAAAAACTTGCGCAGTTCAGCTTAGATGATGTGCGAGTTAAAGATAAGGTGGCAAAGCTTCGCTTTCCAACTCCATCACCATGTGGAAAGACGCCAATCTCTGCTCATGATTTATCAAAATCATATGGCTCACTTGAAATCTTTACTGATGTTGGCGTAATTATTGATAAGGGTTCTAGAGTAGTAATTTTAGGATTAAATGGCGCCGGTAAAACAACGCTGCTGCGAATTTTAGCTGGCGAGCTTGAATCAGATACTGGTGAAGTAGTTGGTGGCCATGGTTTAAAAATCGGTTACTACGCCCAGGAGCATGAATCACTTGATTTTGAAAGATCAGTACTTGAAAACATGATGTCAGCTACTGCAGATATCAGAGAGCCTGAAGCTCGTAATGTGCTTGGATCATTTCTATTTGTCGGTGATGATGTTCATAAACTAGTTAAGGTTTTAAGCGGTGGTGAGCGAACCAGGTTAGCACTTGCCACTTTGGTAGTAAGCGCCGCAAATGTGCTGTTACTGGATGAGCCAACAAATAACTTAGATCCAGCATCTCGTGATGAAATCTTGGCAGCATTAAGTGAGTATCAAGGCGCAGTAATTTTGGTATCCCATGATGAAGGCGCAGTAGCTGCATTAAAGCCTGAGCGAGTTATTTTGCTGCCAGATGGTGATGAAGATTTATGGAAAGAAGATTATTTTGATCTAATCAGTATTGATTAAGCGTCAATTCGCTCTCGATCAATATCAGCATGATGAAATAAAGTCCTTACGGGGCGCTACTTCATTACCCATTAATAATTCAAACATTGCCTCAGCCTTTGTAACATCCTTCATGGTAATTCTGCGAAGGGTTCGATGTTCTGGATCCATTGTGGTCTCACGTAATTGATCAGCATCCATCTCACCTAATCCTTTATAACGCTGAATTGGTTCCTTCCATCTCTTGCCATCTTTCTTTAATCCTGCGATAACTTTCTTCATCTCATCATCTGAGTAGGTGTAGTGAACCTCCCCTTTCTTGCCACCAATTACATCAATTCGGTGAAGTGGTGGAATAGCTGCAAATACTCTGCCCGCTTCAACTAGTGGGCGCATATAAGAGTTAAATAAAGTAAGGAGTAAGCAACGAATATGGGCGCCATCCACATCAGCATCTGACATCAAAATAACTCGGCCATATCTAGCATCGTTAATATCAAAGGATTTTCCACTACCAGCGCCAATGACTTGAATAATTGATGCGCACTCATTGTTTTCAAGCATCTGTGAAAGTGATGCCTTTTGCACATTTAAAATCTTTCCTCTAATTGGCAAGATCGCCTGAAACTCAGAGTTTCTAGCAGCCTTAGTTGTGCCAAGTGCGGAATCACCCTCGACAATAAACAACTCAGTCCTAGCCGCTTCATCAGATCTGCAATCAGATAATTTTGTTGGCAGAGATGAACTCTCTAGCGCATTCTTTCGCCGTTGTAGATCCTTATGCGCCCTTGCTGAAATTCTAGTTCTTGAGGCATTTGCAATCTTCTCTAATATCAAGCGCCCAGTTGCTTTATCAATTCTCTTAGTTGTATTAAAAAAGGCCTTCATTTCATCAGCTACAACCTGTCGCAACAATCTTGGCAGCAGCAGCTGTTCCTAATACTTCTTTAGTCTGTCCCTCAAATTGGGGCTCAGACATACGAACTGTGACAACTGCAGTTAAACCTTCTTGAACATCATCTTTAATTACATCCGCTTCATTATTTTTTAAAGTTTTTGTAGCCCGCAGCGCATCATTTACCGCTTTAGTAATTGATTTTTCAAAACCTGCAACATGTGTGCCACCTTTTGGAGTAGAAATAATATTTACAAATGAGGGAATAGTTGCTTCATAACCATTACCCCACTGCATTGCAATATCAACGCCCATCTCCCGATCAACCTCTGTTGGCGTCATATGTCCTTTTTCATCTAAGACTGGGACATTTTCAGAGTAAGCACCCTGACCTGAAATTCGAATAACTTCACCGACTGGATCATCAGGGCGCAAGAATGCTACAAAACTCTGAAATGCCACCTTTATGGAAAAAAGGTTTCAGTAGTTTTACTGTTTTAGTTCGCCGATCATTAACCACCAAGGTTAATTCCAGGTACTAAGTAAGAGGTTTGTCTGGCTCTTGCATAAATATCTTGAATTTCTAACTCTGCCTCTTTTAAGAAATATCTGCTTTATCAAACCACCACTTAATTCTTGTGCCAGTTACTTTTGCTGACACCTTTCCAATTACACGTAAGCCTGATTTCTCACTAAAACTTGCATTCGGTCCTTCACCTTCAAAAATACCAGCATGACCACGTTTAAAAGACATCCAATAAATTTTGCTATCTCGATCAACTTCAACATCAAGGCGAGAAGCGAGCGCGTTCACAACCGATGCACCAACACCATGTAATCCGCCAGAGGCAGCGTAGGAGCCACCACCAAACTTTCCACCGGCATGAAGTTTTGTCATAACAACTTCAACACCAGTAAGTCCAGTCTTTGGCTCTTTATCTACTGGAATACCACGACCATCATCGTGAACTTCAACTGAGCCATCTGCTTCTAAATTAATTTCAATTGTTTTGCAATGACCAGCTAATGCTTCATCAACTGCGTTATCAATTATTTCCCAAAGACAGTGCATAAGACCACGTGAGTCAGTGGTACCGATATACATACCTGGGCGTTTTCGAACAGCATCTAATCCTTCAAGGACAGATAAATCTTTGGCGGTGTAGCTGCTAATAATTGCCGCAGAGGTGCCATCTTCAGGTTTCACACTCTTAGTCGCCACGGGTGCAAAGGTTATCGGCGGTGATACCACATATAGTTAACCCTCGCCGCGATTGACCCATATTTATTGCTAATCGATATCAAAATGAGATTATTTACACATATTCACAGCATTTAAGCGCAAAAATTTACTTAATTGAAACCAAATATCAAGCGGGGAATAAAGTATTCATGGTTTGATGTTCCCCTAGGGAAGAAGAAACGGAGCACGCGATGACTAGCCAGATCACGATGGAACAAACTCCATTAAATTCATTAGACCGTTGTGACCGTTGTGGTGCGCAAGCTTATGTGCGCGCAATCCTTATTTCCGGTGGGCAATTACTATTTTGTTCACACCACGCTAAATCTTATGCCGAAGGATTAAAGCCAGTAGCGGCTGTAATCCAGGATGAAACCCAAAAATTAGCTAATCAAGCAGCTAAATAATTACTCGCTAGCAAATCCAGCATCGCGGTGACTACCATCGCAAAATGGCTTTTCCTTTGATGCACCGCATCTGCATAGTGAGAAATCTGTCTTAGTTTCAACAACATTTCCATCTGCATCAACAAAATCTACAGTTCCAGTAACTCTAATTGATGCATCTTTCTTAAACTGCATTTTTACTTTATCACTCATTTTTTCACTCTTCCTTAATCTAGGTAGTCGCGTAGTACTTGAGAACGAGATGGATGGCGAAGCTTTGACATGGTCTTAGACTCAATTTGGCGAATACGTTCACGAGTTACCCCATAAACCTTGCCAATTTCATCTAAGTGTTTTTGGTTGTCCATCAGTTAAACCAAATCGCATTGCCACCACGCCTGCTTCGCGTTCAGATAATGTATCAAGAACTGAGTGGAGTTGTTCTTGTAATAATGTAAAAGAAACCGCATCAGCTGGCACGATCGCCTCAGAGTCTTCAATTAAATCACCAAACTCAGAATCACCTTCTTCACCAAGTGGAGTGTGGAGCGAGATTGGCTCACGGCCATACTTTTGCACCTCAACAACTTTTTCAGGTGTCATATCTAATTCTTTAGCTAACTCCTCAGGTGTGGGTTCTCTTCCCAGATCCTGAAGCATCTGTCGCTGCACTCTGGCCAACTTATTAATAACTTCAACCATATGTACTGGAATACGAATTGTTCTAGCCTGATCTGCCATCGCTCTAGTAATCGCCTGCCTAATCCACCAGGTGGCATAGGTTGAGAACTTATAACCTTTTGTGTAATCAAACTTTTCAACTGCTCTAATTAAACCTAGGTTTCCTTCTTGAATTAAATCCAGGAATAACATTCCTCGCCCGGTATAACGCTTTGCGAGTGAAACTACTAAACGAAGGTTTGCTTCTAGTAGATGATTCTTATCCCGGCGGCCATGAAGCACAATTTGTTGATACTCACGCTTTAACTTCTTATCCATCTTCTTATCTTTTGCTAACCGCTCTTCAGCAAATAAACCAGCCTCAACTGATTGGGCGAGTGAAACCTCAAGCTCAGCATTTAATAGCGGAACCCTGCCAATTAACTTCAAATAATCTTTAACTGGGTCCGCTGTCGCGCCCGCGGTTAATACTGTTTGAGCTGGTGCGTCATCCTCTTCAGAATCTTTAAGTACAAATGAGTTTGCTTCATTTTGGGATTCCTCGGCAACATTGACAACTCTTATTTCAGGAGCGCCATCCTCAGTAGCTGTCTCTTCTTTATCATCAATTAATGACTCAAGGTCTTCAATTTCAACCTCTTCTAACTCAACCTCTTCACCATCAATTTTAACCTTTGCGACTTTGCCATCTTTTTGGGCAGCAGCTGTCTTTGGCGCAACTGGGGTAATTAACGCTAATTCACTCTTCTTAAGCATTCTAAATGGTGAAAGACCTAACTTGCGAAGTTTCTCTACTTGCTTAGGAACAGTTGCCTCTAACTCACGGGCAATTAAAACTAAATCTTGATCTGCTTTTTTAACAATTCTATGAATGTTATCAATACCGCGGCCTTGTAGTTCAGCTAGGACATTCTTTTGCTGGATCACTAACTCTTTTACTCGAAGAATCTGGGCAATGTCTTTAGCATCTAATACTGCCTTTTGCGGAATCTTTACAACCTTCTTTGCAGGTTTTACTTTTTTAGCAATAGGTTTTTTCACTGAACTCTTTTTATTTACAGGTTTTTTCTTACCCTTACCTGCTTTAGCACCTTTTTTGGGCGCACGAGTTACAGCCACAATTCATCCTTTGTTTTAAGGTCTTGAAACTTTTGCGATTTTATTTAAACCGCCCGACCCTTGGCTATATTATAAATTGTCCACAGCCCTTTATGCACATCCATTTTGGCTAATTTGAGATTTTTTGCAGATTAAGCGCGTTTTTGATGATTGCCCCCACCGATTCCACCTCAATTAAGAAGCCATCATGGCCAAATGGGGATGAGATGCTGTGAAGGGTGCTCATCTGCGGGGTCAGTTCGGCGATCTCCTGTTGCAGGCGAGGTGGGAATAGTCGATCTGTATCAATAGCAACAATATGAAGTGGAATCTTTATCTTTTGAAAGTACAGCCGCTACCCCACCACGATCGCGGCCCACATCATGTGAGTTCATTGCCTCCGTTAATGCAATATAAGTATTTGCATCAAATCTTTTAGAAAGTTTTTGTGCCTGATGGTCTAAATAAGATTCAACTGCGTATCTGCCAGTCTCATCCCCTTGTAGCTCGCGCCCAAACCTGACATCCATCTCAGACTCAGTTCGATAGGTTAAATGTGCAATTCTGCGAGCAATTCCCATTCCTTCAATTGGGCCAATCTCTTGTTCATAGTAATCACCATTATTAAAGTTTGGATCAGATTTAATTGCTCTAATTTGTATTGAAGCTGTACCTATTTGATCCCCAGTTGCCACAGCACATGAGCCAATTGTGCAGATAGCGCTAACTAACTCTGGATAGGTAATTGCCCACTCCAGGCTTCGCATGCCGCCAAGAGATGGACCAACCGCTAATTGGTATTTCTTAACACCAATTTTTTTAGTAAAAGCTAATTCTGCCGCCACCATATCCCTGATAGTTACGGCAGGAAATCTAGATCCCCATCTTTTTCCATCGGGTGCAAGAGATGATGGACCAGTTGATCCTTGGCAACCACCAATAACATTTGGACAGAGTATGAAGTATTTATCAGTATCTAATGGCAAACCAGGGCCTACCATTTGTGGCCACCAACCCTGCACATCAGACCAACCAGTGAGAGCGTGATTAACTAATATTGCATTATCACCGTCAGAATTTAATTTACCCCAACTTTGATAAGCAATTACTACATCAGGTAGAACCTCACCTGACTCCAGCTCTAAATCACCAATCTTTAGAAATTGGCGATCACCGGGGTCATGGCTTTCAAGCCACGCCCCGGTAACTGCTGGATTAACTTCGCTCATTAATTACTTTGCAGCAGCAAAGGCCAGTTCAAGATCAGCTTGAATATCTTTAAAGTTTTCAATACCTACAGATAATCGAACTAGTCCTGGTGTAACACCGGCGCTCACCTGCTCTTGCGGAGATAATTGTGAGTGAGTAGTAGATGCTGGGTGAATTGCCAAGCTTCTAACATCACCAATATTAGCTACGTGTGAGTGCAATTTAAGGGCTTCAATAAACTTCTTACCAGATTCAATTCCACCTTTAATTTCAAAGGATAAAACTGAACCACTTCCCTTTGGTGAGTATTTATTTGCCAACTTATGCCACTTAGATGATGGCAAAGATGCGTAGTTAACTGAGGAAACCTGCGGATGTTTTTCTAGAAATGCTGCAACCGCTTTCGCATTCTCAACATGGCGCTCAATTCGCAAAGAAAGTGTTTCTAGCCCTTGCGCAAGTAGCCAGGCATTAAATGGTGATACGGCGGCGCCAATATCACGCAGCAGTGTTAAGCGGATCTTAAAGATGTATGAAAGATTGGCACCAAATGGTGAACCAACGCCAAGAGCTTGGGCATAAACCAGACCGTGATACGAAGGATCTGGCTCATTAAAGCTTGGAAAGCGTTTTGGATACCTTGCATAATCAAACTTTCCAGCATCAACAATTGCGCCAACTACTGTGTTTCCATGTCCAGACAGGAATTTAGTTGCAGAGTGCACAACCACATCAGCGCCCCATTCAATTGGTCTAATTAGGTATGGAGTTGCAACGGTGTTATCAACAATTAATGGCACCTCATTTTCATGAGCGATCTTTGCCACTGTTTCAATATCTAATAGATCATTCTTTGGGTTTGCAATAGTTTCACCAAAAAACGCCTTGGTATTTGGCTTAACCGCTTTGCGCCAGCTCTCTGGATCATCTGGGTTATCCACGAAGGTAACTTCGATACCAAACTTTGGCAGGGTGTAGTGGAATAGGTTGTATGTACCACCGTATAGCGAAGGTGATGAAACTATGTGATCACCGGCTTGTGCGATATTTAGTACTGCAAATGTTGTAGCAGCAGAGCCGGATGCAAGTAATAAAGCTGCAACTCCACCCTCTAATGCTGCAATTCTTTGCTCCACCGTATCTTGAGTTGGATTCATGATGCGGGTGTAGATATTTCCAAGCTCTGCTAAACCAAATAGATCTGCTGCATGCTTGGTATCGCGGAATTGATAAGCAGTTGTTTGATAAAGCGGTAGTGCGCGAGCGCCCGTAGTCGGATCCGGCACTTGACCAGCATGTATCTGTTGAGTTTCAAATGAGTATGACAAAGCAACCTCCTAATTAAAGGTGGCGATAAAAAATTATTAGGGTTATCCCCTAAATCTTTTTAGCGAACCACTCTTGCCGATGGCACCTTGCTATCGACCTGGTCTTCACCCGGAGCACCCCACCGTGGTGGAGGGTTGCCGCTTAGTTAGCCGGGGCTATGAACTAAGACTCATGACCTACTGCGAAAAATACTAGAGATTATGCGCCTTTGCAACTGCCTCATACATGATCTTGCCTTCGTGCACATTAAGCCCCTTAGCCAGGTCAGCATCATCGGCCAGCGCCTTTTCCCAGCCTTTATTAGCCAGTGCTAAGCCATATTTAATTGTGGCATTAGCGAGTGCGTAAGTTGAGGTGGCAGGAACTGCCCCTGGCATATTTGCAACACAATAAAAGATTGAATCATGAACCTTAAAGGTTGGCTCTTGATGAGTTGTTGGCTTTGAATCAGTGAAGCAGCCGCCTTGATCAATTGCAACATCTACTAATACCGATCCTGGCTTCATTTTCTTAACTAGCTCATTACTTACAAGCTTTGGAGCCTTTGCGCCATGAACTAATACCGCACCAATTACTAAATCAGCCTGAGTAACCTCTTTTTCAATTTCATACGCACTTGAGGCTAATGTTTTAACATTGCCTGCAAATATTTGATCAACTTGGGCAAGACGTTTTAAATCTAAATCCATAACAGTCACATCAGCTCTCATGCCGTGAGCGATAGTTGCAGCAGCAACTCCAACAACACCTGCGCCAATAACAACTACCTTGCCTGGTCTTACCCCTGGAACTCCGCCAAGTAATACCCCGCGCCCACCTTTACTCGCTTCTAACGCTGCTGCTCCTACTTGAATACTCATTCGCCCTGCAACCTCACTCATTGGCGCAAGTAGCGGTAATTGCCCATCAACTTCAACTGTTTCATATGCAATCGCGGTTATGCCAGAATCAATAATTGCCTGCGTGCATACTTTGTTTGCGGCAAGGTGAAGATAGGTATAAAGAATCTGTCCTTTGCGCATTCTTTTATACTCAATTTCAATTGGCTCTTTTACTTTTTGAATTAGATCAGCTTTTTGCCAGATCTCATCGGCAGAGTCAATTATTTGCGCACCCGCTGCAATGTAATCAGCATCTGAAATTGCAGAGCCTGTGCCAGCATTTTTTTCAACTAATACTTTATGACCTGCTACTACATATGCGTGCACACCAGATGGGGTGGCTGCAACTCGAAACTCATTATTCTTAAGCTCTTTAGGAATACCAATAATCATTTTGATGCCGCTCTACTAAGCAACACTGCTTAGTAATTAAATACTACTGCCAAAGAGTGAGGTGCAAATCTTTGGATGAAGTTGAGCGCGCATTTGCGCAAAACTATCTGCAGGCCAACCGGCTGTGAAAACCCTGCGAAGAAGTAGTGCTAGCGGGTAATTTGGGCAATCAGCTAGCGCACTTAATATCGCTGTATGTGCTAGATCTGTTTCACCTGATTCATAAGCACAGGCAGCAAAGATGCAGGCAGCCGGTGCGATGTAACCCTTGGGGGCGAGATTCATTAACCAATACCAAAGATTAAATAACTCATCTTTGTTTTCATCCGTTGCTAGCCCCATCGCATAATCTCTAACCTGAAGATCTTTAAACCTAACTAAAACTAAAGCAAGTAACTCATAATCATCAATATCTGCCTCGCGTCATTAAACCGTGCGATACCAAATCATTTACCGCAAGGGCGCCTGACCTTTGTTGTGTTAATACCTCATCACCTTCATAATCAATTTCACTAACTCTAGCTATTTCATCCTCTATTAGTAATTTATTATCCATGTTTTAAGTTTGGCAAAAATACTTAAGCAGATGTAGCAAATCTATAAATTGTGGATTACTTAATAAACTTAGTAGGTCCTTTAACTACAGATAAGCTTCTAGTAATACTTTGAGTAATTGCGTTGCCACTAACTGGAGTTATCACCCCATTAACTGACCAAGTTCCTCGCCATATAACCTTCAGATTAACCTCATAATCATTATTGTCTTTATAGGTATGAGTTATGCCCCCGATTGGAAAAGGTGCTCCCTGATTAGTTGTCACAAAAAATCCATTATCACCAAAGCTCCAAGTAAAGGTCGGTGTGAGATTTACATAAACCACTACATCTAATATTGGAATCAGTGCGGTAAATCTAGTTGGTGTTTGTGTCCAGAAATATACCGGCAGATTAACTAAGGCCGCCTGCTCTGGCGCAAAATTAATATCACCTGCTGGCAGCATTTTAATTAACTTATCTGAAAGGGATGCGCTAGCCACCTTAGCTACCGCTTTCTTAACAACTGGTTTCTTAATAATTGGCTTTATAACTACAGGCTTCTTCACAATCGGTTTTATGACAACTGGCTTAGCAATGAGTTTAGGAATTACAAATGGTGAAGCCTTTGGCTTGGGGATGACTTTAACAACTGGTTTTTTAACAACTGGTTTAGCGCCACTTTGCTTGCTTCCTTTTTGCGCAGTAATAATTAATTGATTATCTGAGGTAAAGACATCCACACAGGTTTTATCAACACACTGCCCTGCCCCATAAGCATTACTAGTACTAAAGATGATAAATAGAAGAATTATTGAATATCGCTTAATAACCACACCTGATCTTTCTTTTTGACGATAAATTGGTTAGTAATCTCTGATGCACTCCATCTAGCGCTAACGCGGCTTGTTTTATCTACTTTCTTGATGTCACTTCTATTAACTTGTACCTTAAAACTCTTTTCAGATAAGCCATCTTTAAGCAAGGTGATACTGCCCAGCTTGTACTCACCTCCAATTAAGGTCGATGATTTAAATAGATTGGCTAATCTGTAGGTAATATCAAGACAGCCACAATCTTTAAGCGCACTACCTCTAATTAATGTGAAATCACCAGTTAACGCCATATTAAGGCCATCAACATAATTAATTATTGGTTCAAGTGCACCACTTTCAACATCTGGCAAAAAACCTTGACTTGAACTTTTATTTTGATCAGGTAGATAAGCACCATAGCCGTCATATTTATCACCCGTTGGGGCGAGTGCTCCTTGTGCTTTCGCGCAAGAAGTTAATGTGATTGGCAACATAAGAAGTGTGATTAATTTCAGGTAAAGAGGCATAGCGGTAATCTAAATAAATTTTGATCACACTGGGTGTGAAATTCACATGGCTGTGAATTAAGTAGTTGTGTGTAAAACTACTCTCATGGCACACCGTGATGGCGATGGATGGATCGAGTGTAATTGTGGTGGCAAACATTGGGGTTTAAATGGCGCAGCCGGATTACTCTTAGTAAGAAATAACTCAATTCTTATGCAACATCGTGCGCCTTGGGTTCACAATGGCGACACTTGGGGTATTCCAGGTGGTGCTCGTGACTCACATGAGAGCGTAATTGAGGCAGCAATTAGAGAGGCACATGAAGAGATTGGAATTAGCGCAGATCAGTTAACAGCGGGTGAGATATTTATTGATGATCATGGGATCTGGAGTTATCACACTGTAATTGCTAAAGCACACCCTGAATTAGTAGCACATGAGGCAAATGATGAATCTAAAGAGGTGGCTTGGATAGCCTTTGATGAGGTTGTAAATAAAAACCTTCACCCAAGCTTTGCAAATACTTGGCCCACGCTCCTTACTAAATTAAAAGCGCTTTAATCTTTTTTCTCTAGATACTGCGCATCTAATCTACGCAGTGCATCTTTTATAACTTCACCATCATTGGTGCGCCAAAATGGTGGCATTGAGTTTAAAAGTATTGAGCCATATCTTTTATTAACAATTCGAGAATCTAGGATTGCCACAACTCCTCGATCATCTAATGATCTAATTAATCGCCCAGTTCCTTGGGCTAGAAGTAAGGCAGCCCGTGGCAATGAGATCTGCATAAAACCTGAGCCACCTGCCGCATCAGCCTCAGCAGCTCTAGCTGATAAAACTGGTTCATCAGGTCTTGGAAATGGAATGCGATCTATTACAACTAATGTGCAGGCACTTCCTGGCACATCAATTCCCTGCCATAGTGAAATTGTGCCAAGTAAAATTGACCGCTCATCCTTTGCAAACTTATCAACTAGCGGCCCAACTGCAATCACCTCGGCGCTGAGTAATTATTGGAATCTTAATCTCTGCTAAAACATCTCTTAAATGTTCATCAGCCATCTCAACACCACGCCAAGATGAGAATAAAGCTAATGTGCGCCCACCTGCTGCCTGAATTAACTCACCTAATTCAGTAAGTACCTCCTTAGATGGTCCATCTCTGCCTGGCTCAGGTAAATCCTTTGGCAAATAAAGCATTCCTTGATTAGTGAAATCAAATGGAGAACCAACATCTAGGATCTGCAAGTTAGCCGGATCCATTAAGCCCTTTTCATCATCCTCACTATCCTCTTCATTTTCTTCAATGTTTTCCTCATCATTTTTACCTGCAATCACAAAGCCAATATTTTTAGCAATTGCATCAAATGATTTACCAACGGTTAAAGTCGCACTAGTTGCAATAACTGGTGTTTGAGTTAACAAATTACCGCGCAAGCACATCTGAGACAGCCAGGGGTGCTAAATACAAGGTTGAATAGGTTGGCTCAAACCAGAGCACATGTGTGTGACCAGGTTTTAATAACTTGGTGCAGGTTTGGCTAATCTCATTTAGCGCACCCTTTACTCTTGCCCGCTCAGCCATTGTGTTTGGATCAATGATTTCAGCATCGGCTGAAATCAACGCTGTTACAGCAGAGACCGCATCTTTAACTGCTCTAAGTGGTGCTTCTAATTGTGATGGTAATTTCTCTAACCGGCCAGCTTTTAGCGGATCTGTTTTTAAATCATTTGCGTAATCATCAATTGCAGGTAAAGAGGCATAGCGGTAATCTAAATAAATTTTGATTCCGTTGGGTGTGAAATTCACATGGCTGTGAATTAAGTAGTTGTGTGTAAAACTACTCTCATGGCGCACCGTGATGGCGATGGATGGATCGAGTGTAATTGTGGTGGCAAACATTGGGGTTTAAATGGTGCAGCCGGATTACTGTTAGTAAGAGATGGCGCAATTCTTATGCAACATCGTGCGCCTTGGGTTCACAATGGCGACACTTGGGGTATTCCAGGTGGTGCTCGTGACTCACATGAGAGCGTAATTGAGGCAGCAATTAGAGAGGCACATGAAGAGATTGGAATTAGCGCAGATCAGTTAACAGCGGGTGAGATATTTATTGATGATCATGGGATCTGGAGTTATCACACTGTAATTGCTAAAGCACACCCTGAATTAGTAGCTCATGAAGCAAATGATGAATCTAAAGAGGTGGCTTGGATAGCCTTTGATGAGGTTATAAATAAAAATCTTCACCCAAGCTTTGCAAATACTTGGCCCACGCTCCTAACTAAATTAAAAGCGCTTTAATCTTTTTTCTCTAGATACTGCGCATCTAATCTACGCAGTGCATCTTTTATAACTTCACCATCATTGGTGCGCCAAAATGGCGGCATTGAGTTTAAAAGTATTGAGCCATATCTTTTATTAACAATTCGAGAATCTAGGATTGCCACAACACCTCGATCATCTAATGATCTAATTAATCGCCCAGTACCTTGGGCTAAAAGTAAGGCAGCCCGTGGCAATGAGATCTGCATAAAACCTGAGCCACCTGCCGCGTCCGCCTCAGCAGCCCTTGCAGATAAAACTGGTTCATCAGGTCTTGGAAATGGAATGCGATCGATAACAACTAATGTGCAAGCACGGTCCAGGCACATCAATGCCCTGCCAAAGTGAAATTGTGCCAAGTAAAATTGATCGCTCATCTTTTGCAAACTTATCTACTAACGGCCCAACGCTATCTCCTCTGCGTTGCGTAATTATTGGAATTTTAAGCTCTGCTAAAACATCTCTTAAATGTTCATCAGCCATCTCAACACCACGCCAAGATGAGAATAAAGCTAATGTGCGCCCACCTGCTGCCTGAATTAACTCACCTAATTCAGTTAGTACTTCCTTAGATGGTCCATCCCTGCCTGGCTCAGGTAAATCCTTTGGCAAATAAAGCATTCCTTGATTAGTGAAATCAAATGGTGAACCAACATCTAGGATCTGCAAGTTAGCTGGATCCATTAAGCCCTTTTCATCATCCTCACTATCCTCTTCATTTTCTTCAATGTTTTCATCATCATTTTTACCTGCAATCACAAAGCCAATATTTTTAGCAATTGCATCAAATGATTTACCAACGGTTAAAGTCGCACTAGTTGCAATAACTGGAGTTTGAGTTAGCAAATTACCGCGCAATACATCAGATACTGCCAGCGGCGCTAGGTATAAAGTTGAATAGGTTGGCTCAAACCAAAGCACATGTGTGTGACCAGGTTTTAATAACTTGGTGCAGGTTTGGCTAATCTCATTTAGCGCACCCTTTACTCTTGCCCGCTCAGCCATTGTGTTTGGATCAATAATTTCAGCATCGGCTGCAATTAATGCAGTTACAGCAGAGACTGCTTCCTTAACTGCGCGAAGAGGTGCTTCTAAGTGAGGATGGTAATTTATCTAACCTGCCAGCTTTTATCGGATCAGCCTTTAGATCATCAGCGTAATCATTTATAGCTGCAGCAAATTTTTCCGCCGCTTTATTTAACGCATCACTGCCTTTACCTGGCATATGTTTTCTTGCCATATTAGCTGCACGTGAAACTCTGGCCGCGGTTAACTCCTCGGTAACAGCTTGAGTAGTGCGATCCATAAACTCATGTGCTTCATCTAAAATAATTGCATCTCGCTCCGGCAAAATAGGATGTGAATCAACAATTTCAATTGCTAGCAAGGTGTGGTTTGTAACAACAATATCTGCAGTTTGTGCCTTAGCTTTTGCAAGGGCTGCAAAACATTTAGAACCTGATGGACACTCATCCGCTCCTATGCACTCTCTGCCTGAAACAGAGTTAGCCGCCCACACCCGCCTATCAACCTCAGGGGCATCATCTCTATCCCCACTTGCACTAGGTGATTGCGCCCAAGCTCTTAATCTTTTTGCATCCGCCTCAAGGGAAGAAATCTCTAAAATCATTTCACCCTCAGGATCATTTGCGGCGTTATTCATCTTCTGAAGACAAACGTAATTACCAACGCCTTTATAGATAGCAAATGAAATATCTCGCTTTAACTCTTTATCTAGTGCAGCTTTTATTTTTGGTAAATCTCGCTCAATTAACTGCCGCTGCAAAGCTAAGGTGGCAGTTGCTACTAATACTTTTTTGCCATGAACTAATGCTGGAACAAGGTAGGCAAGTGATTTACCGGTACCAGTTCCTGCTTGAACTAAAAGGTGATGACGATCAGATAGCGCATTTGCAACCGCCTCTGCCATCTCAATTTGGCCAGCTCTTGGTTGCCCACCAATTGCAGTAACTGCAACATCAAGGGCTGATCTAACCTTTTTTGAATACTCACTCACTAGCGCAGGTTATTGGAAAAAAGTAAGGGCCCGCAGTTTTAACTGCGAGCCCTGATAACTTTAATTATTGATTTATGAACAACCTGAGGTGTTTCCGCAACCTTCGCAGACAAAACATGATCCAGCCATTCTCATCTTCACACCACATGTCATACAAAGTGGTGCATCTGATTTAACTCCAGCCATCTTTTCAAAGAGCTCCATAGAGGAACCAACTGGTGTGTTATCAATAGGAGCCTTTTCAATCTTTACTGATTGTGAATTTTTCACCATCTGCGCAATTGATTCTTTTTCATCCGGTGTGTAATCACCAGTTTCAAGGGCGCGAGCGCGCTCTGCTGCTGAGTAAATTCCAAGAGCAGCTCTGGCATCAAATGGTAGATAATCAAGGGCTAATCTGCGGAAGATGTAATCCATTACTGATTGCGCCATTCTGATATCAGCATCATCAGTCATACCAGCTGGCTCAAATCTTTGGTTAGCAAACTTCTCCACATATGTTTCAAGTGGAACGCCATATTGCAATCCAACTGATATTGCAATTGAAAATGCATCCATCACACCAGCAAGAGTTGAACCTTGCTTACCAAGTTTTAAGAAAACTTCAGCTAGCGCGCCATCAGCGTATGCACCAGCGGTCATATAACCCTCTGCCCCTGCTACTGAAAATGAGGTGGTTTGTGCTGGTCTTGATTTTGGAAGACGGCGGCGAATTGCAGTTGGTTGGCGTTATCAACTACTATCTCAGCTTTTTTACCCTTTGAATCAGATAGTGGTTGACCAACCTTGCAATTATCACGATAAACAGCAAGTGCCTTAATACCTAACTTCCAACCTTGGTAGTAAACCTCTTCGATCTCTTCAACTGTTGCATCCGCTGGCAGGTTAACTGTCTTAGATATAGCACCTGATAAAAACGGCTGACATGCAGCCATCATATGAACATGGCCCATCGCGCTAATTGAGCGAACTCCCATTGCGCAATCAAAGACTGTGTAGTGCTCAGGCTTTAATCCTGGTGCATCAATAATATTTCCATGCTCTGATATGTACTCAACAATTGCTTCAATTGTTTCATCGGTATAGCCAAGTTTTTTAAGAGCAAGTGGCACAGTCTGATTAACGATCTGCATCGAACCACCGCCGACCATTTTCTTAAACTTAACAAGTGCTAGATCTGGCTCAATACCGGTGGTATCACAATCCATCATTAAGCCAATAGTTCCAGTTGGAGCTAATACTGATGCTTGGGCATTACGCCAGCCATTTTTCTCACCTAACGCATTACCTGTTGCCCATTGCTTAATTGCCTCTGCCCAAACATCTTTATCTAATGTTGAAACAGATTTTGCAGACTCAGTTGCATTCTGGTGCTTGCGCATTACCTTGGTGTGAGCAGCAGCGTTTCGAGCATATCCGTTATACGCACCAACAATGCCTGCCAGCTCTGCGCTCCTTCGATATGAAACACCAGTTAATACAGATGTGATTGCGCCAGCTAGTGCACGTCCACCCTCTGAGTCATATGCCAAACCTGATGCCATAAGCAGGGCGCCAAGGTTTGCATAACCAATTCCTAATTGACGAAAATCTCTGGTGGTTTGACCAATTGCCTGGGTTGGAAAATCTGCAAAGCAGATTGAGATATCCATTGAGGTAATAACTAGCTCAGTTACCTTTACAAAGTTTTTAACATCAAATGAACCATCTGCTTTTAAGAACTTCATTAAGTTTAAAGATGCCAAGTTACATGATGAGTTATCTAGTGACATGTACTCAGAGCATGGATTAGATGCGTTAATGCGGCCAGTCTCTGGGTTGGTGTGCCACTCATTAATCGTGTCATCGTATTGAATTCCAGGATCAGCACACGCCCATGCCGCCTCTGCCATCTTGCGGAATAACTTCTTAGCATCTACTGATTCAATAACCTCACCAGTTGAGCGAGCTGTTAAGTCAAATGATTCACCAGCCTCATATGCGCGCATAAAGGCATCTGATACTCGCACTGAGTTATTAGCATTTTGATACTGCACAGAAACAATATCTTTTCCGCCAAGGTCCATATCAAAGCCGGCATCACGAAGTGCTCTGATTTTGTCTTCTTCTCTTACCTTTGTCTCAATAAACTCTTCAATATCTGGATGATCAACATCTAGATACAACCATCTTGGCAGCACGTCTTGTTGCGCCCCCTGATTTAATTGTGCCAGCGGATGAATCAGCACCTCTCATAAATGAGACTGGACCTGAGGCTGTGCCACCTGATTTTAAAAGCTCTTTAGATGAGCGAATTCTTGAAAGATTAAGACCGGCACCTGATCCACCTTTGAAGATAAAGCCCTCTTCTTTATACCAATTAAGAATAGATTCCATCGTGTCATCAACTGAGAGAATAAAACAAGCAGATACTTGTTGTGGGGCAGCTGTGCCAACGTTAAACCAAACTGGTGAGTTATAAGAAAATATCTGGTGCATTAACATATAAGTTAATTCATGTTCAAAAACCTGAGCATCTTCATCAGTTGCAAAGTAACCATTATCTTTTCCAGCTTTTGTATAGGTTAAAACTACGCGATCAATTACCTGCTTAAGTGAGTACTCACGATTTTCTGCGCCCAGCGCTCCTCTGAAGTACTTTGTTGTAACAATAGTTGAGGCATTTACCGACCAAAAGTCAGGGTATTCAACACTCTTTTGTTCAAAGATAACCTCACCGGATTTCCAGTTGGTCTGAACAACATCACGTCTTTCCCACTTAACACTGTCATAGGGGTGCACACCAGCGGTTGTATAAATACGTTCGATGGTTAGACCTTTTTTGTTACTGGTCTTAGCCACTGCTCCCTTATTCACTATTGACATTCTGTTGCCCCTTTAACCCTAGTTGTTATTTAATTCTTAAATTTAAAACTTTACTTCCGAACTTTTCTAACTTTTCTTATCTTCTTATCTACTTAAGGGGCTACTTAATTAATGCTTGATTTCGGGAATCTTTACTTACTTTAAAATTTCTAGAAGGCTCAGCGCGCAGAAGTGCGATCTCAGCTTCAAAATCTTCTAAGGAAGCGAAGTTACGGTATACCGAGGCATAACGTAGGTAGGCGACCTCATCGAGTTCACGAAGTGGTGCTAGCAGTGCCAAGTCCGACCTCTTGAGCCTCAACCTCTGCAGCGCCATCTAAACGAAGTGATTCCTCAACTCGCTGGGCAAGTAGGGCTAAATCATCATCATTTACTGGTCTGCCTTGGCATGCCTTGCGAACACCGCTAATTACCTTCTCACGTGAGAAAGGCTCAGTAGCACCTGATCGTTTGATAACTAAAAGGATGGAGCTCTCAGCCGTGTTAAAGCGCTTACCGCAGCTGGTGCACTCGCGCCGGCGGCGGATCTGATTTCCCTCATCGGTTGGACGTGAATCAATCACTCTTGAATCATCAAAGCGACAGAACGGGCAGATCACGAGGGGTTTCTCCTTTTTTAGCTAAGCGGGGGAAGAGCACATTAGCGGAAAACTACTACTTATGGAAGCCATAAGCGTAATCACCCCTATATGTTGGGGCAACCATAGACCCGCCCTTGAGAGTTTAAAAGCACCTGAATCGGCGTGTTTGGCTAAATTTTTTCTTTAGGCGCAGCAAATAGGCAGATTCCTCTATTTGCTGATCAAACTTTCTAGAAGGTTGGAACTGAGCAACCTTGTACCCGCTGGCACATCAGCGCTCTTTAGCTTATTAACCTCAACAATATCGGCGACTACAGATTGGATCTGCAGCATCCCCGGCCACCATCGCAGCAATAGACCAAAGGCTCTCACCTGGTGTTACCACGACCTGCACATACTTACTTTCACCACTTGAAATAGCTGCATCACTTTTATCACTAGCTGATGAAATGGTGCTAAAACCAGCGCCAATCACTACTAATAGCGATATTGATAAACCTGTTCTTGCCAATCGCTTCACCTGTCTTGCTTTCATTTTCTTCTCCTGATAACCGGGTTCGAGGGGATTCGAACACCTGTTCTATAGAGTATTAAACACTACGCCACTGACATTGTCTAGTTAAAACCGAACAAATGTTTGATTTTTTTCTCATCCCCCTGCTACCCTTTAGATATGGCTAAAACACCGAGTAAAAAGCAGGTTTCAGAGCTTCCTGATGGCCCAGCCGATGACAATGGCCTGACCCCAAGGCAGCTAAAGATTTTATCCGTCATCAAAACCGCAGTTGAGAACCAGGGCTATCCACCCTCTATGCGCGAGATAGGCGAGAAGGCCGGCCTATCCTCCACCGCATCAGTCACCTATCAACTGCAGATTCTTGAAGAGAAGGGCTGGATCCGAAGGGATGCCGCCCGAGGTCGGGCAATTGAGATAACCCTGCCTGGTCAAGATGGTCAGGCCGCACCGCAAGGTAAGACTCGCTTAATTCCTTTGGTTGGAAAGATTGCAGCAGGTAATCCAATCCTGGCTGAGCAAGAGGTTGAAGAGGTATTACCACTTCCAGAATCACTTGTTGGTAAAGGTGACTTGTTTATGTTGCAGGTAAAAGGTGATTCAATGATTGATCTTGCTATCTGTGATGGTGATTATGTTGTTATTAGAAGCCAGAAGGATGCCCAAAAAGGTGAGATTGTGGCAGCGATGATTGATGGTGAAGCAACTGTTAAAACTTGGTCTAAAAAAGATGGTCATTTCTGGCTACTACCTGCAAATGATGATTACGCACCAATTCCAGCAGATGATGCTCAGATACTAGGTAAGGTAACTGCAGTACTTAGATCTGTTTAATCTTTACCAATTTACTGTAGCTAAAATATCTTGATCTGATATCTTTGAAAAATCTATAGTTCTTGCATATGAGAACCAATGATTTTGCTCAATTGAAAATGATTGAGTACGGCGAACTGAATCTAGAAACTCTTTCTCACTCACCTTTAAATCTGCAAGCCGGTGTCTAGTGCCAGCCTTTTCTACAATTGCTTTAGCACCCTCATAATCATTGCCCTGAAATTTAGACATTAGTAAAACGCCTAAGCTAACTAACTCACCATGGGCAATAGTTCTACCAGTAACCTCCTCAAAGGTGTATGCAAAAAAGTGTTCACTGCCCTCCTCAAATCTGGCATGTTTTAACTCATGACAGCGCCAACCAATATCGCGATGTAGCTCCATTAACCGTTTTAAACCTTCATCAGTCTGGGCCTTAATTCCAGAAGCGCAATCAGATAACTCCGTTAGGTAATTTTTAGAGATCTGGATATCGCTAGCCTGCCAATTAAACTCATCTTTTCCGCTTTCATGGGCATACTTCCAATCAAACCAGGCGGTGTGACAGGAGAGCACATCACCTATGCCACTTGTAATCATTGGTGCGGGTGCTGATCTAAAAAGTTCATAGTCAACTAACACGATTTCAGGAACAGCATCTCCGTCATAAATAACACCACCTTGTTCGCGCAGTGCGCTCATACGAGTAAAGCATGCATCTACTGATGGGATTGATGGGATTTGAGTAAGGGGTAGTTGCCGGCGCCAATGTACCCACTTGGCGGTGTCCATCGCAGAACCACCACCTAACCCAACAATATGTACAGCAGGAAGTCGATTAGCTAATTCATCTAAGTATGCCTTCGATAAGTTCTTTGCCTCAACAATTTCGATCGGTTGGTTTTTTACCTTATCTTTTAAAAATGCCCAAGGCTCAAGATGTGTAATTAAGACATACTCTCCAATTGAATCTAATCGCTTGGCACAGATATTTGAACCATATTCGACATTAAATCCCTGGGCTTTAAACATTAGCGCTCCTTTACCTTAGTTAACTTTAATATCTGTTCTGAATCATCTATTACTCTAAAGATCTCTGCATACTCTACGCCTTTAATTTGATCTATCCTATTACTCTTCATTATTTTATCTGCAAATTTATTTAACAATTGTTCTATATCAATTGTTATATTTGAATCATCTTCGATTGTCTGTCGCTTTAACTCAACCTGATGTGCCATATTAGTCAGCATAGTTTTGTGAAGTTGGGTAGCTGTGATTGCCTTAGGTAGGTGCTTAGTAACATCAAAGTAATGTGTGGGCTTTGCAACCTCGCGTCCGAAGTACCACTTAGCAACTGGTAGATATGGTGGATACTGCTTATCGCCAGCATTTGGATGCTTATCA
Source organism: Candidatus Nanopelagicus sp. (assembly GCA_964203335.1). Classification (GTDB taxonomy): domain Bacteria; phylum Actinomycetota; class Actinomycetes; order Nanopelagicales; family Nanopelagicaceae; genus Nanopelagicus. The sequence continues at coordinate 520,442 of CAXNKX010000001.1, forward strand.
AAGCCAGATGCCCAATTTGCCTCAGCCATAGCGATCGCAACCTTTTTATGATCTTCGTTATCCTCATATAAATATGAATCTGGGTCAAAGGTAATAGTCAGGTATGGCTTAAATTGGCGAATGATTTTAATAAACTCCATTCGCAGCGCAACCTCTGAAAAATCAGCTAATTGATCTGTGGCTAGCCCTAACTCAAAGATCTGTTTAACTCCCAGAGCTGCCATTGCCTGATCAAACTCAGATTTATTGGCCGCAATACTTTGGGATTCACTTAACTTAAAGGAGTCCCAGCGATCATCAGTTGCCCTAACTACGCCAATCTGCCAACCATCAGATATCAATGCACTGATGGTGCCACCAATAAAGAGCAGTAAATCATCGGCGTGAGCGATAGCTACTAATGCCCGTTTATTTTTACTCGTTGGCGGCTTCAGGCGCTTTGGCATAGGGCTATAGCGTATGGGCATTTAGGGTGCTAGAAAGTTATTTAAGTACTATTGTTATTTTACTAATCGCATAAATCGCCCTTTAAAAGGTAGATTTTCGACAACTCGAGGCGTTCGCCTCGAAATGAAAGGATCCGAAAGTGGCAAAACTAAAGCGCGCGCAAGGTATTGCTCTGGTCTGTGTCCTAGCACTTGGACTATCTGCATGCAGTAGTTCTGGTAATGACTCTAGTGAAGAGTTAAGTGGTGAGCTAAATTTATTTTTAATTCCTAGCCCATCATCAACTTCAATCCAAAGTTTCATTCCTGAATTCGAAGAGAAGACTGGAGTTAAAGTTAATGTTTCCGAGACACCTTATGGTGAAGCTCATCAGAAGCAATTACTCTCCTACAAGCAAAAATCTGGTGCATATGACATCGCCCAGTTTGATAACTCTTTCCTAGCACCATTCTGCCAAGCAAAGGCAATGACCGACCTTGGTGAATGGGTATCAGGATCAGATGAGTACGACATCAATGATTTTGATGAAGGTCAGCAAGATTATGGCAAGTGTGCAAGTGGTGAGACCTTTGGTCTAACACTTTCAACTGAGCCAATGATTCAGTGGTACCGCACTGATCTTTATGAGAAGTTGGGCATAAAGCCTGCTACAACATGGGATGAGTGGTACTCAAACGCACAGAAAATTCAAGCATCAGGTGCTAATGGCCAATTAATTGGCTTTGGACCAAACGTTTCTTGGTGGTGGATGACAATGGTTTGGTCATTTGGTGGAAAACTTTATGACGAAAACCTAAATCCAACTGTTAACTCACCTGAGGCAATTGCAGCTGTTGATTACATGAAGAAATTACTTTCTGTATCACCAAAGGGTGCAATTACCGCAAACGGTGATGAGGTAACAAGTAAATTCTTAGGTGAAAATATTGGTGCAATGCTTAACTACTCTGGCTACTACGGAATGGCACTTGATCCAAGCATTAATAAGAATGCTGGAAAATTTGCCACTGCTCCAATGCCAAAGGGTGCAAGCGATATCACTCACCTTGCTGGATGGAATATAGGAATTCCTTCAGATGCTAAGAATCCAAATGCTGCTTGGGCATTCCTAGAATTTGTTCTAGGAAAGACAAATGCCAAGGCATATCTTGAATCAGGCGCTGCTGCAATCGGACGTAAATCAATTATTTCCGATTCATCTCTGTTAGAGAAGAATCCATACCTTCCACAACTAGAGATTCCAGCATCATCTAGAATCGAAAGATACCCACAAATTGCAGTATGGCCAGAGTTTGAAGTGGCTGCAATTGATGCGGTTACCAAAGTTTTAACTGGTAAATCCGCTTCAAAGGCTGCAATGGATGCATTAAATGAAAAACTAAAAACTATTTTGGCTAACGAACCAAGATAGATTTAGCTTAATGGGATGGCGGATGATTTAATTGCGTATAAGTAAACGCACCATTAAATCATCCGCCAAACCAACAATTTCTTTTACCGCCCCAACTTGGATTTTGTTATCACTTACAATTCTTATCCCCTTAATTTATGGAATATATCTTTCATTTTTAAATGTAAACCTCTCCTCATTTGCTCCTACTAAATTTATTGGCTTAGATAATTACAGATTAGCTCTATCAGCACCTGAGACTTATTCAACTCTTGTTACCACCATACAGTTGATGGTGATCGGATTACTAGTTCAAATCCCACTTGGAATTTTCCTTGCAATAGTGCTGCACCAAAATCTGAGCGGAAGTAAATTTTTTAGATCTGTATTAATCACCCCAATGCTACTCACACCAGTTGCTGTTGGTTTAATTTTTAGATTTATGTTTGATACTGACATTGGCATTATTAATTGGGCACTCTCGCAGTTTGGTAGTGATGGCTACAACTGGTTAGGGGCCAGAACTTCAGCTTTAATTGCCATAGTAATTGTTGATTCTTGGCAATCGGTGCCATTTGTAATGCTGCTAACAGTAGCGGCCCTTGCCACGATACCGACCTCAATTTATGAAGCTGCCTTAGTAGATGGTGCCAATAAGTTTCAAGTCTTCTTCCGAATTACTCTTCCCCTAATAGTTCCAACACTTTTAGTTTTAACCATGATCAAAATCATGGATTTTCTAAAACTGTTTGACACTTTGTTTATTTTAACTAGAGGTGGGCCTGGTAATGACACCACCACACTTGGGCTTTGGACTTATAAAACTGGCTTTGTATTTCTGGAGATGTCTAGGGCAGCAGCGCTGGGTGTAATCATTTTGATCATAACTATGCCGGTCTATATTCTTTGGCGCAAATCAGCAAAGAGTGTGCGATGAGACTTAAACCTGGGAAAGTTATAAGTTATTTTATTTTGTCGGTAGCGTTGTTTTTCTCGATGTTTCCGATCTTTTGGACGATCTCTACCTCGATTAAAGCTCGTATAGACACCTTTACCCTTCCGCCAAAATTCTTCAACTTCACACCAACCTGGAAGAATTATCAACTACTGTTTTCATTAGACGGCTTTTGGAAGATATATTTTAATACCATTTTTATAACTTTAGCTACTACCGCTTTGTGCCTAGTAATTGGAAGTTTAGCTGCCTACAGCCTGGCAAGGGTGGAAAAATTTAAAGGTAGAAGCGCACTTGAAATTTTAATGATCATAGTTAGAGCATTACCTGGAATTGTAATTATTCTGCCACTATATAACCTAAGTACTTACTTTGGTCTTTATGATCGAGCTTGGGCCTTAATTTTGATTTACACAGGATTTAATATTCCATTTGCAATCTGGCTAATGACAAACTTTTTTGATCAGGTGCCAACTGAGATCGAAGATGCTGCCAGAGTAGATGGTGCTAGTAATCTTCAACTATTTACCAAGGTTTTAATTCCGTTGGTAACTCCAGGCTTAGTTGCAACAGGGGTCTTTGTTGCCCTCTTGTCATGGAATGAGTTTTTGATCCCAATCATTATGGCAGGTGAGGGCAGTAAAACTATGCCAATCTTAGTTTCAAGTTTTATCTCTAATCGCACCTTGGATTGGGGACCAATGGCAGCAGCAGCAACTGTTGCATTACTGCCAATAGTAATTTTCACAATTGCTATTCAAAAATGGTTGGTAGTTGGTTTATCTGGTGGGGCGGTGAAAGAGTGATTGATCCGATGACAAGTGTTAGAGATCGTCATGATTTAGTTCGAAAAATAAATCAACAGCGAGTAATGAAAATTATCTCAGAACAAAATCCAATTGGCATTCCTCAATTAATAAAGTTCAGTGGATTATCAAGACCAACTGTTGATTTAATTGTTGAACTGTTTCTTGAAAATGAGCTAATTAGAGAGTCTGGTTTTACACAAGGTAGACCTGGGAGAAGAGCAGCACTTTATGAACTAGATCCAAACACTGGCTTTGGTGTTGGAGTTGATTTAGGTGGATCCAAAATTGCATGCGCAATTGCTGATGTGGGCGGAAAGATATTAGCTGATGCCTATGAACCAATTAACCCACAGGGCGGAAGTCTAATAATTGCGCAAATTATTGAGTTGATTAAATCTGTGGCAGAAAAAGCAGGTATACCTAGTGAAAAGATAAGACAAATATCAATTGGTACTCCCGGCATCATAAGTAAGGATGGCAAACTCTCCCTAGGCGCCAATATTGGGAATCTTGATGGTATGCACCTGGCAAGTATCTTAAAAAAATTATTTGATGTAGAAGTTGATGTAGAAAATGATTTAAATCTAGCCGCAGTTGGTGAATACCTACACGGTGCGGCTAAGGAAGTATTAAATTTTGCACTCGTTCAGCTAGGAACTGGCATTGGCGCTGGCATATTTATCGATGGTCAACTAGTTAGAGGCTCACGCGGAGCAGCCGGTGAGATTTCATTTCTACCTTTGTTTGGCAATCTAGAGGATCCATGGGCGATTGAAAATGGCTTAGTAGAGTCAGTAGTTGGCACCAAGGGAATTATTAAGAGGTATGAAAGCCTTACTAAAAGTAAGGAATCAATAACAGTTAAAGAAATATTTGCACTTGCTAAGACAGGAGATGAGACAGCGGTGGCGGTTGTGCAAGAGGTAGGTAAATACCTTGGATATGTTTGTGCATCACTTAAAGCTGTAGCTGATCCAGAATTAATTATTATTGGCGGAGGTATCGGCAGTAACCCGATGTTGCTACCGATTGTAGAAGAATGGGCAAATAAATTATTACCGTTTGAGATAAAAATTCAATCTACCAACCTAGATGTCAAAGCAGGTGTGATTGGAGCAGCGGCATATGCTGCTGAAAAAATAAGAACTCGGATGATGCTCGAGACAACAGAGAGGAAAAAATAATGGATAAGTTAGCAATTACCGGAGGAAATAAGGTTAGAAGCACCCCATTTCCGCCTTGGCCTTACTTCGATGAGACTGAACGTGAAGCACTTAACCGAGTTCTAGATTCTCGAAACTGGTGGGCAAATCAGGGTAAAGAGGTTAAAGAGTTTGAAAAAGAGTGGAGTGCGTACACAAATGCTGAAGCCTCTTTTGCGGTAACTAATGGCACCCATACCCTAGAGGTTATTTTTCTAGCATTAGGTATTGGGGACCGCGATGAGGTTATTGTCGCTGATTGGTCTTTTTTAGCAACAATTAGCACTATTTTAACTGTTAATGCAATTCCAAAGATTGTAGATGTAGATCCATTAACTGGCACGATCGATATTAAGCAAGCAGAGGCTGCAATTACTCGGAAGACTAAAGCTATCGTCTGCGTGCATGTTGCAGGATCTATGTCTGATATGGATGGCCTACTAGCACTTGGTAAAAAACATGGCATTGCAATTATTGAGGACTCAGCTCATGCCCATGGTTCTAGGTGGAATGGTCAGCATGCCGGCACAATCGGAGACGCAGGATCATTTTCATTTCAATCATCTAAGTTAATGACAGCAGGTGAGGGTGGTGTAATTACTACTCGCCGTAAAGATTTAATACCAATGTTTAAGTCATATATAAATTGTGGACGTGGTGAAGGAATCTGGTACTACCGTCATATCAGACTAGGTGGAAATTATCGATTAAGTGAGTGGCAAGGAGCAGTGCTTAGAACACAATTAGCACGATTTGCTGAGCAACAAAAAAATCGAGCTGCTAATGCAAATTGGCTTAATAGCGAAATAGCAAAGATTCCTGGCTTTAAACCCCAAGGAAGGTATAAGGGGTGCACTGATCAGGGAAATTATTGCTATGTGGTGGAGGTTGAAAGTGAAAAATTAAGTGGTGCAAGTAGAGATCAAATTAGGCATGCACTACTTGCTGAAGGTATGTCACTTACTACCTCATACCCTCCTATGCACCGACTTGAAATGTTTAAAGATCGTAATTCACTTGGCCCAAGGTTACGCGGTAAGGTCACGAAGATAAAATACAATAAGCAAAAGTTTCCAGTAACAGATCATTTAGCTTCAAATACACTTTGGTTTAATACCAGTGTATTAATGGGTAGTAAAGATGATGCTGCAACGGTGCTTGAAGCAATTGCTAAGATCGCCAAAAATGCTGCAGAGGTTGCTAAGTTAGATGCTCCCGAGTGGTAGTCTAATAAAAAGGATTCATAATGAAACTTAGAGTTGCAATTGTAGGTGGTGGCTTTGCAGGCACACTTCATGCACAAGGCTGGCTTGCCACAAACAGGGCTGAGATTGTTGCGATGGCCGCTCCGTCTAAGGCAACTAGAGATAGTTTTTCTAGTAGTTTTAATTGCAAAGCTTATGAGAGTGCTGTGGAGATGATTAATACTGAGAAATTAGATGTTATCTCACTTACATTACCTAACCTCTATCACAAGGAGTTAACACTTCTTGCAGCCAGTAAAGGGATAAATGTAGTTTGTGAAAAACCCTTAGCAATTAATCTAGATGATGCTAGGCAAATGATTGATGCTGCGAAATCAGCTAATATAAAACTTTTTTATGCTGAACAAATTATTTTTGCACCTCGCTACCAAAAAGTAAAAGAGTTAATTGATAATAAAAGTTTTGGTCAGATAGTACATATCAGTCACCGTGAGCGACATGGTGGTCCTCATGCGAAGTGGTTTAGAGATAAAAGCTTAAGTGGTGGCGGGGTTACCATGGATATGGGAATTCATGGAATTGGTCTTATCTCCTACCTACTTAAGCCAGCTAAGATCACCCATGTTTATGCTCGAATCATTACCGTAGATAAATCATCACCGGTAGATGATCACTGCTTAATCACTTTAGAGTTTGATAACAATGTATTAGCAACCGTAGATGCCTCTTGGGTATCACCCGGTGGAGTTGATGATGTACTTGAAGTATTAGGTCGAGATGGTTATGTCAGAGCTGATTTAGCTAGAGGACAGACCTTAGATCTCTACACATTAGTAGGTAGTAATGAAATAGCTGAGAAGGTGGAAACAAACAAAGGCTGGCTTAAAGTTCCCCACGAAGAAGCAAGGGCTTGGGGTTGGTTCGCTGAGATTGAACACTTCACATCTGTCTTATTAGATGGTGTATCACCAATAATTACTGGAGAAGATGGTTACCAAGCGTTAAAGGTTGCTAGTGCAGCTTATGAGAGTGCTAAAACTCACCAACGGATAACAGTTAATTGATAAGTTTTAAAGTAAAAATGATCAAGTACTTTATTAGTTGCAGATAAACTCCTCAAGTGCGCGCGCTCTTTATTGAACATGATCATGTCTCCAAGGGAGGCCCAATCTGGGCCGCCTTTGAAAAGCATGGCTATGAGATTGAAAGATTTTTAGTAGTACCGGAAAGTGATTACGCCAATCCAAATATTAAAGTCACCTTCCCAAATCTAAGTGATTACGATGTAGTAGTGCCTATGGGAGCTCCATATGGGGCCTATGAGGATGAGCGAATTGGTAATTGGCTGCTGCCTGAGTTAGCGGCGCTTAAAGCGGCTCATAATGATGGCACGCCAATCTTTGGTATCTGCTTTGGCGGTCAATTAATGGCGAGAGCTCTAGGTGGCTCAGTTGCAAGAAGTCCTAAAGCAGAGCTTGGTTGGTATGAAATTGAATCTGATGATAAAACTTTAATCCCAACTGGTCCTTGGTTTGAATACCACTGGGATAGATGGACACTTCCTAAGGGCGCACTTGAAATAGCTCGAACTGAAATTGCCAGCCAAGCATTTGTTATGGGCCGCACATTAGGTTTGCAGTTTCATCCAGAGATAGATCCAGAGGTTTTAGAGGAGTGGCTAGCTATGGAAGGTGGATGCGCCGAGGTTGAGCGCGAAGGAGTTGTAGTTGATCAACTACGAGCACAGACTAAAAAGGAAAAGATTGCCTCAGATAAACGTGCCTTTGATTTAGTTAATGCCTTCTTACGCAGAATTGCTACATCTGAGGTTGAAAAGGTTAGTTAAATCAGGCGTAGCTCCCCCCTTTAAAGATTTGATTTCCATAACTTCTTTGATTAGGTATCTTTAGCAGATGGTTCCTCCTGTGATTGCTGTGGTTGGTAGTGCGATGATGGACCTAACCGCTTATACCGATGTTATTCCAGCCCCTGGGCAAACTGTTTTGGGTAAAAATTTTGTCACCGGTTTTGGGGGCAAAGGAGCAAATCAGGCCGTGATTTCTGCAAAATGTGGAGCAGATGTTGTCTTCATTGGAAGTGTTGGAACTGACAGTTTTGGAGATTCAATTATAGAAAATTTTAATTCTGTTGGAGTCAGATCTAGTTTTGTTACTCGTCCTGGTAAACAAACTTCAGTTGCTCATATAACAGTAGATGCCTCTGGTGAGAATAGAATTATTGTTGTTTCCAACGCTGATCAAAAACTTGCCCCAGATAGTGTTTACAAAGCAATTATGTCGATTCCAAATCTTTCAGCTGTAGTTGCTGGGCATGAAATCAGTGAGGAAGTAATCAAAGAAGCCTTTACTGCAGCCAAGGAGAGAGATTGTGTAACCATTTTAAATCCGGCGCCCTATAAGAGTATACCTAGTGAAATTCTAAGTAATACTGATTATCTAATTCCAAATGAAACTGAATTCTGTGAAATGCAGAGTATTGAGTCACTAGATAATTATGACTTTACTAATGCAGTCTTTACTTCAAATATGATTGTGACTTTAGGAGAGAAGGGTGCAATTTTTAAGCCTAAAACAGGTGAGCAAGTAAGCGTTACTGCGCCAAAGGTAAATGTTGTCGACACAACAGGTGCTGGGGATGCCTTCGTTGGTTCTTTTGTCTCAGCCTTACTATTTGGGGCAGATGCTAAAACCGCTATAAAATTTGCGATAGAGGTGGCATCACTCTCGGTGACTAAGGCAGGTGCTCAATCTTCCTATCCAGATAAATCAGAGATCACTTCCTTACGAAATTCCCTAATTATCTAAAGGTGTTACATACGCCCCAGAAATACCACCATCTACTAAGAAGTTAGCAGCGGTAATAAAGCTTGAGTCATCAGAGGCTAAAAATGCCACAGCTCCTGCTATTTCAGATGCATCAGCAAATCTGCCCATAGGAATATGAACAAGTCTGCGCGCTGCGCGCTCTTTATCTTTAGCAAATAACTCTTGTAGTAATGGAGTGTTAACTGGGCCAGGAGAAAGAGCGTTAACTCGAATACCCTCTCTTGCAAACTGCACACCAAGTTCGCGGCTCATAGCAAGTACGCCACCTTTAGAGGCGGTGTATGCAATCTGTGATGTTGCAGCGCCCATTGTTGCCACAAAGGATGCGGTATTAATAATTGAACCCTTACCCGCTTTTTGCATATAAGGAATAACCGCTTTACAACATAAAAACACACTTGTTGTATTTACCTTAAGTACTCGCTCCCACGCATCTAGGCCGGTAATTAAAATTGAATCATCATCAGGGGGTGAAATACCTGCGTTATTAAAAGCAATATCAATTCGGTTATAGGTATCAAAGGCAACCTTATAAAGATTAGCAACCTGCTGCTTCATTGGTTACATCACACTTAACAAATAAGTCCGCCAACCTCTTTTGCTACTTTATTTCCACTTTCTTCATTGGTATCTGCAACTACAACCTTGGCTCCCTCAGCCGCTAAGCGCACTGCGGTGGCATAACCAATACCACTACCAGCACCGGTAATAACTGCGACTCTGACCCTCTAGTCTTTTACTCATCTTCCGTCCCCCTTAGTTATCAGTTGCAATAAAAACATTTTTTACTTCAGTAAATGAATCTAGCGCATCAGGTCCTAGCTCTCTTCCTAACCCTGATTGCTTATATCCACCAAATGGTGTCCAGTAACGAACCGATGAGTTTGAGTTAACGGAAAGATTTCCGCTCTCAACCTCTCTGGCAACCCTGATCGCTTTGCCTGAATTATTTGTCCAAATCGAACCAGATAAACCAAACTCAGTGTCATTAGCTTTTTTAATCGCATCAGCCTCATCATCAAATGTCATAACTGAAACAACTGGTCCAAATATCTCTTCATTCCAAGATTTAGCCTTCGTATCCTTAGGAAGTAATACGGTTGGCGCCATCCAATAACCAGCTCCCGTTGGCGCACTGCCTGTAAAGGCAACAGGCTCATTTAAATAAGCTTGTACTGAATCTAATTGCTTCTTACTAATTAAAGGCCCCATCTCAGCTGTTGCAAGGGAAGGCTCTTCTACTCTAAATTTTTTAACCGCTGTCTCAAAGGCTGACATAAATTTATCAAAGGCACTTTTCTCAACAAGTATTCGAGATCTCGCGCAGCAATCTTGTCCTGCGTTATCAAATACAGCGCCAGGCGCCGCCGCTGCTGCTCTTTCAATATCAGAGTCTGCAAAAATAATATTGGCGCTCTTGCCACCTAATTCAAGTGTTACCCGCTTAACCTGATCAGCGCACCCTGCCATGATCTGTTTTCCAACCTCAGTAGAACCTGTAAATACAATTTTTCTAACCTTTGGATGAGTTACAAATCTATTTCCAACAATTGATCCCTTACCAACTACAACATTAAATACACCTTCTGGAATACCAGCCTTAAGTGCTAACTCACCTAATCTAATTGCTGTTAATGGTGTGTACTCAGCAGGTTTTAATACAACTGTATTTCCAGCAGCAAGAGCTGGCGCAAATCCCCAACCTGCAATTGGCATTGGAAAGTTCCACGGAACGATAATGCCAACAACACCAAGTGGTTCTTTAAAAGTTATATCAATTCCATTTGCAACCGGTATCTGTTTTCCAAATAAACGCTCAGGAGCCGCTGAGTAGTAATTTAAAACATTAGCTACGTTATCGGCCTCCCATAAGGCGTTACCTATGGTGTGACCAGAGTTTGTTACCTCAAGCTTTGCTAACTCCTCCCGGTGATCACTAACAACTTGGGCGAATGCGCGCAGTAGTTTTGCGCGATCAGAGGGTGCAATCTTTCTCCAAGTTTGAAATGCTTTTGATGCTTTTTCAATTACCGCATCGGTCGCCGCTAAATCTGCTAGATCAACCTTTGTTAACAGATTTCTCATTGGCAGGGTTGATTACTTCATAAACAGCAGACATTATTTAATTAAAACCTTTCAAAGTTTCTAAATAACTCCCAATCAGTTACCGCTTTGCCGTAGGCATCTAACTCAACCTGAGCCATATTGGCGTAATGATCTTGAACCTCACTGCCAAATACCTCTTTAACCCAAGAAGACCCTGCCCATAATGTTTGTGCTTCAAGCATTGTTGCTGGAACTCTTGGTGAATCTGAATCGTAGGCATTAGTTGTGTATGCAGGCTCTAACTTTAAGTTGTTTTTAACACCATCAAGGCCTGCTGCAATTATTCCTGCAACAGCTAGGTATGGATTCACATCTCCACCTGGCACACGGTTTTCAAGGCGCAATGATTGACCATGTCCTACTAAGCGAAGAGCACATGTTCTGTTATCTCGTCCCCACCTAATTGCAGTTGGCGCAAAGCTTCCTGGCACATATCTCTTATAAGAATTAATGTTTGGTGCAAATAACAGTGAAAGCTCACGAAGATGTTTGATCTGTCCTGCAATAAAGCTTCTACCAACATCAGATAGCCCGTGCTCTTTATCTTTATCATCGGCCATAACCATCTCATCCTTAAGACCTCTAAAGGAGAGGTGGATGTGAGATGAGTTACCCTCTTTTTGATTTGGCTTAGCCATAAAGGTCAGGGCGTATCCGGTAGCTGCTGCAATCTCTTTAGCACCATTCTTATAAATCACATGATTATCACAGGAGTTTAAGAGCATCACTGAGTACTTAAAGGCAATCTCATGTTGGCCAAAGTTGCACTCACCCTTAACCGACTCAACATTCATGCCGGCGCCACTCATACCTAATCTAATAGCGCGAAGTAATGGCTCAATGCGAGATCCACCAAGAATTGAGTAATCAACGTTGTATTGATTACTTGGAGTTAGATCTTTATATCCTTTAGTAAATGCTTGCTCATATGTGTTGTTATAAACTACAAACTCAAGCTCTGTTCCAACCATCGCCTTCATACCAGCATCGGCTAATGCTTTAATCTGCTTTCTAAGAATCTGACGAGGGGATGCCACAACATCTGAGTGATCAAGCCATGTGACATCTGCAAGTAAGTAATGCAGCTCCTGGTTGCCAAGGAATTAATCGCAAGGTGTTTAGATCTGGAATCATTGCAAAATCTGAGTAACCTTTTTCCCAAGAGCTCATTGCATAACCTGGAACGGTATTCATATCAACATCAACTGCTAACAGGTAGTTACAACCTTCAGTGCCATGTTTTAAAACATCTGATAAAAAGTATTTAGCATCTAATCTTTTACCAACAAGGCGGCCTTGCATATCGCACATCGCCACCACAACGGTGTCGATCTCACCCTTTGCGATCTTTGCTTCTAGCTCTGCCTTTGGTAGGGGGAATTTTTCGCTCATACGCTTATCCTTTCATAGCCAGGGCAAAAAAGGCACCCGAAATGGCGCCTAAATACCTAGTAGTAGAGCCAATGCCAGTTCTACGCTGATTCTTCATACCGCCCCATTCAGGGGTGGATATTGGAGGAAAGTTTATGGCGGAAAAAGGATCGCAAGGCGTCTCCTATACCAACGTATCAAGTGATTACTTTGATAAACGTGGTCTAGAACGTCATGCAGGATTACTAGCTCTATGGGCACTTAGGTGTTGCAGCGGTTATCTCCGGTGATTTCTCAGGCTGGAACTTTGGTATCGCTGAAGCTGGTTGGGGCGGATTACTTATCGCAACCATCCTGGTAATAATAATGTATTACGGAATGTTGTTTTCAATTGGCGAGATGGCTGCAGCCCTTCCTCACACAGGCGGCGCCTACTCATTTGCTCGTTCATCAATGGGGCCTTGGGGTGGCTTTGTCACCGGCTTCGCTGAAACAATTGAGTATGTTGCAACTACCGGCGGTAATTGTCTTCTTCTCAGCCTCCTATGCTGACTCAATTACTAAAGAATTATTTGGTCTATACTATGCCTGTTTGGGTTTGGTGGATCATTCTCTACGCAGTCGTTCCTACTATCTAAACATTTCAGGAACTGCAATCTCATTTAAGTTTGCAATTTGGGTTTCATTTATTGCACTAGGTGTTCTTGCGATCTTCGCTTTGATGTCAATATTTAGCGGTAAGTTCTCATTTGATAACTTAACCAATATTGCACCTGAAGCAGGCAATACATCCTTCTTGCCATTTGGCCTCTGGCCAATTGTGGCAGCGATGCCATTTGCAATGTGGTTCTTCTTAGGAATTGAAGAGTTACCACTTGCAGCTGAGGAAGCACATAATCCAGCAAAAGATATTCCAAAAGCTGGTATCCGTAGGTATGGGCACATTAGTTATCACAGCCATGCTTGGTTTTGACTATTAAACCCAGGTATTACCGGTGCTAAAGAGTTATCTGAATCAGGTGAGCCACTACTAGATGGCTTTAGAGCGATTACTGCCTAACTCAGATGTGGCTGCAATTACTTGGCTGCCTTTGCGCTAGTCGGTCTTACTTGCATCACTTGCAAGGAATTATGTTTGCCTACGGACGTAATATCTACTCACTATCTAGAGCTGGTTACTATCCAAAGGTGCTTTCCTTAACTGGATCAGCGTAAAACCCCTTACACAGCGTTAATCGCTGGTGCAATAGTCGGTTATGGCGCACTTCTTTGGGCGCGAATATGGCGGAGAATCAGCAGGAGCTGTAGTACTTAACATCGCAGTATGGGGTGCGGTAATCGCATACTTCCTGCAGATGCTTTCTTACGTACTGCTTAAGAAGAATCTGCCTAATCTAAATCGACCATATAAATCACCAGTTGGTTTAGCAGGTGCTCTAGTTGCAGGTGCTCTTGCAGCTCTAGTATTTGTTGGTCAAGCATTAAACCCAGCACTTACAACTGCTATCCAAGCGATTGCAATTGTTTATGTGATCGGTTTGGTTGGCTTTGGTCTATTTGGTCGCAAAAAGCTAGTTCTCTCCCCTGAGGAGCAGGCTGCGATTGCAGGACATAAATAACAAGTAAGAACAAGGTAAGGGGCCAGCGCAATGCTGGCCCCTTACTTCATTTAGTAAATAGATTAGGATTAAGTAACTATGTGCCGACTACTTGGTTACACCGCCCCCACCCCCACCACCTTTAATGATGTGGTTGGCAAAAACTTTGATGAATTCATAAACCTTTCCTCTGATCACTGTGATGGTTGGGGTATAGCAAGTAGTGAGAGT